>NZ_JAPFQL010000063.1 GCF_028446585.1 Intrasporangium calvum
CGGCTCGCATTTCCCTGCCCGAACGGGGGCCGGTCAGCCCATGTGGGGGTAGCGGTGGTCCGTCGGCGGGACGAAGGTCTCCTTGATCGAGCGCACACTCGTCCAGCGCAGCAGGTTCTGCGCCGCGCCGGCCTTGTCGTTCGTGCCGGAGGCCCGCCCGCCGCCGAAGGGCTGCTGGCCGACGACGGCGCCGGTCGGCTTGTCGTTGATGTAGAAGTTGCCGGCCGCGAAACGGAGGCGGCGGGTCGCGTCGGCGATGACCCGGCGGTCCTGGGCGATGATCGAGCCGGTCAGCCCGAATGGGGCGAACCGCTCCATCTGGTCGAGCACACGGTCGTAGTCGGCGTCGTCGTAGACGTGCACTGACAGGATCGGGCCGAAGTACTCGGTGCGGAAGGACTCGTCGGTCGGGTCGCCGATCTCGAGGACGGTCGGGCGCACGAAGTAGCCGACGGAGTCGTCGTACGTGCCGCCCGCGACGACCTCGACGCCGTCCGTGGCGTGCGCACGGTCGATCGCGGACTTGTGCTTTGCGAAGGCGCGGTCGTCGATGACGGCGCCCATGAAGTTGGACAGGTCGGTCACGTCGCCCTGGGCCAGGCCGTCGGTGATCGAGACGAGGTCGTCCTTGATCAGCTTCCAGACCGACGCGGGGACGTAGGCCCGCGAAGCGGCGGAGCACTTCTGGCCCTGGTACTCGAACGCGCCGCGGATCATCGCCGTGCGCAGCACCGCCGGGTCAGCGCTCGGGTGGGCGAGGATGAAGTCCTTGCCGCCCGTCTCGCCGACGAGGCGCGGGTAGGTCCGGTAGCGACCCAGGTTGGCACCGACCTCGCTCCAGAGGCGCTGGAAGGTCGGGGTCGAGCCGGTGAAGTGGATCCCGGCGAGGTCCGGGTCCTGGAGGGCAGCCGTGGACACGTTGATGCCGTCGCCGGTGAGGAGGTTGATGACGCCGGGCGGCATCCCGGCCTCTTCGAGCAGCTCCATCGTCAGGGAGGCGGCCAGCTGCTGGGTGGGGCTCGGCTTCCACACGACGGTGTTGCCCATCAACGCGGGAGCGGTCGGCAGGTTACCCGCGATGGCCGTGAAGTTGAACGGTGTGATCGCGTAGACGAAGCCCTCGAGCGGCCGGTAGTCGGAGCGGTTCCAGACTCCCTTGGAGTTGAGCGGCGGCTGCTCCTGCAGGATCTGGCGCGCGAAGTGGACGTTGATCCGCCAGAAGTCGATCAGCTCGCAGGCTGCGTCGATCTCCGCCTGGTAGGCCGTCTTGGACTGGCCGAGCATCGTCGCGGCGTTGAGCCGGGCCCGCCACGGGCCCGCCAGCAGCTCGGCCGCCTTGAGCAGGATCGCCGCCCGATCGTCGAAGGACAGCTCGCGCCACTCGGGAGCCGCGGCCTTGGCGGCGTCGACGGCGGCCTGGCCCTCCTCGACTGTGGCGTTGCGCAGCGTGCCGAGCACCTTGGCGTGGGCGTGCGGCTGGCGCACCGAGATCTCCTCGCCGGCCCCGGTGACGCGCTCGCCGCCGATGACGTGCGGGAACTCGGCCTGCGTCGATCCGAGCTCTGCCAGAGCTGCCTCGAGGTTGGCTCGCTCAGGGGATCCGGGGGCGTAGTCGAGGACCGGCTCGTTCACCGGTGCGGGGACGTGGGTCACTGCGTCCATGGGTGGGCGTTCTCCTTGGTGCTGGGGGCGAGGGAGGTTGGGGTGGTGCTCAGCGCGCGATGAGCCCGCGCAGGAAGAAGCCGACGTTGGCCGGCCGCTCGGCGAGGCGCCGCATGAAGTAGCCGTACCAGTCCTGGCCGTAGGGCAGGTAGACGCGCATGCGCCGGCCTGCGGCCACCTGGCGGTCCTGCTCGGCGGTGCGGATGCCGTAGAGCATCTGCAGCTCGTAGGCGTCCTCCCCACGGCCGTGCAGGGCGGCGAGCCGGATCGCCTCGTCGATCATCGTCTGGTCGTGCGAGGCCACCATCGGGTAGGCCCCCTCGGCGAAGAGCACGGCGAGGCAGCGCCGATAGGCCTCGTCGACCTCGGCCTTGCGCACGTGGGCGACGGTGCGCGGCTCACGGTAGGCGCCCTTGACGAGCCGGACGCGCGAGCCGGGGTGGGCCAGGTCCCGCACGTCGGCCTCGGTGCGGAAGAGCGCGGACTGGACGACGGCACCGACCCAGGGGAAGTCGCTGCGCAGGGCCGCCAGGATCGACAGCGTCGAGTCGACGGTCGTGTGGTCCTCCATGTCGAGGGTGACGGTCGTCCCGGCAGCAGCTGCCCCCTCGCAGATGGCCCGGGCGTTGTCGAGCGCCAGCCGGCCGCCCTCTCCCGGCAGCGCCTGACCGAGCGCCGAGAGCTTCAGGGAGACCTCGGCTGAGCCCGCCAGACCCTCGTCCGCGAGCCGCACGAGCAGTGCCACGTAGGCATCGCGGGTCGCCTCCGCCTGGGCGCGCTCGGTGGTGTCCTCGCCGAGGTGGTCGATGGTGACGAGCAGACCCCGCGCAGCGAGGGCGCGAACCGCGGCCAAGGCGTCGGGCGCCGCCTCCCCAGCAACGAAACGGTCGACGAGCGACCGGGACACCGGTGACGTCGAGACGACGTGGCGGACTCGAGGTGACCTCGAAGCGGCGAGCAGGGCGGGACCGAGCATGGGCGGGCTCCTTGACGAAGGTGGACGCAAGGACCCTAGGTCGCCACCCACAACAGGGTCATCGGCCATCCGTACGGATTCGGCGCAGGCTGAGTCAGACATTCGTCCAGGCACCGGCGGGCCGCACCCGGATCCAAGCCATTGGACAGAGCCGCACACTCCCGTCTCCTACACTGGCGACTCGTGTCCACCTATGGCCCTCCCACGACGCCCGACAACGCCGGCTACGCAGACCCCGAGGATGGCGACGACCTCCTCGGCGGACGCGGCAGCCGCCACGATTCGCAGCGCCGGCAGCGAGAGAAGCGCCGCAACCGGAAGGTCCTCGTGGCCGCCCTGATCCTGCTCCTGGTCCCCGTGCTCGCGGTGGGTGGCTACCTGGTCTGGCTCAATCAGATCGTGTCGTCCAACATCAAGCAGGAGCAGCTGCTGCCTGACGTGCCGGGGCCGACGAACGACGCCGGCGAGGCGATCGAGCAGCCGGCGGGCAACGGGACGAACTACCTGATCATCGGCAGCGACGCGGGCCCGGGTCGCTCCGGGTCCCGGTCCGACGTGATGGTCCTGGTCCACGTGCCGGAGGACAAGCACAACGTCACCCTGATCCACTTCCCGCGCGACCTCTATGTGTCGATCCCGGACAACGGCAAGAACAAGCTCAACGCCGCGTTCGCGTTCGGCGGCTCCCCGCTGCTGGTCCAGACGATGCAGAACATGCTCGGGGTCGAGATCGACCACGTCGCCATCGTCGACTTCGAGGGCTTCAAGCGGATGACCGACGCGGTCGGCGGTGTCGACGTCAACGTCGAGGAGGGGTCGACCGGCAACGGCGTCACCTTCACCGAGGGCATGATGCACATGGACGGGGAGACGGCCCTGATCTTCGTGCGGCAGCGCAAGCAGCTCAGCGAGGGTGACATCTCGCGTGGCCGGCGCCAGCAGGCCTTCATCAAGGCCCTCATGCTCAAGACCCTGAGCAAGGAGACCCTGACCAACCCGATCCGGCTCAAGGACTTCATCGACGCGGCCACGAGCAACCTCATCGTCGACCAGGACCTCGACGTGGGCACCATGCGGTCCGAGGCGTTCGCGATGAAGGGCCTGCGCGGCCGCGACGTCCGCTTCATCACGGCGCCGTTCTCCGGCTTCGGCACGAGTCCCGAGGGGGCGTCGATCGACATCGTCGACGAGGCCGGCATGGACGCGCTCGGTGAAGCCCTGCGCAACGACACGGTCGACGACTACCAGGACTGACGCCGCCGCGGCCGGATGGTCACAAGATGGCCATTCGTTCGCCAGACAGTCGAACAGCTTGCCCGGTTCCGGTACCCTCCCTCCGAGGGTCCCGGCTCAGGGGGCCACAGGGGAACCAAGAGACTGTCACGTGTCGCCGTACGTAACTCACACTCGCACATGAGGATCCTGCTCCTCACGCACAACTACGAGCCGGAGCTCGGAGCACCGCAGCAGCGATGGGGCGCTTTCGTCCGACGCTTCCGGGACCGCGGCCACCATGTGACCGTCATCACTCCCCCGCCGCACCAGCCGCGCGAGCTGCTCATCGACGACTCGGCGTATCCGCAGCCCGGCCAGGTCCATCTGGGCCGTTATGGCGAGGTCGTCCACCGCGCCCACTTCCGCACCCAGGGCCATGCCCTCGGCACGCGCATCGTCGACCAGGTGGTCACGGCGGCTGACACGACCCGGCTGGCCGTCCAGCGCCTGCACCGGCACCGGCCGGACGTCGTCGTCGCCACGGCACCCGCCATCCCGACGCTCGGCTCGGGAGCCGTCGTCGCGGCCACCCTGCGCGCGCCGCTCGTGACCGAGATGCGCGACGCGTGGCCGGACCTGCTCGCCGTGGCGGACGAGTGGGACGAGGACGTCGTGCCTCCGGGGCGCGCCCGGGCGATGCTCCACTCCCAGCTCATCAAGGCCGCCAGCATGGGCATGTCGACGATCCAGCGCCGCTCCGCCGCGGTCATCACGACGACCGACACCTTCGCCGAGACGCTGCGCGGTCGCGGCCTGCGCGAGGTCCACGTCATCCGCAACGGCGCGCACCCGGTCCCCCGCTACCCGCGGCACCTTCCCCGCGTGCCGGACGGTGAGCTGCACGTCCTCTACCTCGGCACGGTCGGCCGGGCCCAGGGCCTCGGCCAGGCGGTCATCGCGGCGCGTCAGGCCCACAACGCCGGCGTCCCGATCCGACTGCGCATCGTCGGCGCCGGCGCGGAGTACGACGCGGTCGCCGAGATGGCCGACAAGGGCGACGTGCCGATCGAGATGGTGGGGCAGGTGCCGCGGCAGGACGTCGCCGAGCACTACGCCTGGGCCGACACGCTGCTCGTCCACCTGCGGCCCTGGCCGGCCCTGTCGGTGACCGTCCCGTCCAAGCTCTACGAAGCCATGTCGATCGGGCTGCACATCACCGGTGTCGTCGACGGCGAGGCGGCCCGGATCATCCGCGAGACCCGCGCCGGCACGACCCTGACCCCCGGCGACCCCAACTCGCTGGCCGAGACGTGGGCCAAGCTCGTCGCCGACCCGAGCGGCCTGCTCATCGGTCCGGAGCCGAGCCGCTGGACGCAGGTCCACGCCGACGACGACAGCCTGGCCACGCGCTACCTCGCGGTCCTCGAGCGGATCGCGAGCCGGCGTGGCTGACCGCTCCACCTCGGTCCGCACGGCCACCCGCAACCTCGTCCTGCTCGGTCGCACCGCAGTGCGCCACGCGCAGGACGACCCGATGCTCCTCGCCGTGCAGACGCTGCGCCGGCTGCCGGCTCCCGTCCGCACCCGAGTGGCGTCCGCGCTGCTGTCCGGCGGGTCGCCCACGTCGGTGCGGCACGCCCTCGCGCACTTCCTCGCCGACCACCCCGCCGACGCCCGACGGTCGCTGGCCGGGGCCGAGCCCAGCTCGCGGGTCGCCAGGCGGGTCGGCGCCGAGATCGACATCGTCCTCGGCGGCACCGCCCCGGTCGACGCCACTCCCCTGCTCCGCGCGCGTTCCGCCTGGGCACGGGGTGAGGTCAGCGAGGCGGCCACCGTCGCTGCCACGTCGCCGCGACGCGGCGGTCAGAGGTATGCCGCTGTGCTCGCTTCCGAGCGCGACCTCCTCACGCCGGGGTTCCGTCTGCCAGCCCGCCCGGCGAGGTCAGTGGCGTCGGGGAGCGAGCTCAGCGGCATACGGCCGCTTCATCTGCTCATCAACTCCCTGCCGTGGACGCAGTCCGGCTACTCGCTGCGCAGCCACGCGATCCTGAAGGCGCAGGCCGCGGCGGGGATGACCGTCGAGGCGATGACGCGGATCGGCTACCCCGTCGTCGTCGGCCTGCCGCACGCGCGTGACGTCGACGTCGTCGACGGGATCACCTACCGCCGCGTCGTGCCGCGAAGCCTCGCGGCGACCCCCGCGGAACGGCTCGAGCAGACGGTCGAGGCGGTCGTGGAGCGGGGGCGGAAGTTCGGCGCCACGGTGCTGCACACGACGACGCACTACCCCAACGCGCTCACCGCGCAGGCGGCCGCCGAGTCGCTCGGGGTGCCGTGGGTCTATGAGGTGCGCGGGCAGCTCGAGAAGTCGTGGCTCGCCCGGAGGCCACCGGAGGACCAGGCGCGCGCCGCGACGAGCGAGCGCTACCTGCTCGCTCGCGCCCGGGAGACCGAGATGGCACTCGCCGCGGACCACGTGGTGACCCTGTCGACGGCGCTGCGCGACGACCTCGTTGCCCAGGGTGTGCCGGCGGAGCGGATCTCCCTCGTGCCCAACGCGGTGGACGCCGCGCTGCTGGACCGCTCGGAGACGCCCGTGGAGGCTCGCGCGGCGCTCGGGCTCCCCGAGGACGGCTTCTGGGTCGGCTCGGTCTCGTCGATCGTGGACTACGAGGGCTTCGACGTGCTCGTGCACGCGGTGGCGCTGCTCCGCTCAGAGGGGCTGCCGGTGCGCCTGGCAATCGCGGGGGACGGCGTGGCTCGGCCGGGGTTGAGTCGGCTGGCGGAACGCCTCGGCATCGCGGACGCCGTCGTCCTGCCCGGGCGGGTGCCGCCGTCGGAGGCGGTGCGGTGGCACCAGGCGCTGGATGCCTTCGTCGTGCCCCGCCTCGACACCGAGGTGTGCCGCACCGTGACGCCGCTCAAGCCCATCGAGGCCATGGCCCTGGGACGACCGGTCGTGGCCTCCGACCTGCCGGCGCTGGCAGAGGTCGTCGAGTCGCCCGGGACCGGGCTCGTGGCCCCTGCTGGCGACGCTTCGGCGCTCGCTGCAGCCCTGTCCCGACTGGCAGCCGACGCGGACCTCGTGGCACGGTTGGGTGCTGGCGGTCACCGTTTCGCCCGGACCCGGACGTGGGCGGCGCAGGCCGAGACCTATCGGGCGATCTATGAAGGGCTGGGGGTGGCACGTGGCTCGTGAGTCGCAGCGTCGTCCGCACCGGCGCTCGCCGCTCGACGAGGTCGACGTCATCAACCTGGAGCGGGTCGACATCAGCCGGCTGTCGCCCGTGGGCGTCCGGCCCACCTTGGGCCGCTACCTCTGGGGCCTGCACCAGCGGCGCCACTTCATCTGGGCCGACTCACGGGCGCGCGCCTTCTCCGGCAACAAGGACACGATCCTCGGCAACCTGTGGCTCATCGGGCGCCCGATCCTCGACGGTTTCGCGTTCTACATCATCTTCGGGGTCATCCTCGGCACGAGCCGGGGCGTCGAGAACTACATAGGCTTCCTGCTGGTAGGCGTCTTTCTCTTCTCCTTCGTCTCTCGCTCACTGACCGGCGGCGCCGGGGTCATGAAGGCCGGAAGCAACCTCATCAAGGCGTTCTCGTTCCCCCGGGCCGCGATTCCCCTGGCTCTGCTCATCCGCGAGACCCTGTCGATGATCCCGGTCATCGTCACGATGCTGCTGATGATCACCGTCATCCCCCCGCATGCCGTGATCACCTGGCGTTGGGCGCTCTTCCCCGTCGTCTTCGTCATGCTGATGATGTTCAACGCCGGGCTGATCTTCTATGCCGCCCGCCTTACGAGTGCGATCCCCGACCTCAAGCACGTGCTCTCGTTCATTTCCCGCTTCTGGCTCTATGGGTCCGGTGTGATGTTTTCGTTGGACCGCTTCATCACCCACCCGACGATGCTCGAGATCGTCCAGCTCAACCCGGCCTACTGCGCCATCGAGCTGTCCCGCGAGCTGCTCGTCTATGGCACGACGCCGGATCTGAAACTGTGGTTCACCCTCGGTGCGTGGGCGGTTGTGACGCCCCTCTTCGGCTTCCTCTACTTCTGGCAGGCAGAGGAGGAGTACGGCCGTGCCTGACGTCAGCGAGAACACCGGTCGGCTAGAGCTGCCCGAGGGCTTCCCGGAGGAAACCCCGAAGAAGGGCATCGAGGTGCCCATCGGCGAGCCGACCGTCATGGTCCGCAACCTCTCAGTCCACTACCGCGTGCCGACGAGCGACAAGAGCGGCGGCGGCCGGGGTCCCGTGGGCCGCGCCCTCAGGAGCCTCGGCTGGTCGCGGCAGGTGACCGTCAAGGCGGTCCGCAACGTCACCTTCGTCGCTCGCTCCGGCGAGTCCATCGGCGTCGTCGGCCACAACGGCTCCGGCAAGAGCACTCTGCTCCGGGTCATCGCGGGCCTGGAGACACCGACGCGCGGGACGGTCTTGGCGTCGGCCACTCCCTCCTTCCTCGGCGTCAACGCGGCTCTCATGCCAGAGATGTCGGGGATGGCCAACGTTCGGCTCGGCCTGCTCGCCATGGGGAAGTCGCCTCGAGAGGTGGAGGCTGCGATCCCTGATGTGGTCGACCTTGCTGGCCTGGGTGACTCGATCCACCTGCCGATGAAGACCTACTCCTCCGGCATGGGCGCGCGGCTGCGCTTCGCCATCTCTGCCTCAGCCCGGCCGGAGATCCTGCTGATCGACGAGGCGCTGGCGACGGGTGACGCGGCGACCAAGGAACGCAGTGAGGCCCGGATGGCCGAGATCCGCCGCGAGGCCGGCACGATCTTCCTGGTGTCGCACGCGGCGCAGACGATCGAGGAGATGTGCACCCGGGCCATCTGGCTGCACAAGGGCGAGATGGTGCTCGACGGGCCCGCCTACGAGACGGCCCGTGCCTACCGCTGGTGGGCTTGGAACATCTCCAAGGGCGAGCACGACAAGGCCGAGAAGCTGCTCGCCGACGCACGCGCCCAGCTCAAGTTCACGCACGTCGCGGTGCACGACAGCACCTCGAAGCGCTACATCCCCCGCCACCGGCCCTCGATCTGAGCGGGCCGTGATCAGAACCTTCATCTATGGCAGTTGCGTCTCGCGCGACACCTTCGAGTTCCTCGACAAGGGCGAGTTCTCTCTGCTGCGCTACGTCGCCCGCTCGTCGTTGGTCAGCGCCTTCTCCCCGCCTGGGCCGGTCCCCCTGACCGAGGGCCATGGGCTCTCGCCCTTCCAACTCCGCCAGGTGGAGACAGACGCGGAGTCGGGCCTGCTCCCGCTCCTGCGCGAACACGCGGATCGCATCGACCTGCTCCTCTGGGACCTGGTCGACGAGCGCCTTGGCTTCTACGAGAGCAGCGACGGGCACGTCGTCACCGACTCCGTCGAGCTCCGGAAGGCCGGAGCACACGCAGCTCTGGACGGGTACCGCCAATACGCCTTCGGTTCCCGCCAGCACCTCAAACGCTTCCGTGCAGCCCTGACCCCATGGCGCGAGTTCCTGGAGGAGCGGAACCTGCTGCATCGTCTCGTGGTCGTCGCACCGCCCTGGGCCGAGATTGATGCCGACGGCTCTCCCGCGCCAGCCAGCTTCGGCCTCACCGGAGCCGGCGCCAACCAAACAGTCGCTCAATACCTGGATGCCCTCCAAGGCGCCTCGTTCCAACAGGTGATCGGCCGAGAGCTAAACGTCCGAACAGACAAGAACCACAGATGGGGTGCGGCCCCGTTCCATTACACCCCCGACATATACGATGCGCTAACTTCGGCGGTGGAGGACATTTGCGCATCCCAAGCGCCTCGACGCAACTGAAACCGCCTCTCGACAAAGCGGCGACTTCCAACCGCACTCATTAGGCAACCCCACGTCCCACCATCTTCTCGTCATCGAGCCACCCCAGGAACGCAGTCTATCCACGTGCAGGGGTCCCTCCATTCGCGAGCACCTCCCAGCCGAGGCTGCTACCTCTTTCGTTTGGCGCGCGCCTTCCACAATCTCACCTGAAGTGACCCCAGACGAGATTTTCGCAGCGCCTTCAAACGTTGAGCCGCGATGTCACGCTGCGCCTGTGCATGCGTCAGCTTCTTGCGAAGTCCGGCGACTTCGGCCTCCAGTGACTTCACAGACCTCTTGAGGTCCCGAACCTTGTCTGCATCCCTAGAGCCTGACGGGACGGGGTCATCTACATGGAGAGCAGGCAGCACGGCTGGGACTCGATCTATTGCTGACCGGTGCGCGGCCCGTTCGAACGCCAGATCGAGCAGACCGAGCCCAATTGCTCCAGGCTGCGCCTCACTCTCCGAGATGCCAGCACTCCAATCAATTCGTACATAGGGTCCAAGGCGTTGCACCTCACCCGACCGGTGTGCCATCTCGAACAGTTCCCCAGCGGTAACATGGCGAAGATCGGCTACAAAGGAGGCCACAGGATCCTGGGGACTCCCATTCCTTGAGAAGCTGAGTGACGTCTCCAGAGCATACGGTCGCGCCTTCTCCCCGACTAGATCCATCAGAACTGGGGTGAACCGTTCGGCAGCTGCCGAGTACGTAAAATCCGCGGCAAGGCTCGCGGTTCGCGCGGACGCCTCCTGGTACGCGTCCACATCGCGATTAGCTAACAGCAGTGCCCCAACAAAGTCTGACATCGATTCCGCGAAGAATGGGTAGTCGTCACCAAGCAGCTTTCGATGCATCTCCGTGGGATTTACGATAGATGGCCTTCCCAAGGCGCCATACTCAAGAACCTTGGTGGAAAGTTCTAAACTTTCCGACAGTCGCCCTGACCGCCAACTGATGCCGACATGGCTCGCCAATATAATCGCCCGAGCCGAATCCCGGCTCACCCCGCCATACCAACTTACCCCCTCACTGTTCTTAAGGAGGTATCGCACTTCAGGGATAAGCGTGGAGTACTCTGGATCGGGCCGGAAATGGTCACCCGCAACATGGAGCTCCAGCCCGCCTTCGACGAGGCGAGCTTCCCTGAAGCCAGCGATCATCTGAACTGGGTTCCAGTCTCGGAAGAACTTACCGGTATAGACGAATCGGCTTGCCGCCTCGGGGCGGGCAGCGGAAGCAACCTTGATCGGCGAATCCGGCACCATCGGGTAAAGGGTGACGATTCTGGGGTCCTCTCCATGGCCTCGCAGGAAGGCCGACAGCTCCTCGCGCATCTCGTCCGTTTGAGAGCAGAGGAGCACACCCTGCCGAGTGAGGCTGACGAGGTCCATGGCCAACTGCGCGGAGGCACCGGCGCTGTCGACGAACCCAGTTACATAGGCGAGCAAGTGAGGGCGAACAGACGGCTCAGCGTGGGACAGCGCTAGAGCACTCTCCGTATTCCTGACGACCACCGCGTCGTAACTGCCTGTACGCCAAGCTCGACCGAGCAGTTCCCCGGCCTCCAGCTCGGTCATGCCAGCGCCATCCAGCTGTCCGGCAAGCCCCATCTGAGGGAGTCCGTCAGCAAACGGATCGAGGACCCTCACATTCGGATAGTGAAGAACCTCCGAGATGACATCACGCCTCCGGAGTGGATTGCTCAACAAGAGATCGACCTCGATGCCGGGGTCAGAAGCAAGCATCGACGTGACTGCGGCCAGGAAGAAGGAAGAACCGTCGAGGACGTTCACATTTATGTGACCATAGACCAGGACTCGAATATTCTTCTCGATCACGATCGAACCCCTTGGGCGACGCGCGCGGACATGCAAATTGGTGTGGACTCGGGCTTCCCAGCGGGGATCGCATAGGCTTCGACCCGGTACCGACCCTCCGGCGCCACATCCCACGTATGCGTGTTGCGAAGGCTGCGAGAAGTGCTGTCGACCAACAGATCGTTGTGGAACAACTCGAACCAGTAGTAGGCGTGTGGCCCCTCTGTCAAGAACGTCGCAGTGACTGAATCCTGTACGCGTTCGACAACCACACGAACACCTGTCAGATCACCCCCGCGGCCGCGGTGCCGCGCGCTCTTTTCCATTGCGTCGGCGACGCCCAACATCATGGCCTCGAGCTCAGCTTCCAGATAGCGGTAGCGTGACTCCCACATTGCCGCCAGGTCCTCAGGCACGACGCACACCTCTTTGGATCAGGAGCAATTCCCGTTCAATGGTATTTCCCCGCCCACACGAGGCCCTCACCGACTCAGTTGCCGCGGCTGAGAGTCGGAGATAGAGCTCGGGGTTGAAGTAGAGGCGCTCGACTTGGTCAGCAAGCGCGATCGCATCCTCGGACGGGGCAAGCAGTCCGGACACGCCATCCGCAACGAACTCAGAGATAGCCGACACGTCGGTACCGACGGGCACCAGGCCAGAACTCATGGCCTCGCACATAGAAACACCTTGGGAGTCGAACCTGGTAGGGGTGAGAAAAATGCCATGCTCGCCGTGCACATTCGGAATTTCGGCTTGGGCGAGGAAGCGGTTGTGAATGGCCACGTTGTCGAAACCATCGAGCGGGGCGATCGTTTCATGGAAGAGGGCACCCTCTCCATAGAGCGTGAACTGCAGTCGGCTGAAGTATGGGCGCGTCGCGAGTTCTTGTATAGCTTTCACCGTGAGGTCGTTCGCGTACTTGCGCGAGGCATACGGCCTGATCGAAAGGATCTTGAGTCTGTCGTCCTCGAGCTTTGGCCTATACTCGAATATCTTGTCGTCGATGAAGTTTGGAATCACCTCACCGTGCGACAGTTCTACGCCAGCATCTGGCTCTACGACGAAGTTTTGAAACCACTTCGACACGTTTACGATCCTGAGGTCGAGCGAGTCGTCTGTATACAGTTCCCGCATGAATGCCAACTGCGCATCATAGTACTCACGCTTCTTGCGGACTGCTGCCCTGATCGTCGCTGGGTCCGACACGAAATTGAACCAGCGACGATGCCAACTCTCGGCCTCGAAGCCATGGATCCAAATGGTGATCGGCGAAGTCACCGAATTTGTCCGCAACGGGCGAACCATGCTGGGCGTAGCGAAATGGATCATGTATGAGTCGTAGGAATTCTCACCAATGTGTCGCTCATATGCCCTGGCGTCTCCAACAACAACACGGACGCCCTCATACTCATACTCATACGATTCGGTCGCCGGCGGGTGCAGGTAGAAGACCTCCGTCTCGACTCCTGCCTCTCGGTATGCCAGCACTCTGCGATGGAGGAACCCGTTCCGGTAGATGGCAGCTTCGCTCGGGTAAGCGTTGGCCACCAGCAAACCTCGGAAGCGACTTGGTGTCGACGAGGACGGTTGGCGCCATTCGATCAGTTGGAAATCGGTCTCTTCCCGCTCGTGCAGCGGCCCCATCAGCGCCAGACCCCTCGAGTGTCGATGATTGCCTTTTCGGCTAGAGCGGCCCTATCGAGGAGCTTGAACTCCTTGTGATCGACCAGGAGCACGACGACATCGGCCGATTCGACAGCGGCAAGCGTGTCCTCGAGAACAACGTTCTCGAATGCCGTGAGTGAGGTGGGCAGCTGCTCCACGTTGGGCTCGACCGCCAGGATCTTGGCGTGCGGCAGACGCTGCGCGAGCTGCTTGGTGATCTCGAGCGCGGGGGACTCCCGCAGGTCGTCGATGTCCGGCTTGAACGCTAGCCCGAGAGCCGCGATGACCGGCTCCTTGAAGCGGTCGGCCCGTTCGATGACGCGCGAGAGCACCACCTCCGGCTTGTGGTCGTTGACCTCGCGGGCCGTGCGGATCAGCCGCGCATCCTCGGGGACTGCGCTCACGATGAACCAGGGGTCAACGGCGATGCAGTGGCCGCCAACGCCGGGTCCGGGCTGCAGGATGTTGACGCGGGGGTGCTTGTTCGCCAGCTCGATCAGCTCGAACACGTCGATGCCAAGCCGCTCGGCAATGATGGAGAGCTCATTGGCGAAGGCGATGTTGACGTCGCGGAACGAGTTCTCCGTGAGCTTCGCCATCTCCGCCGTGGTGGCGTCCGTCAGGTGCATCTGGGCCTGGCAGAAGATGCCGTAGAGGTCGCGAGCTCGCTCTGCGGCCTCACGCGTGAGCCCACCGATGATGCGGTCGTTCGTGACGAGCTCGATCATGACCCGGCCAGGCAGGACCCGTTCCGGGCAGTGGGCAAAGTGGACTACTGGCCGCTCATTCGTTCCATCGACAGAGAGGTCGGGGCGGGCGTCGAGGACGCGCTGTGCCATGTGCTCGGTCGTCCCGGGAGGAGACGTCGACTCCAGGATGAGAAGTTCTCCGCCACTCAGCTGGGGGATGATCGCGTCCGTCGCGGCGTCGATGTAGCTGAGGTCCGCCGCGTAGCCCTCCTTGAAGGGCGTCGGCACGGCGACGATGTAGGTGCCGGCCTTGGGCGTCTCCTTCTGAGCGCTGAGGAGGCCTTGGCTCACAGCACCAGCGACGTGGGTGGCAAGGTCCGGCTCGACGAAGGGCACCTCGCCACGGTTGACGGCGTTGACGTGACGATCGCTGACGTCGACGCCGACAACGCGCGTCCCGTTCGACGCCAGGATGGCAGCGGTTGGAAGGCCGATATAGCCCAAACCGATGACGGCCACTGTCTTGCTGGTCACGCTGTTTCCCTGTCTATCAGTTGAGGATGTGAGTGTCGGCGCTCGACTGCGCGAGAACCCTTCCGTTGGCCAGCAACTCTGCTGACGTAGCACCCCAGGTGTGGGTGCCGGCGTTGGTGTCTCGGACCTGGATGAAGCCGAAGCGGTCCGCTGAGTAGATCTGTGCCCCTGCGTCGCTGATCCCCCGCAGGAAGCCGGTGTCCTCTCCCCTGCCAAGCTCGGGGAAGGGATGAGCCAAGGCCACGTCGCGGGAGGTCACGATGGTCGGTCCCATGACGAAGTCGGTGAAGCGGTGCTCCCGCTCGGGGAAGCGCACGATCGTCAGGTCCTCGGCCTTCAGGTACATGTGGTGCGCCTGCTTGCCCACGACCGCCGCACCGGAGTAGTCGAGGGCGTTGAGCTGGTCGCGCAGGTAGTGAGGGCCGTAGAGGTCGTCGTCGTCGATCTTGGCGACGACGTCTCCCGAGGCCGCCGTGACCAGACGGTTCAGGCACGCTCCCAAGGGCAGGTCCGATGGCGCCTCAATGGCCACGAGGTTGGCGATCCCGAGTGCTTTTGCCTTGTCTCGCACGGTGGCCGCGCCGTCGAAGCCGTGGGTCAGCACGACCACCTCGAGGTCGACGTCCTGCTGGGCAGCGAGCGTCGAGAGGACATGGTCGAGCTGGTGCGGGCGGTTCGTCGAGACCAGGGCGCTGACCGTGGGCCGCTTAACCTGGTGCGTGGCGAGCCCGACGCCGGCGAGAACGTCGTCCACACGGCGGGTGTACGTGTGCTCCGCCCAGATGCGCCGTTGGCCGCGGTGCACCATGCGGTCGCGCAGCTCTGGGCTGTTCCACAGCGCCCGAAGCGTCCACTCGGCCTCCTGCTGCTCCGAGACCTGGATGACCTCATCGCCGGGGAAGAACTCCCCGATCGCGGCGCTCGGCGTCGACACGACCGGCGTGCCGCAGGCGGTGATCTCGAAGATCCGTCGCGCGCACATGCTCGGGGACCCGACGACCGAGTTCACATTGAGGAAGACCTTGTAGCCGCGGTAGGCCGAGAGCGTCTGCTCGTAGGACAGCGACCCCACGACGCGGTCACCCAGCGAACCGGGGAACTGGTAACGGTCGTCGTGCCCCAGGAAACGGGAGAAGATCTCCAAGCCCAGCGGCATACGGGAGGACACTCGCTCGGCCGCCCCGAGGAGGAGGTCCATCTGCTCGCGTCGCTCGGGGTACTTGTGCGCGAAGTACATGCCGGCGAAGGCGATGTCGCGGGCTTGGTGGCCCTTGGTCGGGCGGATCGGGTTGTGGATCGACTGCTGCGCTGCGAAGGGCAGCACACCGACGCGCGAGTGGCCCAGGTCCTCCACGTAGGACGGGATGCGCTCCGAGTCGGTCGTCCACACGTGGTCGAAGATCTTGGCCGTGTCGAGGAAGTCCTCGTAGTGGACCGGGTCCTCCTTGTTCCAGAAGACCGTGGGGACCCCCTGCTCACGGCACCACGACACGAGCTCACGCAGATCGGGGCTCGGAGCCTTCGAGCCCGTCAGCGCGTACTGCCACGCGTCGCCGTTGCCGTGCCACGCCGACTCGACGAAGAGCAGGTCGATCGGACGCGGCTGGAGCACCTGGTCTCGCCAGGCCCGGGGTGTCAGCTCGACCTGGTCCCACTCGTAGCGGAAGGCCAGCCGACTGAAGTCGTCGAGGATGACCCCCACCCGCAGGTCCGGTCGCCGCGGCGGGCGGTCCGGCAGCGGCCAGGCGGGGAACTCCGGAGCGCCGAGAACCTGCTGCCCGTTGAAGTTGACGGGCCGACCGAAGAGGTCACGCCGCCGAGCCCAGGTCCGCAGCTGGTTGACGCCGCCCTTGCGCAGGTGCCAGACAGCGGTGCGAGGGTCCGCGACAACCTCTCGGACAATGGACATGAGCACCCCTGACGCTGACAAGCGGGAGCACCCGCAGAGCGGGCCCAATGTACCCAACCGGCCCCTTCGGATGCACACCAGGCCACTGGCGTCCCCGGGCTGGGGCACAATGTGCGCATGCGAAGATCCCGGGCGACCGATGTGTCGCTGGGGCTCATCGCCCTTCTGATCAATGTGGCCATCGTCGTCGCAGTCGTCTTCTTCATCGGGGGGGACGATGACCCCCACCCTGCGGCCAGCAGTTCGCCGACCGCCAACGCGGCCCGGTCGTCCTCCGCTCCGGCGGCCACCGCAGAGCCCGTGACGGACGCGAGCCAGCTGCTCACGGGCCAGAGTGACCTCGTCCTGGCCGTGCTCGGCGACGGGACCGGGGACGAGGACGGGGAGTGGGTCTCCGTCCTCGGTGACCTCGCCGGCTCCACCCGGCAGGTGGCCCTGCGCAACCTCGACCCCACCGACCCGACGCGCTACGACAAGGAGCTCACCTACGGCGAGTCGGGGCCGTCGCTGGTGATCTGGAACGGCAGCCGCACCGGGGTCGGCGCGAACTACGCTGCAGAGCGCCTCGGCTTCCTCGTCCCGGAGGAGCCCGACGCCGTCCTGCTCAGCTATGGCCGTGACGACGAGGCCTCCACCATCGGGGGCCGCCTCGACACCACGCTCTCCGCGATCCGCGCGAAGTGGTCCGACGTGCCCGTGGCGGTCGTGCTGCAGGCGCCGAACACCGACGACCAGATCGCCCCCGTGCGCAAGGCAACCCAGAAGTGGGCCGCGGCCAACGACCTGCTGACCATCGATGTGGCCGCCGCCTTCCGCAAGGCCGGCGACCCCAACTCGTTCGTCTCCATCGTGGATCCCCCGAGCGTCAACGCGCAGGGCGGCCTGCTCTGGGGCGAGACCGTCTTCAAGGCCATCGGCGGGCGGCTCGGCGAGGACGCCAGCGGTGGAGGGACCAGCGAGCCGACCCTCGGAATCGCCACTCCAGGCGTCATCGCGCCGGGCGCTGCGACGTTCCCGGGCGGCTCAGGGAACCCGAGCCCGGTTCTGGACACCACGCCGACCGGGGTCTCCACGACACCACCGACCCAGGAGCCGACCGGAGAGCCGACCGTGGCGCCGACCGCGACGGAGATCTCGAGCCCGCCGTTCTTCACCACCCGGTCCACGGCAACCGCCGACCCGACGGCCACGACGGACCCGACGACGGAGCCTGCGCCCCCCGCCGAGGGCGGATGAGCCCCCAGCGAGCGGACCGGACCACTCGGTCCTTGGATTCGCTCGACGAGCACACGCTCGGCCGGTCAGGGGGCCACGAGATGAACAGCCAGGAACCGTCGCAGAACCCGGGCGTCGTCATGGCCACTGACGTGGTGGAAAATGAGCCGACAACCACGACGATCGTGGAGCCGGCCGCCGGCGATGAGGCCTCGGTCGGCCCCCCGCCCCCAGGAAAAGGTGCAGAGCCTCCCCGCCGACGGCGCCGATCCCTGAAACCGCTCGGACTCGGTCTGGCGGTCGTCCTGCTCCTCGCGAACACCGCCGGTGTCGGCTACCTCGTCCAGCGGCAGCAGGACGACGCTGAGCGGATCCGCGAACTGACCTCCGAGCTGGCCACTGCCGGGACGACGCTCGAGGAGCTCGAGTCCTCAGTGATGGGCGCGCGTCAGGTCGCCATGCGCGCCCACGACGCCGCAGAAACCGCCAACGGGAAGATCCTCGACACCGCCGCCGTGGTCCAAGAAGTGCGCCAGTCGGTCGTCACCGTCCAGTGCGGCAACTCCCTCGGGTCCGGCTTCCCGGTCTGGATGGAGCTGAAGAAGGGCTACGAAACGGCCATCATCACGAACTATCACGTCGTCGAGGCCTGCACCTACAGCGACGGCCCGAAGGCCTCGATCTCGCGAGGCGGCAAGAAGTACAAGACCCTGCTGTCGGGCTGGGACGAGAAGAACGACCTCGCGCTCCTCTTCATGACCAGTGAGCTCAAGCGACTCGTCGCCGCGCCCCCGGCCAAGGTGGGCGATCCCGTCATCGCCATCGGCTCCCCCTTCGGGCTCGAGGGCAGCGTCACGACGGGCATCATCTCCCGCGTCGAGGACGACTGGTATCAGACCTCCGCCCTGATCAACCCCGGCAACTCCGGCGGGCCGCTGCTCGACCGGGAAGGCCGGATCCTCGGCATCAACACCCTCAGCCTCGGCGGCGGCGGCTCCGGTGTCGGCGGCGCCCTCCGGCTCAAGGTGACCTGCGACGAGATCTACTCCGTCTGCCCCTACGCGGACTGAGCGCCCGCCCCACCGGGCTGGTGAGCGGGAGCGAGCCCAGCGGCATACGGCATGGTCAGTTGGCTTGTCTCAGCGACTCCACCGCCTCGACCAACGTGCGCGCCCGCACGTCGAACGAGTGCTGCGCCCGCACCTCCTCGGCCTGCCGCTGGATCTCCTCGTCCGTGCCGAACCGGGCGGCACCCTCCGGGCTGCACAGGTGGCGGAGCTCGTCGAGGCTCGAATAGGTCTGGACAGCCGAGCCGAAGACCTCGCGCAGGCCGACCACGTCGTCGGAGATGACCCGGGCGCCCGACGCGACCGCGTCGAACAGCCGGTTCTGGATGAAACCGAGCTCGGCCATCTCCGGCCAGTGGTCGGCCAGGACCCGCGATGCACCCCGATAGACCTCCGACAGCTCCGCGTTGTCGACGTGCTCCGCCTCGATGAGCGGCGAAGGGATGCTGCCGTCCCAGCCGCTGCCGATGACGCGCAGGTCGACTCCCGCCTCGACGGCATCCCTGACGACCCGCCGCTCGCGGCGCGAGTAGTTCCCGCCGACGAAGACCGCGGGACGGGTGAGGGGCTCCCCCGGTGCGCGCGAGGCGAAGCGGGTCGTGTCCGTCGCCTGGAGCAGCGGACGGACCTCGCGGCCGGCGCGACGGGAGAACTGCTCGCTCCACGACGTCGACGCGGCGAAGACGACGTCGTAGCCGCGAACCTCCAGCGGCGTCAGCAGCTCCGGATGGCTGATCACCCACAGGACGTTGACCAGGCCCGGGATCGGCGGGACCCGGTCGAGGCCACGGAGCACGAGGTTCACGTCGTCGAGGACGTGCGCCGTGTCCGCGTTGGCGCCGTGCCGGTAGGTCACGACCTCCTGACCCGTGCGGCGCAGTGCCGCGGTCAGGGACTCGGCATAGCTCGTGTCGCCCCAGCGATCACCCCTCGGTCCCCCGTTCGAGGCGTAGCGCACCCCCCAGCGCAGGGCTGGTGACTCACGGTCCCGGACATAGAGCGGGCGCAGCACCGGGATCAGGCGGCCATCGGTGGGGATCCGCGCGACTCGCAGGTTCGCCGCGGCCAGCTTGTCGTGCTCCGGGGCGGGCAGCCGGTCCCACCACCGCTCCATGAGGAGCCGCCGGTTGCCGTCGAGATGCCTGCCCCGCCCGGGTGTCTTGCTCTCCAGGTGCTGGAACCGGACCCCGGGCTCCACGGCGAAGTACCCTCCGGGCACCTGCTGGCCCGCACGGAGGCACAGGTCGATGTCCTCCATCCCGTTGACAAAGCGCGGGTCGAAGCCGCGCAGGCGCACGACGTCGGCGCGGCGCATGAGCAGCGCCGCCGCGGTGACCACCGAGAACCGGAGGTCGCCGACGTTGCGGGCGTCTTCCGGGGGCATCCCCGCCAGGTGGCTCACGGGGAGGTGGTTGTTGGCGAGGAAGATCACGCCCGCAGCCTGGATCGAGTCGTCCCCGTAGAGCAGGAGCGGCTGGACCCCGAGGCACTGAGGGTCGCTGAGACGGTCGACGAGCCTGTCGATCCCCGCGGCTGGGGCGAGGGTGTCGTTGTTGAGGAAGAAGACGAACTCGCCGGTCGCCGCGACCGCCCCGAGATTCGAGCCGATCCCGAAGTTGAGGTTGCGTGGCAGGTGCAGGACCCGCACGCGCGGCTCGCCTGCCCACAGCTGGGCCAGGACCACGCCGGTCTCGACCGCCGAGCCGTTGTCGACGACGATCACCTCGAGATCACCCGGCATCTGCAGGACCGAGTCCACCGCTACTGCCGTCATGGCCTGGTCCTGGTAGGTCGGGACGACGACGGAGACGCGTCCTGGCGCTGCCTCAGCGGGACTGGCCTGGAGGGCGCCCCAGTCGACCAGGTGCTTGCCGATGACAGCGAACTGCCAGTTGTCCTCGTCGGTGGGGCCGGTGTCCGCGTCGCCCTCGGGCGAGGTCTCACGGCGGCAGCCGATGAACGGCAGGAACCGCGGCTCCTCCCGCTGCGCGAGCCGGATGACGAGGTCGTGGTCGCCCGCCCCGCGAAGCTCCTCGTCGAAACCACCGAGCTCGGTGAGCCGTGAACGGCGCACCACCAGGACGTTGAGGTCTATGCGGCTCCGCAGTCGCAGGCTCTCGAGGCCGCCGCCCCGGCCGAGGTAGCGCGGACCGGAGTCGGTCCTCAGCTCCATGCCGGCGTAGGCGGCGCTCGCCCCCGTGCGATCCAGTCCCTTGAGCATCAGCTCGAGGAAGTCCGGCTCCCAACGGTGGTCAGTGTCGAGGAAGGCCACGAACTCCCCGCTCGCCGCCCCGAGGCCGGCATTGCGAGCCGCGGACACTCCCGCGGGCGGTCGGGTCATCAGCCGGACCCTGGGGTCGTCGGCCGCCAGAGGCCGGACGACCCCAGCGGTCGCGTCCTCCGAGCCGTCGTCGACCACAACCAGCTCCCAGCCCCCCCAGGTCTGGGCCAGCACCGAGCTGATCGCGTCGCCGATCCCCGGCGCACGGCCAGACGCCGGCAGGATCACACTCACCCGAGGCGACCCGCCTGTCGCGGCGTCGCGGACAGCGAGGTGCACCTCGGAGGCCTCTTCGCGCCACTGCCGTTCCTTGGCGGCCGGCCACGTGCGGGTGGTCGGCGCGGCGCGGAGCTTGGCGTTGACCCAGGCCTCGCGGACATAGCTCTCCGTCGCCCCGCGGACCGTACCCCAGCGGAGGGTCCGCCCCGGCGCAGGCAGCAGCGTGTCGTCGTCGGCGGCCTCGAGAAACCTCCCCAGGCAGCCCCCTGGGTTCGAGTGACCTGTGCCCTCCCCACTGGCGTTGCCCAGCTGTGGGAGCAGGCGCGGGTGGAAGAGCGGCCCGAGCGGGGCGAGCTGCGAGGGGTCGCCCCGCAGATGGTCGAGCACGGCCCCGATGTCAGCGTCCCGCCACCGGTCCTTCACTTCACGCGGCAGCTGCCGGACGTGGACCAGCGGATGGACCGAGAGCATCCGTCGCATCCCGACCGACAGGAAGTGCGACGCGGCCTCCACCTCGCTCTGGAAGGTCTGGCCCGCGGCCACCGAGTAGAAGCCCGCGTCGAAGATCCCTGTCTCGAGCAGGTCCGCCGCGAAGGGATGGATCTCCCGCGCGTCATCACCCTCCGGCGTCACTGGCGCCGCCTCGGCGGCCGGTCCCTCGGGAGCGTGCGACTCGGTCGCCGCGACCCCGCCCCGACCCACCGACCTGAGCCGGCGAGCCACCGCCCGCAGCCGACTCGGCAGGGCCTCGATAGACGCCATTCGTGAACCTTTCCTCCGCGTTGGATCCGCACGATACGCCCCGCACACCCATCCGTGGGCGGCGCCGGGCCAGCGCGCAGGACAACGGTCCCGGGCCCGATCGGCGAAACTGGGAGGGGTGGCGCCGCGCCGGTCCGTGGGAGGGCGCTCAGCGGCATACGGCATCGGGGTGGCTCGCTCGCACCGGACGGTCACCCCCGTCTACTACGCTGCCGAAAGGACGCCCGGCCTCGACGAAGGAGACCCGATGTACCAGCCACGGATGAGCTCGCGACTGGGGGCGGAGGCGCTCGGGACCTTCTGGCTCGTCTTCGTCGGGTGCGGGACGGCGATCTTCAACGCCAAGATCGTCACGCAATCGCTCTCCGCCAACCCGCCCGAGCCCGTCGGTGTGGGCCTGCTCGGCGTCGCCCTCGCCTTCGGGCTCGTCCTCGCCTGCATGATCTACGCCGTCGGCCACGTCTCCGGCGGGCACTTCAACCCCGCCGTCACCATTGGGCTCGCCGTGGCCAAGCGCTTCGACTGGGCCGACGTGCTGCCGTATGTCGGGGCGCAGCTCGTCGGTGGGCTGCTCGCCGGTGGCGCCCTGGCCGGGCTCGTCTCCAGCCGCGGCCTGCCGTCCGCGGGCAACCTCGCCGTCAACGGCTACGGCGACGTGTCGCCAGACGGTTTCGGGCTCGGGGCCGTGCTCGTCGTCGAGGCGCTGATGACGGCGTTCTTCGTCTACGTGGTCCTCGGGGCGACCAAGGAGGACGCCCCGCGCGGTGTCGCGCCGCTCGTGATCGGCTTCGCCTTCACGCTCGCCTACTTCGTCGCCATGCCCGTGAGCAACGGGTCGATCAACCCGGCGAGGTCGACCGCCGTGGCGTTCTTCAACGGCTACGAAGCGCCCGGGCAGCTGTGGGCCTTCTGGGTCGCACCGATCATCGGTGGCCTCATCGCCGGCGCGACCTACGCCTGGATCACCGGCGACGACCGCCGCCACCTCGACGTCGACGGGTCCACCCCGGACGTCAGGAACGCCGAGGTGGACGAGGCGGGACGGCCCGTCCTTGACTGAGACGGGTCGCGCCGAGTCGGTCATACTGCTTCATTTGCTCGTGATTAAGTTATGCTCTTCATATGGCCAAGATGAAGCGGATGCCTGAACGAGTCGCCCTCATTGGTGACATCGTGGAATCCCGCCGCACCGGGGACCGCCAAGCCCTGCACGACACCATCGGCGCGGTCCTCGGCCGCGTCAACCGCGCCCAGCCAGTGGTCGACCCGGCCGTGATCACGCTGGGCGACGAGTTCCAGGGCGTCTACGCCACGCTCGGTGACGCCCTGACCGCTGCCTTCCACATCCGGGCTGCGCTCCAGCCCCATGACGTGCGGTTCGGTCTCGGGCGCGGGGCCATCCAGGTCCTCGACCCGGCCCGCGGCATCCACGACGGCCCCGCCTACTGGGCGGCCCGCGACGCGATCGAGGAAGCCGCCCAGCTCGCCGACAAGGCCGCGCTCCGGACCACCCGGACGGTCTTCCGCTCGGAGGCGGACTCGCCCGCGCAGGTGACCGCAGTCAACGCCGCTCTCCTCACCCTCGACCAGGTGCTCGGTGCGCTGTCACCGGTCTCGTGGCGGATTCTCGCGAGTCGGCTCGAAGGGCTCACCCAGAAGGACATCGCCGAGCGCGAGGGCATCACGCCGTCCGCAGTGTCCCAGCGGGTGCGCGGCGACGGGATCGGAGTGGCGATGGAGGCGATGCGGATGTTGGGTGAGCTGCCGTGAGCCCGTTACCGACATCCCGCACTGTCGGTGGCGTGCGGCAGGATACGTGAAATGACTTGGGTATCACTCGCGCTCGTCGCGTTTGGTGTGGCCGATCTGGTCCGCTCCCCCGCTGGCCGTATGCCGCTGGGCTCGGCCCCGCTCGCCGGTGTCCTCACGCTCGTCCTCCTCTCCGTCGTGACCGGGGTGCACGGCGTCGCGGACGTCGTCGCCCTGGTCGTGGTCGCCGTCGCGCTCGTCGGATGGACCGAGACGTCGCGCAGGACGCAGGCAGATGGCCGGCGGGCGTGGCTGCCGCTCGGGCTGTTCGCGGCTCTCGTCGTCGCGCTGTTGGCGTTCTCCGGGTTTGCCTCGGAGCCAAGCGGTCCGCTGTCGGAGTGGCTCCGCTGGGCCGACCTGCCCTGGGCCGCAGACGTGTCCGTCTCCCGGGTCCTGCTCCTTGCCGGGCTGGTCGTCTTCAACCTCGCGACCGGCAACATCATCGTCCGGCTCGTGCTGCTCGCGATCGGGGCGCTGCGGCCGGACCAGGTCGTCGCCGCCCAGTCCGCGACCTCCGACCCGCAACCGGCCGACCGGCTCAAGGGCGGGCGCCTGCTCGGGCCGATGGAACGCCTGGTCATCCTCGGGCTCGGCCTCGCCGGTGAGTACGGCGCGGCCAGCATCGTCATCGCCGCCAAGGGACTGCTCCGCTTCCCCGAGATCCAGGCCGCGGCCCGGACCTCTCCCCCGCCGACGAGCACCAGAGTCGGCATCGACGACATGACCGAGTACTTCCTCGTCGGCAGCTTCGTCAGCTGGCTCGTCGCCCTCGGGTCCCTGGCCCTCGCCCGCTGACCCACCAGATCCGGACCCTTGTCCGCACATCGCGGCCAGCCACCGCGCCGCGAGCCGGCGACGAGAAGCGAGCCCAGCGGCATACGGGAACGTTGTCTGAAGCCTGCTCCGCGTGCGGAAGTCGGTGCGATCATGACGTGATGGAGAGGCCTTCGGGGTACCTCGACGTCGACCTCGTGGTCGCCCGGCGCGGCGACGCGCTCGAGACGAGGGTGCTCGACTCCCCCGCCGGCGAGACCGGCCCGCTGAGCGCGCCCTGGCCGACCGAGTCCGGGGACGACCGGGCGGTCGGGGCCGCCCTCTTCGCTGCGCTGTTTGCCGGCGAAGTGCGGCTGCGCTACGAGAAGAGCGCCGTCCGCGCCTTCGAGTCCGGGCTCGGGGTGCGGGTCGTGCTGCGCTTCGAGGGTGGCGCCGAGCACCTGCCGTGGGAGCTGCTGCACGATCCGGACCGCTACCGTTTCCTCGCGCTCGACCCGTGGCGGGCCGTCGTGCGCTGCACGGAGATGGCCGCACGCGAGCCGTCGGCGGCGAGCGTGACGCCGCTGCGCATCCTGCTTGCCGTCTCGACGCCCGACGGCACGCCCGCCATCGACGCAGCGGCCGAGCTGATGCAGATCCAGTCGCGGCTCCGGCCCTTCACCTGGGGCGCCGCGATCGAGGTCGTCACCGTCCGCACCGCCTCACTCGAACGGATCCGAGAGACGCTGCAGGACAGGGAGTTCCACGTCTTCCACTACATCGGACACGGTGCGCACCCGCTGGGCGGGACCGGCCACCTCGACCTCACCGCGGAGGACGGCACCACCGTCTCGAGCAGATCAGCCGACGACGTCGGGGCGATTCTCGCCGGCTCGCCCTCCCTCCGGCTCGCCGTGCTCAACTGCTGTGACAGCGCGGGCAACGACGGGTCCGACCCGTTTTCGGGCACCGCGGCGGCGCTCGTCCGGGCCGGGGTGCCGGCCGTCGTCGCAATGCGGCGCGCCATCTCCGACACGGCGGCGGTCGTCTTCGCCGACGAGTTCTACGCGGCGCTCATCGACAGCGGCGGCGTCATCGAGGAGGCCGTGGCCCGCGGACGAGCCGCCCTGCTCGCCGGTGACGAACCCGTCTCGTCCGAGTGGTCGACCGTGGCGCTGCACCTCGGCTCGTCGATCCCGGCCGACCAGCGACAGATCCCGGTGCCCGGCCTCGACCACGACGTGCAGTTCACGATCTCCCGGCCGGCGTCGTTGCGCCCGGCGGTGTGGGAGCCACTGCTGTTCTTCGCGCACCACGGGGACCGGATCGTGACCGCGGCCGGCGCCGTCATCGACCAGACGGCCGAGGTGGGCGAACGTGTCAGCGCGTTCTTCGGCGGAGCTCCCAGCGAGACCACCGCGACCCCGTCCACTCAGCCACTGCCTCGCGGGGCCGGCCTCGTGGTCCGGCCCGACCTGCCTGGCGTCGAATGCAACCCGCCTCAGGCCGCGGTGACGTGGACCGGCGAGATCGCGGAGCTGACCTTCCTGCTGCGGGCTCCGACGGATCTCGTCGGACGCACGGTGGGCGGGCACATCCGGGTCTTCTCCGGACCGATCCTGATGGCCGAGACCCCTGTGTCGATCCCGGTCGGGGCAGCCACTGCGCCGGCGGCCCGACACGAGCAGCCGGTCGGGCGGTTCAGGCGGATCTTCCCCTGCTTCGCGCCGGAGGACGGCGAGCTCGTCGAAGGTGTCGTCGCGGTCGCTGAGGCCCTCGGTGACGGCTACCTCCAGGAGATCGTGTCCGAGCGCCGCAGCGGTGCACCCCTCGACTGGATGCGCACGAGGATCGCCGAGGCCGACAGTTTCCAGCTGTTCTGGTCGAACCACTCGATGACCTCGGCGGAGTGCCGTGGCGAGTGGGAGGAGGCGCTCGCTCTCAGGGGTGACGGATTTGTCCGCCCCCTCTACTGGGAGGAGCCGTTCCCCCGGTCCGAGGGCCTGCCCCCGCCAGGTCTCGCGGCCTTGCGTTTCGTGCGGCTGCCGCTGCCGAAGGCCACGGTCACCGGATCGCTCTGGGGTGCATCGAAAGCCGAGCCCGACCCGGTGCCGCGGGCCGGGAGCGCGATTCCTTCGGCACCGGTTCTGGCACCGGCACCGGTTCTGGCACCGGCACCGGCACCGGCACCGGCTGCTGAGCGGCCTGCCGTGGTCCGCGATTACGGCGCGCCGACACCGGCGAAGGGAGGTGGCGGGAAGGCTGCGTCCGGACTCGGGGCGCTCACCGGCGTCATCCTGACCGTCTTCGGGGTCATCGGAGGCCCCACCATGGGAGCGATCCCGGGCGCTGGGGCGCACCAGACGTACTGGTGGCCGATCATCTTCGGCGTGACCCTCATCGTCATCTCGCTGATCCCGTGGGTGCGCCGCCGCTGACGTGATGCCAGGCCGCGCCCGGCCGCCAGATGCGGACCCTGGTCCCCAAATGGCGGAGAACCACCCACCCGGCCCGCCAGATGCGGACCCTGGTCCCCAAATGGCGGAGAACCCGCCCGCCCGGCCCGCCAGATGCGGACCCTGGTCCCCAAATGGCGGAGAACCCGCCCGCCCGGCCCGCCAGACGCGGACCCTGGTCCCCAAATGG
>NZ_JAPFQL010000064.1 GCF_028446585.1 Intrasporangium calvum
CGTTTCGCTGGCAAGTTGTGCCAAACCCCCACGAGCAGCGACGCACAGAAACCTCTAGTGCCACACAGGTCCGGAAGGCAGGATCAGTTCGGTGAAGCCCGCCCCGTTCGTGCACCACGCACCGCGCTCCGTCGACGAGGCCGTCGCGCTCCTCGGCGAGGTCGGTCACGACGGGAAGATCCTCGCGGGGGGCCAGAGCCTCATCCCCATCCTCAACATGCGTCTCGCTTCACCGGGCCACCTCGTCGACATCAACCGCATCGACGGCCTGTCCGAGATCACCGTCCACGGCGGCTGGGTGCGGGTCGGGGCGCTGGTCCGCCACCGCACGCTGGAGCGGTCCGAGGCCGCCCAGGACGCCCAGCCGGTCCTGCGCCAGGCCCTGCTCAACGTCGCCCACCCGGCGATCCGCAACCGCGGCACCACGGTTGGCTCCATCGCACACGCTGACGCGGCCGGCGAGATGCCCGCCATCCTCGCGCTCACCGACGGTGTCGTCGAGACGGTCGGCCAGCACGGCCCCCGCGAGGTCGCATGGCAGGAGTTCTTCCGTGGCGCGCTCGAGACCGCCTGCGAGCCGGACGAGCTCGTCGTGGCGGCCCGGTTCGGCTGCTTCGTCGAGGGCACCGGCACGGCCTTCCTCGAGTCCGCCCGGCGGTCGGGCGACTACGCGCTCGCGGGCGTCGGCGTCGCGGTGACCGTCACCGACGGCACCGTGTCGGGGGCGCGCGCCTCCTTCGTCTCGGTGACCGACGTCCCCTCCGTGCTCGACCTGGCGCCCGTCCTCACCGGCGTCGAGCCCGACTCCGGCGCCTGGCCCGGCGCGCTCGACGACGCCGCCGAGGCGGTCCGAGCCCACGTCGACCCGGAGTCCGACATCCACGCCAGCTCCGACTACCGGCGGATGCTCGTGGGCGAGCTGACCAAGCGGGCGCTCGTCGCAGCCGCCCACCAGACGCAACCAGCGGACGCGACGCGGGAGGAAGCCGATGCCTGACCCGACCGAGCAGGGCACGTCCGAGGACCTCCACGAGGTGACGGTCGTCGTCAACGGTGTGGCACGCACCGCCACCGTCCCCGCCCGCCGGCTGCTCTCCGACTTCCTGCGCCACGACCTGCGCCTGACCGGCACGCACGTCGGCTGCGAGCACGGGGTCTGCGGTGCCTGCACGGTCCTCGTCGACGGCGAGCCGGCGCGCTCGTGCCTGATGTTCGCCGTCACCGCGCAAGGGCACGCCATCACGACCGTCGAGGGCCTCGGCACGGAGGAGTCGATGAGCGCGGTCCAACAGGCCTTCACCGAGTGCCACGGCCTCCAGTGCGGCTTCTGCACACCCGGCTTCCTCACGACCGTCACGGCCTTCCTCGACGAGAACCCCTCCCCCACCCCCGACGAGGCCCGCGACGCCGTCTTCGGCAACCTCTGCCGCTGCACCGGCTACCAGAACATCGTCAAGAGCGTCCTCCGCGCCGCTGAGCTGCGGGAGGAGCAGCAGGTGCCGTATGCCGCTGAGCCGGCTCAGCGGCATACGGCCAGTTCTGTTGTGGCTGAGGGGGGCTCGGCGTGACGACGCAGATGTTCGGAGCCCCTGTCAAGCGTCGGGAGGACCCACGGCTCGTCACGGGTCACGGGCGCTACCTCGACGACCTCGGCCACGACGCGCTCGAGGCGGCGTTCCTGCGCAGCCCGCACGCGCACGCGCGGATCGTCGACATCGACGTCGCCGACGCGATCGACGTCGAGGGGGTCGCCGGCATCTACCTGCACGAGGACCTCACGGGCGCGATGGCCGAGCCGCTCCCGCTGCTGATCCCGCACCCGACGCTCACCCACGGCCGGACCACCCACGCCCTCGCCAAGGACGAGGTCAACCACGTCGGCGAGGCCATCGTCATGGTCGTCGCCACGAACCGCTACGTCGCCGAGGACGCGTGCCAGCGGATCCGCGTCACCTACGAGCACCTGCCGGTGGTCGTCGGGATCGAGGCCGCCCGCGACGGTGAGCACCTCGTCCACGAGGACGTCCCCGGCAACGTCGCCGCACACATGACGCAGCAGGTGGGTGACGTCGACGCCGCGCTCTCGTCCGCGCCGCACACGCTCACCCTCGATCTCGACATCGAGCGGAGCGCCTCGATGCCCATGGAGGGCAAGGGCGTCTATGCACGGTGGGACGACGAGCGCGGTGAGCTGCGGATGTACTCCTCGACGCAGACCTCGACCGGCGTGCGCGCCGCCGTGGCAGCGCGGCTCGGGCTGCCCCTCGCGAAGGTCGAGTGCATCGCGCCCGACGTCGGCGGCGGCTTCGGGGTCAAGATCATGCACCCCTGGCCCGAGGAGGTCCTCGTCGCCTGGGCGGCCCGCCTGCTCGGCCAGCCGGTCAAGTGGACCGAGGACCGGCGCGAGCACTTCGTGTCGTCGGCGCACGAGCGGGGCCAGCTCCAGCAGGTCACCGTCGGGTTCGACGACGACGGGCGGCTCCTCGGGCTCGACGTCAGGCTCTGGCACGACAACGGCGCCTACACGCCCTACGGGATCATCGTCCCGATCATCACCTCGACCCAGCTGCTCGGGCCCTACAAACCGGGCGCCTACCGGGTCGAGTTCTGGTCGCTCTACACCAACACGGTGATCGTCACGCCCTACCGCGGGGCCGGGCGGCCGCAGGGCGTCTTCGCGATGGAGCGCGCCATGGACGCGATCGCCGACCGGCTCGGGCTGGACCGCGCCGAGGTGCGGGCGCGCAACTTCATCCTCCCCGAGGAGATGCCCTACGACCACGGCCTGCTCTTCCAGGACGGCCGGCCGCTCAAGTACGACTCCGGCGACTTCCCCGCCAGCCTCGACAAGCTGAAGAAGCTCGTCGGCTGGGACGACTTCGCCGCCTATCGCGCGGCCGCAGAGGCCGAGGGCCGCACGGTCGGGCTCGGCATCGGCTGCTACGTCGAGGGCACCGGCGTCGGGCCCTACGAAGGCGGGCACATCCAGGTCGAGACGTCCGGGCGGGTCAACGTGTCGACCGGCCTGACGTCCCAGGGGCAGGGCCACGAGACCGTCTTCGCGCAGATCGTCGCGCAGGAGCTCGGGGTGCGCCTCGAGGACGTCCACGTGACGACGGGCGACACCCGCCGGATGCCCTATGCGGTCGGGACGTTCGCGTCCCGTGCGGCCGTCATGTCCGGCAACGCCATCGCGCTCGCCGCCCGCAACGTCCGCGCCAAGGCCCTGCGGATCGCCGCCGACGCCCTCGAGGTGGCCGTCGACGACCTGGAGATCGCCGACGGCACGATCTCGGTCAAGGGAGCACCCGGCACCGCGATGTCGCTCGGGACGGTCTCCGTCCTGTCCAACCCGCTCCGCTACGCCTTCGACGAGGCGGCCAAGGCGGCAACGCAGTTCGCCGGGACGTTCGACCCCGACAAGCCGCCCGTCGCCGACGACGAGGAGCCCGGGCTCGAGGGCAAGGACTTCTACTCGCCGACGCAGGCGACCTTCGCCAACGGCATGCACGCCGCGATCGTCGAGACCGACCCGGTGACGGCCGAGATCCGGATCCTGCGCTACTGCGTCGTCCACGACTGCGGCCCGATGATCAACCCGATGATCGTCGAGGGGCAGGTCCACGGCGGCGTCGCGCAGGGTGTCGGCGGCGCGCTCTACGAGCGGATGGACTACGACTCGTCGGGGCAGCTGCTCAACGCGTCGTTCATGGACTTCCTCATGCCGTATGCCTCCGAGGTCCCGCACGTCGAGACCGACCACCTCGAGACCCCCTCGCCGCTGAACCCCTTGGGGATCAAGGGCGCCGGGGAGGCCGGGTGCATCCCGGTGTCCGCCGTCATCGCGTCCGCGATCGAGGACGCCGAGGGCTTCCCGATCAGCCGGATGCCGATCTCCCCCAACGACCTCTGGGAGCTGCGCCGCCGGCACCGGGCAGGCGAGCTGCCCTCGCTCAACCGCTCGACCCATCCAGCGCATGAGGAGCCGACCCCATGAAGATCTCCGGCACCGCCGCCCTCGCCGCCGACCCGCTGCGGGTCTGGGACGCGATCCACGACCCCGCGGTCCTCGCCCGCGCCCTGCCCGGCTGCCAGCGCCTCGTCGAGGTCGCCCCGAACCACTATGCGATGACGGTGACCGCCGGCGTCGCCGCGGTCAAGGGCAGCTACGACGGCGAGGTGCAGCTGCTCAACCCGCAGCACCCCGAGTCGTTCACCATGAAGGCCTCCGGTGCGGGCGCGCCCGGCACCGTCGCCGCCGACGTCGACGTCCGAGTCGCCCCGAGCGACGACGGCGGCACCCTGATCACCTACGACGCCGACGCGACCGTCGGCGGGCCGATCGGCGGCGTCGGGCAGCGCATGCTCTCCGGCGTCACGAAGAAGATGGCCGGCCAGTTCTTCGCCGCCCTCGACGCCGAGATCGCCGGGGTCCCACCCGAGCTGCGCGCCCACTTCCCCACCCCCGCCGCGCTGGGAGGGGGCGCGGTGGAGCCCGCCGCGACGGGAGCCACGGCTCCGAGCGGGGGCGAGCCCAGCGGCATACGACCGGCTGGTGCGGTCTACGCGGGCAAGGCCGCGGCGACCGAGGAGTCCACGCGCATCAGGGACTTCGCCATGGGCACGTTCGCCGGCGCGGGCATCGCCTTCCTCGGCGTCATCATCGGCTGGCTCATCGGGAGGGGCTGACATGCGCGCGTTCACCGCGGCGGCGGTGCAGGTGGCACCGGTGGCCGGCCCGCTGACCCGCGAGTCGATCCGGGCCAACCTCGCCCGGTGCGTCGACCTCACCCGGCGCTGCGTCGACGCGACCGGTGCCGAGCTCGTCGTGCTGCCCGAGTCGGCGACGACCGGCTTCACGCCCGGCTGCTCGAAGGAGGAGCTCTGGGACCTCGTCACCGAGCTGCCCGGAGCGCTGATCGAGCCGATCCAGGAGGCGGCCCGGGAGACCGGTGCGCACGTGGTGGTCGGGACCTACGAGCGGGGCGCGGAGCGCGGCGTCGTCCACAACTCCTCGGTGCTCATCGACCCCGCCGGGGAGCTGCTCGGCGTCTATCGCAAGACCCACCCGTTCTGCACCGAGGCCGTCGACGGGGGCGGCTGGGTGACGCCCGGATCGTCGGTGACGGTGTGCGACACCGATCTCGGGAAGATCGGGATGATCATCTGCTTCGACGGCGACTACCCCGAGCTCTCCCGGATCCAGGCCGTGCAGGGCGCCGAGGTCATCTGCCGGCCGTCCGCGCTGCTGCGCTCCGCCGACATCTGGGACCTCACCTCGCGCGCCCGCGCCTACGACAACCACGTCTACGTCATCGGCGCCAACGCCACCGGCATCGACCCGGCCGGCGTCATCTACTTCGGCAACTCGCACATCGTCACGCCGATCGGGCACGTCGTCGCCCGCGCCGCCAGCCACGAGAGCTGGATCTCCGCGCGGCTCGACCCCGCCGAGGCGCTCGCGTCCCTGACGCCCGGGTCGAGCATCGGGCAGGGGTTCGACCACCTGCGCGACCGCAACCTCGACCTGATCCGGGGGCACCGGGACGAGCTCGAGCGTCCGGCGGCCAGCTCGTTCTGGCACGACCCGGCGCGGCGGGGCACCGACGGCTGAGGGCCGGAGCGGCGGGGCACCGACGGCTGTGGGCCGGCGCGGCGCCACACCACCCGGGCGCACTCTGCCGTTTCCCTGACAACGAACGCCCGCCGGAGGATCGTGGTGTGCGCCAACTCGGCCGGCGTCGACGGCGTCGACGCCAACGTCCTGCGTACAAGTGGAGACCATCGTGCGGATTCGTCGCTCTGTATCCGTTGTTCTCGGGGGAACCCTGTTCCTCACCATGTCGACCCCGGTCGTCATGGCCGCCAGCCAGCCAGCCGCGGGATCCCGGGGGGAGGCAGCGGCTCCCGCGGCGGCCGCTGATCCCGGCGACCTCGCCCTGGCCTACGCCCGGGCCCACGCCAAGGAGCTCGGGGTCAGCCCCGGCCGGGCCAGGACTCTCTATGTCTCCGCGGAGCTCAAGCTCACCACGGGCGCGACGGCCGTCCACCTCGGGCAGCGTGTCGACGGTCTGCGCGTGCGCGATGCCAACCTCGCTGTGCTCGTCGCGACCGACGGCACGGTCGTGTCCGCTGACGGACGGCTCGTGCCAGGGGCAGCCGGTGGCGCGAGCGCCACGGCTGGCCTCACGGCACGCCAAGCCCTCGACAAGGCGGCCGCCCGACAGGGCGCCACGGCCAAGCGTGCCCTCAAGGAAGCCGACGTGCGCGACGCCGGCAAACGCGAGTTCCCCAACGTCTACGGACAGGGCAACGCTGCAACCCGGCCCGTCACCGCGGAGCTCATCTGGTTCCCGGCTGACGAGCGTGGACGCCTGCGGCTCGCCTGGCTGACCGACATCGAGTCGTCCGGGCACGAGTGGTGGGAGACCGTGGTCGACGCCCAGACCGGAGCGATCCTCGACCGCACGAGCCGCTACGCGCACGCCGGACCGGAGGGCACGGTCTGGACCGGCCAGCACCCCGAGGCAGCAGGCGCCACGACGCGGGTCGTCGTCCCCTTCACCGGCCTCGACGGCTCGTGGGTCACGGGCACGGCGCTGAGCGGCAACAACGTCAACGCCTACCAGGACCGCAACGACGACGACCTCAACAACGAGTACCAGCCGAACTCACCGGCGGCCGGCGACGCGAACTACCAGCACTTCAACTACACCTTCACCGACGCCTGGCGCACCACGGCCGACGTCGGCTCGGCAGCCGCCCTCGACGCCGACCGCGACGCGGCCATCACGGCGATGTTCTACTACACCAACGTCATGCACGACTGGCTCTACGGCCACGGCTTCAACGAGAAGAACCGCAACTTCCAGGTCAACAACTTCGAGCGCGGAGGCTTGGCCAACGACCCGGTGCTGGCCGAGGCCCAGGACGGCTGGGACTTCGGCTGCATCAACGACATGGGCACCCCCAACCCCGGTGACGACGTTGCCGTACGGTGCCTCAACAATGCCAACTTCGGCACGCCCGATGACGGCTCGAGCCCCCGGATGCAGATGTACATGTGGACCGGGCCGTTCCGCGACGGCAACATCGACGGTGACGTCATCGCCCACGAGTACGGCCACGGCGTCTCGGGCCGGCTCGTCGGCGGCGGCAACCTCGGCTACAACGGTGGCGACCAGCGCGGTGCCCTCGGCGAGGGCTGGAGCGACGTCATCTCCTACCTCAAGTGGGGCGATGCCGTCGTCGGCGAGTACGTCACCGGCGATGCCACGACCGGGATCCGGTCGGTGGCCTACGACAACTCGACCCGGACGTTCCAGTCGTACAACACAATGTCCAAGAGCGGCCACAGCAACGGCGAGATCTGGGCCTCGGCGCTCTACGACATCCGGGCGCAGATTCCGGGTGGTGTCGAGGCGATGGCCGACCTCGTCCTCGACGGGATGATGTCCACGCCGGCCAACCCGGACTTCATCCAGGCCCGTGACGCCCTCATCAGCGCCGACGGCGGCGCCAACCGGTGCCTGATCTGGTCGGCCTTCGCCGGTCGCGGTCTCGGCACCGCCTCGACAGGTGACCTCGACACCGTCCCGACCGCCAGCGACGCCGTGCCGGCCGAGTGCCTGCCGACCGCCGACGCCGGCGGCCCCTACGTGACCGACGAGGGCACCGACAAGCAGCTCAACGGCGCCGGCTCCACGTCCGGCACCGACGGGTCGGCCGGGGCCATCACGACGTACGCGTGGGACCTCGACAACGACGGCCAGTACGACGACGCCACCGGTGCGACGCCGACCTTCACGACCGTCGGCCAGGACGCCGTCTTCACGATCGGGCTGAAGATCACGGACGAGTTCGGACACACGTCGACCGACACGTCGACCGTGACCGTCACCAACGTGGCGCCGACCGTCGTGGTCGACGCGATCACCCCGATCGACGAGGGCGGCACGGTCACCGTGACCGGCACCGTCACGGACCCCGGGTGGCTCGACCCGCTCACCGCCACGATCACCTTCGGTGACGGTGCAGCCCCGGTCGCGCTCTCCGGCACACTCGAGAACGTCCAGCCGGACGCGACGCTGACCTTCTCCGTCGACCACCAGTACGGCGACGACGGCGCGTTCACCGTCGAGGTGTGCGCCGACGACGACGACACCACGGGCTGCGGCAGCACCACGGCCAACGTCGCCAACGTCGACCCGACGGCCGTCATCGACACGACCGCGGAGCAGGTCTACGACGGCGTCTCGGCCTTCATCCTCGAGGCAGGCGAGGACCTCACCGTCCCCGTCAGCTCGGAGGACCCGGGCAGCGACGACCTGACGTTCGAGTGGGCCTGGGGCGGCGGGGCGACCGACACCCAGACCTCACTGGTCAACGATCCCGCGGCGGACCCGCTCAAGAGCCCGAGCGTGCAGCCCCGTGACGTGGACCTCAGCGCCACGCACGCCTACACCGACGCGTGCGCCTACACGCTCACGACGACGGTGACCGATGACGACGGCGGGTCGGCCAACGACACGGCCGTGGTCCTCATCACCGGCAACGCCGACGTGTCGAAGGGCCACGGCTGGTGGCTCAACCAGTTCCGCACCAAGGCGCCGAACGACTTCACCACGGCCCAGCTGGAGTGCTACCTCGACATCGTGGCGGCCCTCAGCCTGGTCTTCGACGAGGACACGGACGTGTCGACCCGGGCCAAGGCGACGAAGGTGCTCAACGCCCCGTCGAAGGCACCCGAGTGGGTGATCTTCGACCAGATGGCGCTCGGTGCCTGGCTCAACTTCGCCAACGGCTCGGTCAAGCTCGACACCGCGGTGGACACCGACGGCGACGGGATCACCGACAGCACGTTCGGTGCCGCCATGCTGACGGCGGAGACGGTCCGGATGAACACGGCATCGACGTCGGCCCAGATCAAGGCACAGAAGACCATCGTCGAGCGGATCGCGCTCCAGAGCGCGCCCTGATCGACCGTGGCCCTGAGGCGGCTCCCCGTCCTCGTGCTCACCGGCCTGCTGGCCGGGTGCGCGGGCGGGGAGCCGCCCCCCGCCGCGCCCGGCGCAACGCCGAGCCCCACCGTCATCGCCAGCCAGTCCAGACCGACCACCGGGATCCCGATGACCACACCGGACGCCTCACCTCCGCCTCCGTCGACGGCTCGACCCGTCCCTCGCCGGATCAGCCCGGAGGACGACGGCGCGGCCTTCACCATGACCGTGGGCCAGACGACGACGCTGCAGGTGCCGCTGCCGGGTCGCGGCGACCCGGTGGTGACCGGCACGTCCGTGCTCGTCATCGCCGTCGTCAACGTGGCGCCGGGCGCCGCGAGCGAGTGGGAGGTCCGGGCCGTCGAGCCGGGCACCAGCGTCGTGCGCGGCACCAACCCGGACTTCACCATCACCTTCGTCGTCCGCTGACCTCGGCGCCGCACGACCGTTCCTCACCGCCCCCTCCGGAGCGTCGTGGCCCCGCCCCACTCCGGGCACCCGCCACGTCCCACGCGACCGACGGTCGTCCCGCGCTGGGAGCAAGCCATGCCGTATGCCGCTGAGCTCGCCGGGTGCCCCCGCGACGCGGGAGGGGCCCCGACCGAGCGGTCGGGGCCCCCTTGCGTGGCGGTGCCTGGCGTGGCTCAGGAGGCCAGCGCGTGCGTCAGCGCCCAGGCGTTGTAGCCCCCGACGACGTCGGAGACGTCCGTGAAGCCCTTGGCGCGCAGCAGGCTCGCGCCGACGTTGCTCCGCCAGCCGCCCGCGCAGTAGAGGACGACGGGACGCTGCGGGTCGAGCTCGTCCATCCGGCCCGGCAGCTCGGCCAGCGGCAGGTGGACGGCGCCGGGGATCGTGCCGCCGGCGAGCTCACCGATGTTGCGGATGTCGAGGAGCTGGACCTGCTCGCTCTCGCAGATCTCCTCGACCTGCGAGACGGTGAGCCGGCTCGAGCGCTCGACGCGGTCCTCGCGGGCCAGCAGGTAGCTCTCCGGGTCGGCGACGTGGCCGAGGACGTGGTCGAAGCCGATCCGGTGGAAGCGCACCGCCGTCTCCTGGGCCTCCTCGTCGGAGGCGAGGATGACGAACTGCTGGGTCGGGTCGAGCACGGTGCCCACGGTCTCCGCGAGGCGGCCGTCGGTTGGGATGCTGATCGAGCCCTTGAGGTGCCCGGCGGCGAACTCCTGCTGGTCGCGGGCGTCCACGAGGATCGCACCGGCGGCGAGCGCCTCGTCGACCTGGTCGTCGGTCAGCGGCGGGATCGTCGCGTCGGTGTCGCGGACCGAGCGCTCGGCCTTGTTGAGCGTCGCGTTGTAGACGAAGTAGGCGGGGGCCGCGGACTGGCCCTCAGTGACGACGTCGAGGAAGGCCTCCTCGCTCATCGGCTGGCAGGCGTAGTTGAACTTGCGCTGCTCGCCGATCGTCGACTGCTTCTCCGTGGAGAGGTTCTTGCCGCAGGCCGAGCCGGCGCCGTGGGCCGGGAAGACGCGGACCTCGTCGGGCAGGCCCATCAGCTTGTGCTGGACCGAGTCGTAGAGCATCCGGCCGAGCTCCTCGGCGGTGACACCCACCGAGGCGAGCAGGTCGGGGCGGCCGACGTCGCCGATGAAGAGGGCGTCGCCGGTGAGGACGCCGTAGGCGACCTCGTCGTCGGCGTGCTCGTAGACGAGGACGCTGATCGACTCGGGCGTGTGGCCCGGGGTGGTCATGATCTCGAGGGTGACGTCGCCGAGGCTGATGCGCTCACCGTCGTGCAGGGATCGGACCGCGAACTCGGGCTGGGCTGCAGCGCCGTAGCCGATCCAGGCGCCGGTCTCGCGGGCCAGCTCGAGGTGGCCGGAGAGGAAGTCGGCGTGGAAGTGGGTGTTGATGATCCCGACGATGGTCAGGCCGTGCTCACGGGCGTCCGCGAGATACTCGGCGACGTCGCGGCGCGGGTCGACGATGACGGCCTGGCCGGTCGTGTCATCGGCGACGAGGTAGGACGCCTGGGAGAGGCAGTCGAGGTAGTACTGCGTGAAACGCATTGCATGTGCTCCTTGGCTGGGCGGTTGCCTGTTCACTGATCCTAACCCATACCCCCAGGGGTATATTTCCCAGCCTGCCCGGAGCGGTGGTTCCTCGCTTCACGAAGGCTTCACATTGGCGCCCGTCGACGCTTCACGCGTCGGCCGTTGACTTCAGTGGAAGCCCCGGAAGGGGGCTCCGCAGCACGATTCAAGGAGGGACACCATGTTGAGGACATGGAAGACGAGGGCTGTGGCGGCAGCGGGTGCGGTCCTCGTGACGGCCACCGGGGCCCAAGGTATCGCCCAGGCGGTCTCGGGCCCAGCTGACGTGGTCACACCGGCGGCCGCGACGGCCACGAGCGTCGACTCCACCCTGGCGAAGAACCTGCAGTTCACCCGGGAGGAGGAGCGAATGGCTCGCGACCTCTACGCCGCGCTCGCGGCGAAGTACGACGACGCGATGCCGTTCAGCCGCATCACCCGAAGCGAGCAGCGCCACTTCGACGCCGTGGGGTCCCTGCTGACCCGCTACGGCGTCAGCGACGTCTCGGCAGGGAAGGCGGCCGGCACCTACGCCTACCCCGAGCTCCAGCAGCTCTACGACGACTGGCTCGCCCAGGGCAGCAAGTCGCTGGAGGCGGCCCATGACGTCGGCGTCGCCCTCGAGAAGCGCGACATCGCCGACCTCAAGGCCCTCGAGGCCACGACCACGGACGAAGCGGCAAAGACGCTGTTCCGGAACCTGCGGGAGGGCTCCGAGCAGCACCTCGCAGCGTTCGAGGGATGGGCGACCGGTGAGGTCCGCGGCAACGGCACGGGGAACGGACCCGGCAAGAGTCCCGGGAACGGACCCGGCAATGGCCCAGGCAATGGGACCAGCAACGGCCCCGGCAATGGGACCGGCAATGGGACCGGCAATGGGACCGGCGACGGAGCCGGCCGCATGGGCCCGGGCGGGGGCATGGGCCCCGGCGACGGTTCGGGCGACTGCCCGTTCGTCGACGACGACGCCTGACGAGCTGCCTGACCGGCCGGTCCCACGGACCGGCCGGTCAGCGCTGCCGGCGGATCGGTTGCCGACCTCAGGCCAGCGGGATCCGGGCGGTGAAGGTCGCACCCCGACCACGGCCGGGTGAGCGCCCCGTCAGATCGCCACCATGCTCACGCATGATGCCGCGTGCGATGGTCAGGCCGATCCCGGAGCCGGTCTCGTGCTTGGCCACCCGCCGGCCCGGAACGCGATAGAACCGCTCGAAGACGTGCGCCAGCTCGGTCGGCTCGAGGCCCTCCCCGGAGTCAGCCACCTCGACCACCGCGAACCTCCCCTCGCGACGGCAGGCCACCCGGACCTCCCCGCCGCGATCGGTGGCCCGGATCGCGTTGCCGAGCAGGTTGGTCACGACCTGGGCCAACCGGTCCGCGTCGGCCACCACGTCCATCGGGCCCGCTTCGGTCTCGAGCAGCAGGCGCAGGCCGGCATCCTCGGCCTGCGGCCGCAGCCGGTCTGCCGCCGCCTTGACGAGGGAGCCGAGCTCCACCCGACCGAGAACGAGCTCGAGTCGCCCCTCCTCCGCCCGGGAGAGCGTGGACAGGTCCTCGGACAGCCGCCGCAGTCGGCGCACCTCCTCGCTGACCCGACCCAGCTGCTCCGTCGACGCCGGCAGGACCCCGTCGATCATCGCCTCGACAAAGCCGTCGATGACCGTCAGGGGGGTGCGCATCTCGTGCCCGACCTCACCGAGGAGCCGGACCCGTCGCGTCTCGGCGTCGGCCAGGCCGCGACCCAGGGTGTTGACGTCCTCGGCGAGCTCGGCCAGCTCGGTCTCCTGGGGCTTCGGGACGGGCACGTCATAGCGGCCCCGCGCCATCGCCCGCGTGGCCACGCGGACCATCCCGAGTGGCCGGACCAGGCGATAGCTCGCGGCGATGCCGACGACGGCAGCCACGCCGGCTCCGGCAAGTGCCCCCACGACGAGGGCCTGGTTCACCGCACTGGCGAACTCCTCCCGGAGCGTGGCGCTGCCCTGCCCCGGCCCGCCCGCGCCCAGACCTGCCCTGCGCATTCCCTCGTCGAAGAGGGACGGCGCAAGCTGACGGACGACAAGAAAGGTGGCGATGGCGCCGAGCACCGCGACGAGCACGTGCGAGAGCACGAGTCGGACGCTCAGGCGCTTCATGCCGGCCTCCCGTCAGGCTCGGGGAGGAACTTGTAGCCGACCCCGCGGACGGTTCCGATGAGTCGCGGCGCGGCCGCGTCGTCCCCCAGGGCCCTGCGCATGCTGCGGATGTGCACGTCGACCACTCTCTCGTCGCCGTAGAAGTCGTAGCCCCACACCTCCTCGAGCAGCTGGGCCCTCGAGAAGACGCGGCCCGGCGCCTTCGCCAGAGCGACGAGCAGGTCGAACTCCAGCGTCGAAAGGCTCACTGGCTCGCTCCCCGCCAAGACCTCGCGGCGGTCCGCATCGATGACCAGACCCTCGAAGCGCAGGACGTTGTCGACCCTGCCAGGGCCGGCGACCCCTGCGGCATCGACCTCGGCGCGTCGCAGGACCGCCTTGGTCCGGGCGACGACCTCTCGGGGGCTGAACGGCTTGGTGATGTAGTCGTCGGCGCCGATCCCCAGCCCGACCAGCTTGTCGACCTCCTCGGATCGGGCCGTCACCAGGATGACGAACACGTCGGACTGAGCGCGCACCCTGCGCAGCACCTCCAGGCCGTCGAGGTCCGGGAGCCCGACGTCGAGCAGGACGAGGTCAGGCGGCTCGCCATGGGTGGTGGTGATCTGCCGCATCGCCTCCACCCCGCCGCCGGCCTCGGAGACGGCGAACCCATCCGCCTCCAGGTACGCGCGAAGCACAGTGCGAATCTGCTCCTCGTCGTCGACGACGAGCACGTGACGAGCCACGGGTCCTCCTTGGTCCGACTGAGCCCAGCCTAGGAGCCAGGAGGCACTCCCTTGCCGACCTTCAGGTGTGCCGGGCCGCACACCCGGGCTTTCGATAGTTGACGTGGACTGCGCCTGCCGTTGGCAGGTTGTGCCAACGCATGCCTCCCGCCCGCTGGGTTGAATCCTTCCCATGACTTCGCGACGGATCAGGATCGGCATCGACACCGGGGGCACGTTCACCGACGTCGTCGCGCTCGACGAGGACACGGGCGAGCTCGTCACGACGAAGACGCCGTCGACGCCCAGCAACCCGGCCGACGGCTTCATCACCGGGCTGCGCAAGGTCCTCGACGTCATGGGTGCCTCCGGCGAGGACGTCACCTCCGTCTCCCACGGCACCACCGTCGCCACGAACAAGCTGCTCGAGGGCAAGGTCGAGCGGCTCGGCTTCATCACCACGGAGGGCTACGAGTTCATCCTCGAGATCGCCCGGCAGGCGGTCCCCGACGGCTACGGCAACTCGTACTTCTGGGTCAAACCCCCTCGAATCGTCCCGGCTGACCATGTCCGGACCGTCGGCGGCCGCCTCGACTTCGAGGGCAACGAGATCCGGCCGTTCGACGAGGCTAGCGCCGTAGCCGCCGCGCGGTGGTTCCGCGAGCGGGGCATCACGACGATCGGCGTCTGCCTGCTGCACTCCTACGCCGACGACAGCCACGAGCTGGCGCTGCGCGAGATCCTCCGTCGCGAGCACCCGGACGCCGTCGTCTCGATCAGCTCGGAGGTCCTGCGCGAGTACCGCGAGTACGAGCGCTCGATGACGACGCTCGTCGACGCCGCGGTCAAGCCCAACGTCTCGCGCTACGTCGCCAACATCCACGCCCGTCTGGACGAGTTCCTGAGTCAGCCACGCGGGTCTTCCGGGGGGAGCACGGGGGGCGAAGCCCCCCGTGGGCTTCCGTTCTACGTCATGAAGAGCAACGGCGGGGTGCTCTCTGCCGACGAGGTCGTGCACCAGCCGATCACGACGGTCCTGTCCGGCCCGGCCGCGGGAGCCCTCGGAGCGGGCCTCATCGCACGGAAAGCCGGCTTTCCCAAGGTGCTCACCTGCGACGGCGGAGGCACCTCGACCGACGTCAGCGTCGTCCTCGACGGCGAGCCGACCCTGACCACCGAGGGCACGGTCGGGGCCTACCCGAGCAAGATCCCGATGATCGACGTCGTCACGGTCGGCGCGGGCGGCGGCTCGATCGCGTGGATCTCGCCGGAGGGCACGCTCAAGGTCGGCCCCCAGTCCGCGGGCGCCGACCCAGGCCCGCTCTGCTACGCCAAGGGCGGCACGGAGCCGACGATCACCGACGCTCACGTCGTCCTCGGCCGGATCCCGCCGCACCTGCTCGGCGGCGAGATCCCCCTCGACGTCGACGCGGCCCGCGCGGGCATCTCGGCCCTCGCCGAACGGCTCGGTCTCGACTTCGACCGCTGCGCCACGGGCATCCTCGAGATCTCCGCCTGGAACCAGGCCAACGCCCTCCGCCAGGTCAGTGTCAAGCGCGGCCTCGACGTCCGCGACTTCATGCTGACGACGTTCGGCGGATCGGGCTCGCTCCTCGCGTGCCGGCTCGTCGACATCCTCGGGCTCGCCGGCGTCGTCGTCCCGCAGAACCCCGGCAACGTGTCCGCTTTCGGCCTGCTCACCGTCGACGTCAAGAACGACTACGTCCAGACCGCGGTCGCCCGCCACGCGAACCTCGACCACGCGGCCATCCAGAAGACGTTCGACGAGCTGACCGACCGCGCCGCGAAGGCCCTTGACGCCGAGGGCTTCCCGCGCGACACGCATCGTCATGCGCGGACGGTCGACCTGCGCTACTTCGGCCAGGCCTACGAGGTCCGCGTCCCTGCCCCCGAGGGCACCATCGACGAGTCGTATGCCGCTGACGTTGCCTCTCGCTTCCACGCTGCGCACCGCGCGACGTACGGCTACGACTTCCGCGACGACCCGACCCAGCAGGTCGAGTGGGTCAACCTGCGGGTCACCGGAATCGGACCGATCACCCGTCCGGAGCTGCGTCCCCTCGCCGGCGCGGGCGGCGAGCCGCCGCTCCATGACCGGGCGCTGAAGAGCCGCCGTCCCGTCTGCTTCGACACCGCTGAGGGCTACGTCGACACGGGGGTGTGGTGGCGACCCGACCTGCGGTCCGGCGACGAGATCGCCGGCCCGGCCATCATCGAGGAGTTCGGCTCGACCGTCCCGGTGCACCCCGGCTTCTCCGTCCGGGTCGACGCGCTCGGCAATCTCGTCATCACGAGGTCCGCCACCGCAATCACGAAGGAGGCCTGACATGTGCCTGTCCTGCCAGACCGCCATGACGAAGCTCGCCCCGCAGGATGGGGCCGCTTCGAGCGGGAGCGAGCCCAGCGGCATACGGCATGAGGCGGTGAACCCAGCCGGGCTCCCCACGTCGTACGAGCACGGCAACCGGCTCACCCCCGAGGGCACGTCCGTCGACCCGATCCTCGTCGAGATCGTCGAGGGCACCCTGGCGAGCGTCGAGATGGAGGTCGAGACGGCGATCTCGCGCACGTCGCGCTCCCCCATGATCCGCGACGCCCACGACTTCCGCGCCGGGATCCACGACCGCCAGCTGCGCAAGCTGACCGGCCGCTCCTACTCGGCGCTCGTGCACCCCATCGTCCGCGACTTCCCGCTGGAGGAGATGCGCGAGGGGGACGTCTTCTTCCACAACGACGTCTACGAGTCCGAGGGCGGCATCGGCCACCTGCCCGACCTCTGCGTCACGGTGCCGGTCTTCTCCGGCAGCGAGGTCGTCGCGTTCGTCCAGGCGTTCGGGCACCACGACGACATCGGTGGAGCCGTGCCCGGATCGATGCCGAGCAACGCGCGCAGTGTCTTCGAGGAGGGCCTCTCCGTCCCGCCGATCCGCCTGTGGGACGCGGGAGTTCCCAACAAGGCCGCTCTGCGGATCATGACCCGCAACTCGCGGATGCCCGACTCGCTCGCCGCCGACCTCGACGCCGAGTGCTCCGCCTGCCTCATGGGGGCCCGGCGGCTGGCCGAGCTCTTCGAGCGCTACGGCCGCGACACGGTCGAGGCCGCGTTCGACGCGATCCTCGACAAGACGACCGAGACCTACCGCCGCGAGATCCTCTCGAAGATCCCCGACGGCACCTACGTCTGGGAGGACTACGCCGAGCACGACGGCGTCGACGAGCCGATGCTGCACACCCAGCGGATCACGCTGACCAAGACCTCGGACGATGGCGGACGCATCATCATCGACTTCACCGGGACCAGCCCCCAGGCGAAGGGCCCGATCAACCACTGCGGCGACTACGTCGGCGGCAACTTCCTCAAGAAGTGGCTCGCGCCCATCCTGCGCAACCTCGCCGACACCCCCGAGCGGATGGCCGAGCTCGACGTCAACGAGGGCATCGTGCCGCTCATCGAGATGAGGTTCCCGCCGAAGGGGACGCTCCTCACGCCGATCTACCCGGCGCCGACGAACGCCCGGACGTTCGTGATCCTGCGCCTCCTCGGGGTGCTCGCGGGGGTGGTCGCCAAGGCGGTCGACGGCAAGATGCCGGCCGACCAGGAGACGATCCGCTACACCGGCGTCTACGGCAAGGACCGTGACGGCAACGACTACCTGATGCGCGAGGTCCTCGGCGGCGGGTCCGGTGGGCGCTACTACGCCGACGGCGAGGACACGATCCACGTCGTCCCCGACTCGCGCAACCTGCCGACGGAGTTCACCGAGAGCCGCTTCCCGTTCATCGTCGAACGGCTCGGGCTCGCAGTCGACTCCGGCGGTGCAGGGCGGTATCGCGGCGGGCTCGGCTACGAGAAGCACATCCGGATGCTGCGCGACGCGAGCTTCATGTCCATCGCGGACCGGTCGATCCTCGCCTGCTGGGGCGTCAAGGGCGGTCGCGCCGGGCGGCCGTTCGAGGTGACCGTCGACGTGGGCGGTCCGAGCGAGCGCATCGTCGACGCGCTGGCCAACGACGAGCCGGTGCTCGCCGGACAGGTGATCCGGATCCGCACGACCGGTGGCGGGGGCTGGGGCGACCCGCTCGAGCGGCCCTATGCCGAGGTCGAGCGCGACCTGCGCTGGGGGAAGGTGTCCTTCGAAGGGGCGCGGGCCGACTACGGCGTCGTGGCGGCCGGGACTCGGGACGAGCCGGTGGTCGACGAGGCGGCGTCGGACGCGCTGCGGGAGTCGTTGCGGGCCGCACGGGAGGCGTCGCCGCAGCCGTTCTTCGACCGTGGGCCGGGCTACGCACGGTTGGCTCCGGGCGGCGCGGCTGCAGCCGAGGTCGACTGGGTCTGACGCCCCCCTTCACCTCGAGTGGCCCGGGTCTCCACAGGGGGCCTGGGGACACCGGGGCCACTCGAGTCCCCCCGCATCTCGAGTGGCCCGGGTATGCACAGGGGGCCTGGGGACCCCGGGGCCACTCGAGTCCCCCCGTATCTCGAGTGGCCCGGGTATGCACAAGGGGCCTGGGGACCCCGGGGCCACTCGAGTGGGCTCAGCCGCGGAGCAGGGTGCGCATCGCCTCGACTGCACCGGTGAGGTAGCGCTCGACGACCGCACGCTCGTCGGGCGTGAGGGACCCCTCGAGCTCGGCGAGGGACTGGAACATGGGGCGCAGCCAGCCGATCACCTCGGCGCGACCCGAGTCAGTGACGACGACGACGGTCCGCCGGCCGTCGTCCGGGTGCGGGCGTCGCTCGGCATGCCCGTGTGCGACGAGCCGGTCGACGACCCCGGACGACGCGGCCGAGGTGATTCGAAGTCGGCGGGCCAGCTCGACCGGGCCAAGCGCCTCGGCCGACAGGTGCCTCAGGGCGTGCAGCTCCGTCGTCGACATCCCGGCGCGCCTGGCCACCACCTCGGGCAGCGCCTCACCCACGTCGAGCAGCTCCTGCAGCGCTTCGAGGCTGCGGCTGGGCCGCCACCGGGGGACCGCCGTCTGGAGCGCCTCGGAGGGCTGAGTGGAAATTTCGCTAACCAACTTAGTAAGATCCTTACAGACTTTGCCTCATCGTATCGGAGATCACCGTGTCACGACTGGCTGAACGCCTCACCGCCCGATGGTGGGCCGGCCTCATCGCCACCCTCGCCCTGATCGCCTCCGCCGCCGTCATCGGAATGGTCGGTGACGCCGACCGCACCGCCCAGGTGACGGACACGCTCGCCGTGGGCGCGGACAGTACCAAGGCTGCGGAACTGCGCGAGCGCCTCCCCCAGTCCAACGACACCACGGCAGTCGTGCTGTTCAGCCGGGACGGCGCACCGCTCACCGATGAGGACCGCGCCGCCATCCAGCAACGCGCCGCGAGCCTGCCCGGAGCGACGGGGATGCCCGCGGCTCCCAGCGAGGACGGTACGGCCGCCCTGGTGGTGGTGCCCGTGTCGGCCGGCAACGCCCCGGCGGCGGCCAAGGTGGTCGGCGAGATCCGCACCGCCGCCAAGGCGGACCTTCCCGCCGGGCTGAGCGCCACGGTGACCGGCCCCGCAGCGATCGAGGCTGACCTCTCTGCGGTCTTCGAGGGCGCCAACCTCCGACTGCTCATCACCACGGCCTCGATCGTCGCCATCCTCCTCGTGGTCACCTACCGCAGTCCCATCCTCTGGCTCATTCCGCTCACCGTGATCGGCATCGCGGACCGGTTCGCCACGGTGGCCGCGACCCACACCCTGGAGCTCTTCGGGGTTGCTTGGGACGAGTCGACCGTCGGCATCCTCTCCGTGCTCGTCTTCGGAGCCGGGACCGACTACGCCCTGCTGCTGATTTCCCGCTATCGCGACGAGCTGCGGCGCTTCGCCGACCGGCGGCACGCCATGGCCGTCGCCGTGGCCCGCACCGCCGAGGCCGTCGTGAGCAGCGCGTCGACCGTCGTCCTCGGCGTGCTGACCCTCGTCCTGTCGGCCTTCCCGTCGACCCGCGGACTCGGCGTGTCCTCCGCTGTCGGCATCGTCGTCGCGGCCCTCTTCGCCCTGATCGTCCTGCCCGCGTCCCTGGTCGTCTTCGGCCGCTGGGTCTTCTGGCCGAAGATCCCGCACGAGGGCGAGCCGGCCCTGGCGGACCGCCGCTCCGTGTGGCGCCGGATCGGCGATGTCGTCGCCGCCCGGCCCAGGACCGTCGTGGCCGTGAGCGCAGCCGGCCTGTTCGCCATGTCGCTCGGGGTGCTCGGCATCAACACGGGCCTGTCGGTCTCTGACCAGTTCCTCGAGAAGCCCGAGGCCATCACGGCCTCCGAGCGGCTCGCCCAGTCGTTCCCGGCCAGCGCCGCCGACCCGGCCACCGTCCTGACGACCGGTGATGGCCAGGCCGTGCTCGCCGCCGTCAAGGGAGCCGACGGGGTCGCCTCCGCGCAGATCAGCGCCCAGGGCAACGGCGTCACGCAGATCAACGCGGTCCTCACCGGCGCCCCCTCCACGGACGAGGCCCGTCAAGGCGTCGGGAGCCTGCGCGCCGCCGTGGCCGACCTGCCCGGCACCCACGTGGGGGGAACCGAGGCCGTCGCCCTGGACACCTCAGCGGAGGCCACGGACGACCGGGGACTGATCTTCCCGCTCATCCTCCTGCTCGTGCTCGTCGTCCTCATGCTGCTGCTGCGATCCGTCGTCGCCCCGATCATCCTCGTCGCCACGGTCGTCGCCACGTTCGTCGCCAGCCTCGGTCTGTCGTGGGTCCTCTTCACCCAGGTCTTCGGCTTCGAGCGGCTCGACGACACGGCACCGCTCTTCGCGTTCGTGTTCCTCGTGGCCCTCGGTGTCGACTACAACATCTTCCTGGTCAGTCGCGCGAAGGAGGAGGCCCGCGTGCACGGCACCCGTCAAGGGATGCTCCGCGGCCTCGCCGCCACGGGTGGTGTCATCACCAGCGCCGGCATCCTCCTCGCCGCCGTCTTCGCCGTGCTCGGCGTCCTACCCCTCGTCGTGCTCGCCCAGGTCGGCGTCATCATCTGCGTGGGCGTCCTGCTCGACACGCTGGTCGTGCGAACGCTCGTCGTGCCCGCGATCGCGCTGATCCTCGGCGACCGCTTCTGGTGGCCGCGACGGGTCTCCTCGGTCGACGAGGCGCGCGAGAGGACCGCGCAGCTCGTCTAGCGACGTGGG
>NZ_JAPFQL010000065.1 GCF_028446585.1 Intrasporangium calvum
CGCGCAGCCGCTACGCCGCCGACCTGCTCATCCGGTCACCCGAGAAGGTCGCCTTCCTCGGGGAGCCCAACGGTCTCGTCCCGCGCTCGCGCGAGGCCCTGACCGCCACGATGCGTGCGGCGGCCGGCCGCCGGGACAGTGGCGCCGACGCCATCTCCGCAGTCCGGGGGATCCGCCGCACGGAGATGCTGCGCATCGTCCTCGCTGACCTCGTCGGCGAGCTCGACGTGCTGGACGTGGGTGCCGCGCTGACAGATCTGACGGCGGCGGCCCTCGTCGTGTCGCTCGAGGCCGCCACGGCCGAGGTCGAGCGGCGGGAGGGAGCTGCGCTCGGAGGCGACCTGCTCGTCGTCGGCATGGGCAGCCTCGGGGGCGCCGAGATGGGTTATGCCTCGGATGCCGACGTCATGTTCGTCCACCGCCCGCACGACGCAGCGGACGAGGCGGGCGTGCAGGCTCGTGCCACGCTCGTCGTGCAGGAGCTGCGCAAGCTGCTCACCGCGGGTGCTGCCGAGCCGCCCCTGCCGCTCGATGCCGACCTGCGTCCGGAGGGCAAGAACGGCCCACTCGTGCGCAGCCTCGACTCCTTCCGCACCTACTACGAGCGGTGGGCCCTCACCTGGGAGTTCCAGGCCCTGCTCCGGGCGACACCGGTCGCCGGTCCGAGCGGACTCGCGGACGAGTTCCTCGGCCTCGTTGATCCGTTGCGCTGGCCCGAGGGCGGGCTGGACGAGCAGCAGGTTCGTGAGATCCGGCTGCTCAAGGCCCGGGTCGAGTCCGAGCGGCTGCCCCGTGGGGCCGACCCATCGACCCACATCAAGCTCGGCCGCGGTGGGCTGACCGACGTGGAGTGGACCGTGCAGCTGCTCCAGCTCCAGCACGCGCGCGCCCGCCCGAGCCTCCGGGTCACCGGCACCCTCCCGGCCCTCGCCGCCCTCGAGGCCGAGGAGCTCATCGCCCCGGCTGACGCGGCCGCGCTGCGCGAGGCGTGGTTCCTCGGCGTCCGGCTCCGGAACGCCGGGCTGCTCTGGAGGGGGAGGGCCGTCGACAGCGTCCCCGTCGACCTGCGCGACGCGGACGGGATGGGGCGGATCATCGGCCGGCCGGCCGGTGACGGCGCGGGGCTGCTCGAGCTGTGGCGCCGAGTGGCGCGTCGGGCGCGCCAAGCCGCCAGTTTCAACTTTTACGACTCCCCGCCTCGGGGTAGCGTCGTGCCGTGAACCAGCGCAGGGGTGCTTCAGGCCGCGACGTGTCGTACGCGGAACTCCTGCGGGTCCCGAGGTACCTCCCGGTGTTCCTCGCCGGTGCGCTGTCCATGTGGGGCGACTACGTCGCGCGGGTCACCATCGCCGCCGTCGTCTTCGAGCGGACGAGATCTCCGTTGGCCACGGCGACGACGCTCGCGATCAGCTTCGTGCCGACCTTCCTCGGTCGCAGCCTCCTTGGCCCGGTCGTCGACCGCTTCCGCTACAAGCACGTCCTCGTCGCGAGCCACGCCGCCCGCGCCGTCTGCGTGCTGGTGCTGCTCTGGCTGGTGACGACCGCGGCTCCGCTCGTGTCGATCTTCACTGCCCTCTTCGTGCTCGAGCTGATCGGTGGCGCCGCGAGCGCCTCCAGTCTCGTGCTCATCACCGACCTCTTCGAGCACGACCGGCCCCTCTATTCCAGGGCGGTGGCGCTCAGCGCGATGTCGGAACAGCTCAACCAGGCCCTGGGGCTGGCGCTCGGAGGTGGGCTCGTGGCCCTCGTCGGGCCCCAGGTGGGCCTGCTCATCGACCTCGGCACCTTCCTCGTCGCCGCGATCGTGATCCTCGTCGTGGTCCAGCTCCGCCCGGTGCGCGGGGACCGCGGCAAGGGAGTGCGTGGCTTCGTGCGGGACCTCGGAGCGGCAAGCGCCGACCTCGCCCGCCACCCGGTCCTGGCCCGGTTGATCTCCCTGAGCGCGGTGGCGAGCCTCGGCATCGCGGCTCCCGAGGCGCTGGCCATCCCCATCGCCGGGGACAACGGTTGGGGCGGAGTCCTGATGGCCACGCCGATCGTCGGGGCCGTGGTGGGCATCATCATGATCGGTCGCCTCGACGTCGTGCGGCAGAACTCCTCGATCATGCCTCTCGCGCTGGCCATGCCGTTGCCGTTGCTGGCGACCGCCCTGGAGCCACCGCTCACCGTGATCGTCGTGCTGTTTTTCGTCAGCGGCCTCCTGCAGGCCTTCATGGTCCCGCTGCAGGCGACCTTCGCCCTCGCCACGGCACCCGAGATGCGTGGGCGGATCTTCAGCCTCGCGGGCTCGATCTCCGTGCTCGCGGCGGGCGCGAGCTACCTCGGGGCCGGATGGGTGGCCCAAGCCACCAAGGACCCCCACCTGGCCGTGACGATCTGTGCGGCGCTGTGTCTCGCGCTCATCGGGCTGCTCGGATTGAGGTGGCCGCACCAACACGTGACGGCCACGGTCGAGCGGGCGTACGCCCCGTCGCGTCGCAGCCACGCAGCGTGACCGCACCTCTGGCCGTATGCCGCTGAGCGGGCTCCCGCTGCTTTCTCTCGGCAGCTGCCGGGTGAGTCCCGGTGAGAGCAGGGGGGATTGCCTCGGGGCTCAACTGCCGACGGGAACGGTCAGCCAGGACTCGGGTCGCATGAGGCGCTCGGTCCGCCCGTCGCCGGCGGTGTCGACGACGTAGCGGGAGCGGACCAGCTCGATCTCGTCGACGGCGAAGTCCACGCGCTCGATCTCCCGTCGTGACGCCACCCAGTCGACGAGCGCGGCGGGATGGGCGATGTCGCCGGCGAAGTGGACGAGGGTCGCGTACCAGATGTTGCGTCGACCGATCCCGGCGTCCTCGAACCAGGCCAGGTCGCCGAGCTCCGCCCGCAGTCGGTCCATGAACGCCCAGGGTGCGCCGTCACGTGGCTCGATCTGGGCCATGACCCCGGCCCGGCTCAACGTCAGGCCCGTCAGGGTGAACTCCAGCGGCGGCGTGGCCGCACACGCCCGCTCCATGGCGCTGCGCCAGATCGGAACGGCATCATCGGTCGGTGCTGCGGCCTCCCGGTAGGGCTCGAGCGCCCGCACGGTGAGGTGAACCGAGTCCTCGCGCCCCGTCACGAAGTGCCCGCCCCCCGCCCAGATCAACGCCCCGCGCATCAAGGTAGCCAGGGCGGCTCGCACGTCACTGGGCGGGCGGGCGATCACCGTGACCGGCCACCGGCCGCCGTCGACCGGTGGCACGTCACGCTGATGACTGCCGTTCAGAACCTGCGGTGCCGCCGCCTCGAAGAGCTGGTCGAAGACGGGGTTGTGCAGGGAGTTGGGCACGCGGGCAGCCTATCGGCGCAAGCCAGCCCAGCGGCATACGGCATGGGCTGGGGGCTGTCAGCGTGACTCGTCCGCCGCTGCGAGATCGCGAAGCACCGTCTCCAGGTCTGGGGTCTCGCGACGGTTCCACGGCATCTTGGCCAGCATCAGACCCATGAGGCAGCTGTTGGTCAACGCCGCGACCACGAGGCCCGCGCCGATGCCGGCGGAGATCCACTTCGCCCACGGCACGACGATGCTCAGCAGCACGCCGACCAGGACGATGGCACCCGCGAGGAGGCGGACCTGGCGCTCCAGCTCCCACGTCTCGGCGCCCCGGTTGAGCGGCGCACCGGCGCTCTCCCACGCGGTGACGCCGCCGACGAGGACGTGCACGTTGGGCAGATCCGTCGCGGCGAGCAAGCCTTCCGCCTGCGTCGCCCGGGCGCCGGACCGGCAGATGAGGACGAGGTCCTCGTCGAGGTGGGCGCGGAACTCCTCGCGGTGCTCCTTCAGGAGGTCGAGGGGCACGTTGTAGGAGCCGGGGATGTGCGACGCCTCGAACTCGGCCGGCGTGCGAACGTCGAGCAGTCGCGGGCCATCCGGTGCGGCCAGCCACTCCTGGAGGGCGGGCGCATCCAGCCCTGCAGGGCGGCGGGAGGTGGAGGTCGAGATGCTGTCGGACATCGGTCGTCCTTTCGTCAAGGGCGGCGTCGAGCGCGCAGGTCGGGAAAAGGAACGGCCGACCGTCGCCGTGGCAAGGTCAGCCGAGAGATACCCCGAGGGGTATGAGTGTCACCCTAACCCGGGGGTGCACCGATTCGCCAATTCCGCCAAACGTCAAGGGCCCGGGCCCACGCTGGAACGTGGACCCGGGCCCTTGAGCGATCTCGGTCAAGCTTCGTCAGAGGTCGTACTCGCTACGACTCTCCCTCGACTCCGCTGCCTCGCAAGCTCGGCCCCCGACCTCCGCTGCATCTTCGTCAGAGGTCGTACTCCCTACGACTCTTCCTCGACTCCGCTGCGGCCGGGTGCCTCGCAAGCTCGGCCCCCGACCTCCGCTGCATCTTCGTCAGAGGTCGTAGTACATCTCGAACTCGTGGGGGTGCGGACGGAACCGGATCGGGTCGATCTCGTTCTTGCGCTTGTACTCGATCCACGCCTCGATGAGGTCCTCGGTGAAGACGCCGCCCTCGAGCAGGTAGCCGTGGTCGGCCTCGAGCGCGTCGAGCACCTCGGGCAGGGAGCCGGGAACCTGCTGGATCGAGGCGTGCTCCTCCGGGGGCAGCTCGTAGAGGTCCTTGTCGATCGGCTCCGGCGGCTCGATACGGTTCTTGATGCCGTCGAGGCCGGCCATCAGCTGAGCGGCGAAGCACAGGTACGGGTTGGCCGACGGGTCGGGCACGCGGAACTCCACGCGCTTGGCCTTGGCCGAGGTGCCGGTCACGGGGATCCGGACGCAGGCCGAGCGGTTCCGGGCCGAGTAGACCAGGTTGACCGGGGCCTCGTAGCCGGGCACGAGTCGGTGGTAGGAGTTGATCGTCGGGTTCGTGAACGCCAGCAGCGACGGGGCGTGCTTGAGCAGACCGCCGATGTACCAGCGGGCGATGTCGGACAGGCCACCGTAGCCACGCTCGTCGTAGAAGAGCGGCTCGCCGTCCTTCCAGAGGGACTGGTGCGTGTGCATGCCGGAGCCGTTGTCGCCGAAGATCGGCTTCGGCATGAACGTCGCCGTGTGGCCCTGCCGCCAGGCGGAGTTCTTGATGACGTACTTGAACTTCATCAGGTCGTCGCCGGAGTGCAGCAGCGTGTTGAAGCGGTAGTTGATCTCCATCTGGCCGGCGGTGCCGACCTCGTGGTGGCTGCGCTCGACGTTGAGACCGACCTGCTTCATCTCGAGACACATCTGGTCACGCATGTCGGCGAAGTGGTCGACGGGGGAGACGGGGAAGTAGCCGCCCTTGAAGCGCGTCTTGTAGCCGCGGTTGCCGCCCTCTTCCTCACGACCGGAGTTCCAGGCCGCCTCGATCGAGTCGAGGTAGTAGTAGCCGGCGTTGGCCTTCGTCTCGAAGCGCACGTCGTCGAAGACGTAGAACTCGGCCTCGGCCCCGAAGTACGCCGTGTCGGCAATGCCGGTGGACTTCAGGTACTCCTCCGCCTTGAGGGCGATGTTGCGCGGGTCGCGGCTGTAGCGCTCGTCCGTGAAGGGGTCGAGGATCGAGAAGTTCATGACGAGCGTCTTCTCGGTGCGGTAGGGATCGATGTAGGCCGTGGCCGGGTCCGGCACGAGCTTCATGTCGGACTCGTGGATCGCCTGGAAGCCGCGGATCGACGAGCCGTCGAACATCTGGCCAACGGTGAAGAAGTCCTCGTCGACCGACTCAGCCGGCACGTTGAAGTGCTGCATGACACCGGGCAGATCGCAGAACCGAATGTCGACGAACTTGACGTCCTCGTCCTTGATGTACGCGAGGACCTCGTCAGCTGAGCTGAACATCCAACCTCCTGAAGTGGGGCGAGGTCGCCACGCGGATCACTCCCCGACTCGATGGAGTCGGGGCGCAGTATTGATCGAGCGACGGCCCCGTGCTGTCATCACCGACAGTAGTGGCCCCCGATTTCTCGTCCATGACCCCGATGTTTCCCGCGTGTTAACGACACCCCACGGGGGCAAGCCCCCCGTGCACCCCCCAACTGCCTGTCACCGCGCCCGTATGCCGCTGGGTCGGGTCGGGCGCGGATGGTTAGGCTGAGCACGTGGTTGACCGTAAGGACGTCGGATCCTGGCTCGAGGGCCCCAGCTCGCGGACCGGGAACACGGGGGAGTGGCCAGGGCAGCGCTTGGGGCTGGCCCCGCACGGTCCCGGCTCGATCGCGCGCTTCGGCCGTCGTCTCGTCGGCATCATCATCGACTGGGTCCTGGCCCTGGTCATCGCCAGAGGCCTGTTCCAGGTGCCCCTGCCGTTCTCCGAGCAGCCCGCGACGGGCACCCAGAACTTCATCGTCCTGGGCATCTTCGCGCTCATGAACGTCCTGCTCGTCGGGACTCTGGGCACGACGATCGGGCACCGCGCGATGGGCCTGCAGGTGCGCAGCGTCGCCGGTGGTCGCGCCACTCTGGCGCAGGCGCTCGTGCGCACGGTGCTGCTGTGCCTCGCGATCCCCGCCGTGATCTGGGACCGGGACGGCCGCGGCCTGCACGACAAGGTGCCCAACACGGTCATCGTCCGCGCCCGCTGACAACAAAAGAGCAGTTCGTCAGCCCTCTCCGGGGGACGAACTGCTCTTTCGATGGGCTTACTTGCCGCGGAGCGCCTTGCGGTCCATGCGGGCCCTGGTCGGGTCGATGCCCTTGGGCAGCGGGGCCTTCATCCCGCCGAGGGCCTTGAGTCGCTTGTTGACGACGGCCATCTCGTCCTTGGTGATCTGCGGGCGAAGGCGCTGCACCTTGTTGGCGAGCTTGCGGATCGGGACCTCGTCCTCACCTGATCCGACGCGCATCAGGATGACGGGCACGCCGGGAGCGACCCGCTCGACCCGCTTCTTCTCGGCGACGAGGAGCTTCTGCACCCGTCCGGTCGGACCCTCGCCGATGAGCACGACGCCGGGCCGGCCCAGGGCCCGGTAGACGACCGCTGCGGAGGTGAAGTCGCCCGGGCGGGCCACGTCGGCGGCCACGGGCTCGCGGTCGGTGTACCACCCGCGACGGATCGAGGTCAGCGCAGCGCCGGCCGCGCCGGTCTGGCCCTCGATCTGCCGGTAGGCGGCCGCTTCGGCGCGACGGCTCATGACGATCGTGGCCACGAGGATGCCGGTCATCAGACCGAAGATCGCGAAGATCCACCACAGCCCAACCAGCAGGCCGATGACGAGGATGACACCGAACGTGGCGAGGAAGGCGAGCAGCATCCACCACCCGACGAGGGGGTCCTGCTGCTTGGTGATCCGATAGACGTCGAAGATCTGGGACAGGCGTCCCTTCTTCTTCTCTGTGGGCGCCTGCGTGTCGCCGTCCTTGTTGCGTGCCATGCGGATCAGGATACGGCGCTGGCGGCCCGGGCCACCAATGACGCCGCTTCCTGGCGGGCGGGTGACTCGGCGGCCGCGGCCAGGTGGGAGAGGTGCTCGGGGATCTCGCGACCCCACTTGCGCATCGCGGTCGCCCAGAGGCGTCCGGCCCGGTAGGACGAGCGGACGAGGGGACCGGCCATGACGCCCTTGAAGCCCATGCCCTCAGCGACGTCCGACCAGTGGACGAACTCCTCCGGCTTGACCCAGCGGTCGATCGGGTGGTGCAGCTTCGAGGGGCGCAGGTACTGCGTGATCGTCAGGATGTCGCACCCGGCGTCGTGCAGGTCGCGGATCGCCGACTCGATCTCGGAGTCCGTCTCGCCCATGCCGAGGATGAGGTTGGACTTGGTCACGAGGCCCGCCTCGCGGGCCATGGTCAGCACCGTGAGCGACTTCTCGTAGGTGAAGGCCGGACGGATCCGCTTGAAGATCCGGGGGACGGTCTCGAGGTTGTGGGCGAAGACCTCCGGGCGGGCGTCGAAGACCTGGCCGACGAGCTCCGGCTTGGCGCCGAAGTCGGGCGGGAGGATCTCGACACCGGTGTTGGGGTTGAGCAGGTGGATCTGGCGGATCGTCTCCGCGTAGAGCGAGGCCGCGCCGTCCTCGAGGTCGTCGCGGGCCACGCCGGTCACTGTCGAGTAGCGCAGCCCCATCTGACGGACCGACTCGGCGACCCGGCGCGGCTCGTCGAGATCGAGGGCCTGCGGCCGTCCCGTGGCGATGTCACAGAAGTCGCAGCGGCGCGTGCAGATGTCGCCGCCGATGAGGAAGGTCGCCTCGCGGTCCTCCCAGCACTCGAAGATGTTGGGGCAGCCAGCCTCCTGGCACACCGTGTGCAGGCCCTCGCCCTTGACCAAGGAGTGCATCTGCGTGAACTCCGGCCCCATCTTGGCGGTCGTCCGGATCCACGAGGGCTTGCGCTCGATGGGGGTCTCGGCGTTGCGCGCCTCGACGCGCAGCAGGCGACGACCGTCAGGTGCGACAGTCACGGCGGCTCCTTCACTGGGGGCACGGGAAACCCGGGGTGGCCGGGCTCACAAAGCGTACGCCCGGCCGTCCCCGTCGCTGAAACTCGTCCGCCCCGCGGTCGGTCAGGTGACGTCGCGGCGCCGGAAGACGAGCACCGCTGCCGTCGTCACCACGCCGACGAGCACGAGGAGGTAGACCCAGCCGTGGGTGTAGCTGACGACCTGCGTCCGGTAGCCGCAGCTCAGCTCACCGGCCACCGTCGTGCACGACTCCGCCATGTACTCGTGGCCCTTGTTGAGGAAGGCCTGCAGGTTGGCGACGACAGTCCACGGGGTCAGCCGTCCACCGAAGAGGGCGCTGACCGCGATGAACTCGACGACGACGAGGTAGCCGAGCACGAGGCCGACGAGACCCGCCGTGTGCCGGATGAGGAGGGCGAGAGCGGCACCGAGCACCGCCGTGCCGACCGCCACCGCGAGGACCCGGAGGATGAGCTCGGGCACGGAGTCGTCGAGGGGCGGCGGCTCGGGGAGCGTGAGGTCCGCGCCGGGCCGGTTGAGCGTCGCGACCAACCGGGCGCCGACCACGAGGAGTGCCAGGCCGAGACCGGCGAGCACGGCGCTGCCGAGACCCGCAGCGATGAGCTTGCTCAGGGCGACGCGCACGCGCTGCGGCTTGAACGTGAGCCAGTTCCCGAGCGACCCGGTCACGAACTCGGCGGCGACGAAGCTGCCCATCAGGAGCAGGACGAGGAAGGCATAGGTGAACCCGGCGTAGGGCGCGAGGTTCGCGATGATGGTGTCCGCGAGCGGCAGGGCGATGCCCATCTCCTCCATCGTGGGCGACTGGAACACCCCGACCTGCTCGCACTGGAAGTCGATGCTGGCGTCGCCGCTGCGCTCCCGCTCGGCTGCCTGTGCCTCCTCGCACTTGGCGATCATCTGCGGGAGGTTGGCCTCCATCTCCTTCTTCTGCTGCTCCATGTCGGCCCGCATGGCCTCGTACTGCTCGAGCCGTTGGGCGAGTGTCTCCGGGCTGCTGGAGTTGTAGGCGTTGTAGACCATCAGGCCCGTGACCGCCACGACGGCGACGAGGACCGCCTTGGTCAGGCGGCGCCACCAGAGGCGGCGCAGCTCGACGCCGACGAGCCCGGGAAACGAGGTCCCCTTGGGGCGGACCTGCGACGTGGACTGCGCGTCCGGGGTGATCAAGGTGTGACTCATGCGGCACCTCCCGTCGCGAGACCGCCGGCTCGGAGGTCGGCCTCGGACCCGAGGCCCTCGTCCGCCGTGAGCGAGAGGAACGCGGACTCGAGGTCCGGCCGGATGGGGGTCAGCTCGCTGACGTAGAGGCCGTGACCGGCGAGCAGTCGAGTGATCTCTGCGGGGTCGTCGGCGCCGGAGACGAGCAGGTGCGCCTCCTCGCGGTTGACTCGCAGGCCGGCGGCCGTCAGGACGTCCTCCGCCCGGGCGGGGGCGGCGACGGCCACCCTGACCTGCGCGGCCCCACCGCCGCCGAGGATGTCGGCGACGGCGCCCTCGGCCAGCGTGCGACCGTGCCCGATGATCGTGACCGTGTCGGCCACCTGCTCGACCTCGGCGAGGATGTGCGAGCTGACGAGGACGGTGCGGCCGCTCGCGCCGAGGCTGAGCATGGTGTCGCGGACCTCCCGGATCCCGGCGGGGTCGAGGCCATTGGTCGGCTCGTCGAAGATGAGCAGCTCAGGATCCTTGAGCAGCGTGGCCGCGATGGCGAGGCGCTGCTTCATGCCGAGGGAAAACCCGGCGTAACGGTCCCGGCCGCGGTCGCGCAGGTGCGTCACCTCGAGGACCTCGTCGATGCGGTGGCGTGGCGTACCGATGGCGTCCGCCAGCAGCCGGAGGTTCTGCCGTGCAGTGAAGGCCGGGAAGAACTTGGGGGACTCCACGATCGCGCCGACCCGGTCGATGATGGCGGGCAGCTCCTGCGGGACGGGGTGGCCGAAGACCTGCGCCGTGCCGGAGTCGGGCCGGATCAGCCCGAGCAGCATCCGGATCGTGGTCGTCTTGCCCGACCCGTTGGGACCGAGGAAGCCGTGCACGCCGCCGGCCGGGACGGTCATGGTCAGGCCTTGGACGGCGACCCGGCGACCTCCTCTGCCGAGGTAGCTCTTGCGTAGGTTGACCGTCTGGACGGCGACGTCCATGAAACCCCCTGATCACACGTGTGCCGCTGCGGTGGCTCCCACAGGGTCAGCTCACCCTAGTGGCGCGGGGGAGCGTTCGTCAGGTGAGGACGCGCCGGTTCGGCTGGAGGGCCGGAATGATGTCGGCGAGGTGCTTCTCGACGTGCGGCAGGACCTCGGTCACGGGGACGTCGCGGTCCAGCTCGGCTGACAACGAGGTCACCCCGGCGCCGACGATGCCACAGGGAATGATGACCTCGCCCCAGGACAGGTCGGGGTTGCAGTTGAAGGCGAAGCCGTGCATGGCGACCTGACGGCTGACCCGGATGCCGATGGCGCCGATCTTGCGCCGTGGACCGCGGTCGTCGGCCGCGATCCACGTGCCGCTCTCTCCCTCGACGCGGCCCGCCTCGACGCCGAAGTCGGCGCAGACACGAATCATCATCTCCTCGAGCGCGCGCACGTAGCCGACGACGTCGATGGGCGCCGGCAGCCGCACGATCGGGTAGCCGGTGATCTGGCCGGGGCCGTGCCAGGTGATCTTGCCTCCGCGGTCGACGTCGACGACGGGGGTGCCGTCCTTCGGCCGCTCCTGGGGCTCGGTCCGCTTGCCGGCCGTGTAGACGGCGGCGTGCTCCAGCAGGTAGACGGTGTCTGGCTCCTCGCCGGCGACGACCTTGGCGTGCGTCTGCCGCTGGATCTCCCAGGCCTGCTCGTAGTCGACGAAGTCCGGGGCCAGGCCGAGGTGCACGAAACGCATGCGGTCAGGGTACGCCGGACATCCCTGCCCTTCCGTCGCCGTCCACCTAAGGTGGCCGTATGCCGCTGAGCTCGCTGCCCGGAGATCCTGCCCTTCGCGTGGGGCTGGCCGGTTACGGGACCGGTGGTCGTCAGTTCCACGCACCGGCTCTCCGCGGTGCCGGCCTCGAGGTGGCGGCCGTGGCGACGTCGAGCGCAGAACGAGCGGAGCAGGTTCGGGCCGAGCTGCCGGGTGCGCTGGTCGTGCCCGATCTCGAGGCGCTGCTCGGCGTCGATGACCTCGACCTGATCGTCCTGGCCACGCCGACCGGGCTGCACGCCGAGCAGGCGGAGCGGGTCGTCGAGGCCGGGGTCGCGGTCGTCGTCGACAAGCCGCTGGCCCGCACGGCGTCGGAGGCCCAGCACGTCGTCGACGCCGCGGCGCACCGTGGGGTGCCGCTGTCGGTGTTCCAGAACCGCCGCTACGACCCCGAGCTCGCCGCCCTGACCGCAGTGCGGGACGAGGGGCTCATCGGCCAGATCAGAAGGGCCGAGTACCGCTGGGACCGGTGGCGTCCTGAGCCGAAGCAGCGATGGCGAGAGACCCAGACAGCCGACGAAGGGGCCGGCCTGCTCCTCGATCTCGGCGCCCACCTCATCGACCAGGCGGTCATCCTGCACGGCGAGGTCGAGTCGGTCTATGCCGAGTTGTCTGCGCACACCGTCGTCGCCGAGGACGACTTCTTCGTTGCCTGCCGGCACACCTCCGGGATCGTCAGCCACGTCATGGCCACCTCGGTCAACGGCGCCCCCGGGCCGCGCGCCCGGTTGATGGGTTCGACCGGCGCCTATGTCATCGGCCGCCAGTTCGACGAGGTGAGCGCGTTCGCCGACTTCGAGTCCGCGGACGGGACCGTCGGCTGGGTCGTCCGTGGCGAGGTGCGCGAGCCCGGGCCGGCGGTCGGCCCGAGCGACCAGGCCGCCTTCTATCGGTCGGTCGCTGCGGCACTCAGGTCGGACGACCCGCAGGCAGCCATGCCCGTCGACCCGAGGGACGCGGTCCACGTGCTCGCCGTCATCGACGCCGCTCGCACCAGCCAGCAGGCCCGGCGCGTCGTGGAGGTGCTCACGCCCGGCGAGGCCCCCGGCTCCTGACGCGAGCCGATCCGGTCGGTCCCCAGACCGAACCGGGCGGACGAGGCTGGGACGGGCTCGTCCGCTGGGAGCCGGCCCAGCGGCATACGGCCAGGTCCTGAGCCTGTGGATGACGGCAGCGGGGCTCGGCCGTTTGCTGTGACGATGGGCTGGTGAGCGCTGTCGACTCGAGCCGTCCCGAGGTCCCCGGCCACCTGCTCGACCGGGTCATCGGGGAGGGCGCCTCCAGCGTCGTCTGGTCCGGCGTCGACCGGGACGGCGATCCGGTGGCGGTGAAGGTTCCACGCGACGCGTCCGTCCTGACACCCGCGGCCTGGGAGCAGGAGCGTCAGGTCCTGTGCGCGGTGAGTCACGAGCACCTCGTCCGGCTCCGCGAGGTGGTGGCCCTCGCCGACGGGCGGACGGCGTTCGTCTTCGACCGCGTCACCGGGGCCTCCGTCCGGTCCATGGTGCGGGCGCGCGGTCAGCTCCGCCCCGGCGAGGCCGTGACGATCCTGACGCCGATCTGCGAGGCGGTCGCTGCGCTGCACGCCGCCGGCGGTGTCCACGGCGACATCGCACCCGGCAACATCATGCTCACGGCGGCCGGCCGTCCGCTGCTGCTCGACCTCGGAGCCGCTCGCATCGTCGGCCAGCCCGGGGAGGTCTGGGGCACTGCGGGATTCGTGGCGACGGAGGTGCGTGAAGGCGGCCGGCCCACCAGCGCGAGCGACATCTTCTCCCTCGGTGCGGTCGCGTGGTTCTGTCTCACGGGCAATGGTGCTCCCGACACGCTGCAGCGTCTGGACCCGGAGATCGTGACCAGCCACGTCGGGCCCGAGCTCACTGCGGTGGTCGCTGCGTGCATCGATCCCGATCCCAGCGTGCGTCCCAGCGCCGCACGCCTGGCGAGCCTGTTCTACGAGGCCGTGCCGGCGGAGCCGGTTGAGGTCGTCGTCGGCGCTGACGACGCCTCTGAGCTCACCCATCGGCTCCGGGCCGAAGCCGCGCTCGATCCGCCGACGGCAGCACGGCGAGCCACCCGCCCGTGGCGGCGCATCGCCGCGGTCACCGCAGCCGCCTCCGTGTGCGTGGCCGCGTTGGTCGGCGGCGGCTGGCTCCTGCTCGGCCCGTCCTCGGCCGCCGAAGCCGCGCGCCCTCCCGCCCCCGCCGCTGGCCCGACGTCCTCGGCCCCTTCCGCTCCAGCGGCGACGACCCGCCCCGCGTCGCTGGCTGTCGACCGCGATGCGGCGGCGCCGAAGGCGCGGACGGCCGAGCTGCTGCAGCTGCTGTCCGACCGGCGCGCACGCGCGCTCATGGAACGCGACGCGGCCGGGCTCGCGGCCGTGCACCGGCAGGGCTCCGGCTCGCACGCCTCCGACGTGCAGCTCATCGAGACCCTGCTCGCTCGCGGCGAACGCTATGCACGCGTACGGCTGACGGTCGCCAAGGCCACGTGGCTCGCCGGCGACCGGGAACGCGCCACGATCCGGGCCCGCGTCGACTGGTCGGCCTACGAGATCGTCGACAGGGCGGGCGCTCGCGCGACCCGCGGGGCGGCAACTGGGGAGCTGCTCGACTTCGAGCTGCGTCTCGGCGCCCTGGGGTGGCGGATCGAGCACATCAACGTTGCAGCGTCCACCTGACGGCCGTGTCCAGGTCTGGGTGCTCGAACGTGAAACCCGCTTCGGCGAGGCGCGCTGGGCGGACCCGCTGGCTGGCGAGGATGCTGTCAGCGAACTCGCCGACGACCGCCCGGAGCGCCAGCCGTGGCGCCGGAAGGATCGCAGGCCGGTGCAGGGCGCGGCCGAACGCGTGGGCGATCTCGACCTGACGAGCCTCTCCCGGTGCGGCGAGGTTGAACGGCCCGACCTGGTCGGTGTGATCGATGAGAAACGTGACGGCGCGCACCGTGTCGGCGAGGGTGATCCACGGCCACCATTCCCGGCCGCTGCCGAGCGGCCCGCCCAGACCGAGCCGCGCAAGGAGCAGGAGCCGCTCGAACGCGCCGCCATCTGGTGCCATCACCAGGCCGGTGCGCACCATGGCGACCGGGGCGGACCCGGTCGCCTGCTCGGCCGCTGCTTCCCATTGCACGACGACGGAGGCGAGGAAGTCGTCGCCCGGCGGACTCTGCTCGGTGAGCGGCTCGTCACCGCGGTCGCCGTAGAAGCCCACCGCCGAGGCATTGACGAGACGAACCGCTCGTCCTGAGCGGGCGTGCTCCGCGGCGACGGCACGCGCAACGGTCGTCGTGGCGTCGATGCGCGAGGACAGGATGGCCCGCTTGTGGTCCTCGGTCCACCGCCGGTCACCGACACCCGCGCCGGCCAGGTTGACCACCGCGTCCACCTCCGCCAGGGCCTCTGGCTCGAGATCAGCGCGAGCCGGGTCCCACTGGAGCTCGTCCGACGCGGTGGTGGGGCGCCGGACGAGCCTGATCACCTCGTCGCCCCGGGCGACGAGGTGAGCACGAAGCGCGCCGCCGATCAGACCGGAGGACCCGGTGATGGCGACGCGCTTCGTCATGGTGTGCTGCTGCTCTCAGGCCTCGAAGCGACCCTCTTCGAGACGGGTCTTCATCGTGCCCAGGAAGCGAGCCGCGTCGGCGCCGTCGACGATCCGGTGGTCGTAGGACAGGGCCAGGTACATCATCGAGCGGATGGCGATCGTCTCGCCGCCGTCAGGGTCCGTCACGACGACGGGCCGCTTGACGATGGCCCCGGTGCCGAGGATGGCGACCTGCGGCTGGTTGATGATCGGCGTGTCGAAGAGCGCCCCACGGCTGCCCGTGTTGGTGATCGTGAACGTGCCACCAGCGAGGTCGTCGGGGGTGATCTTGTTGTTGCGGGTCCGGTCGGCCACGTCGGCGATGGCCCGCGCGAGGCCGGCAATGTTGAGGTCACCGGCGTTCTTGACCACCGGGACGAGGAGGCCCCGCTCGGTGTCCACGGCGATGGAGAGGTTCTCCGTGCCGTGGTAGACGACCTCGTCGCCCTCGACGCTGGCGTTGACCATCGGGTGCGCCTTGAGGGCCTCGGTCGCGGCCAGGGCAAGGAAGGGCAGGAAGCTGAGCTTGGTGCCCTCGCGTGCCTCGAAGTCGCGCTTCGCCCGCTCGCGGATCCGGGCGACCTTGGTCAGGTCGACCTCGACGACGGTGGTGAGCTGAGCCGACACCTGCAGCGACTCGACCATGCGGGTGGCGATGACCTTGCGCAGGCGCGACATCTTCTCGCGGGTGCCGCGCTTCGGGCTCACCGAGGCAGCCTGAGCGCCACCCGAAGCGGCCGGGGCGGCCGCAGGCTGCGCCGGGCCGGCGGTCGGTGCCGTCGGTGCCGCCGGTGCCGCAGCGGGCTCGGGGGCCGGGGGCTGCTGAGCCGCCTGCGCGGCATCGAGCACGTCCTGCTTGCGGATCCGGCCACCGACTCCAGTGCCCGTGAGGGTCGAGAGGTCGATGCCGTGCTGGGCAGCGAGCTTGCGCACCAGCGGCGTGACGTAGGCAGCCGCCTCTGCGGTCTGGGCCGACCCTGCCGCGGGCGCTGCTGCCGGTGCGGGCGTCGCTGCAGGCTGAGCCGGTGCCTGTGGCGCCTGCTGCTGTGCGGGGGCCTCGGCCTGGGCGGGCTCCTCGGCCTGCGCCGCTGCCTGTGGCTCGGCGGGTGCCTCGGCCTGGGCGGGAGCCGACCCGCCGATGATGGCGAGGTCGCCGCCGACCGGGACCGTCTCGTCCTCGCCGACGAGGATCTTCGTCAGGGTGCCTGCAACGGGAGAGGGGATCTCGGTGTCGACCTTGTCCGTGGACACCTCGAGCAGCGGCTCGTCGACGGCGACCTCGTCGCCCTCGGCCTTGAGCCAACGGGTGACCGTGCCCTCGGTGACCGACTCGCCCAGTGCCGGCATCGTGACGGTCTGGCCCTCGCCACCGCCGGCCGGCGAGGCGGCCGCCTGCTGCTGGGCCTGCTCGGCCTCCGGCTCGCTCGTCGCCGGTTGCGGCTCCTGCTCCGTGCTGGGTGCTTCGGGAGCCGGTGCGGCCTGCTGCTCCTGCTGCTGGGCCGGCTGCTCCGCAGGAGCCTGCTCCTGGGCCTGCTCAGCCGGGGCGGCCTCCTGAGCGGGCGCCTCGCCGTCGCCGATCACGGCCAGGTCCGCCCCGACGGGGACGGTGTCGTCCTCCTGGACGAGGATCTCCTGCAGGGTGCCTGCGACGGGGGAGGGGATCTCGGTGTCGACCTTGTCCGTCGAGACCTCGAGCAGGGGCTCGTCCACCTCGACGCGATCGCCGACGCTCTTCAGCCAGCGGGTGACGGTCCCTTCGGTGACGGACTCACCCAGGGCCGGCATGGTCACGCGTTCTGACATGACGTGTTCTCTCCTCTTCCCAGTTACTGGCTCAAGCGTGCGCGTGCAAAGGCTTACCGGCCAGGGCCAGGTGGGCCTCGCCGAGCGCCTCGTTCTGCGTGGGGTGGGCGTGCACGAGGCCGGCGACCTCGTCGGGGTGCGCTTCCCAGTTGACGATGAGCTGTGCCTCGCCGATCTGCTCACCCACCCGGGCACCGATCATGTGAACACCCACCACGGGTCCATCCTTGCGCCGAACCAGCTTGATGAACCCCTGAGTGCCCAAGATCTGGGACTTGCCGTTGCCGCCGAGGTTGTACTCGTAGGTCTCGACCTCATCGCCGAACGACTCGCGGGCCTGCGCCTCGGTCAGTCCGACAGAGGCCACCTCGGGGTCGCAGTACGTGACGCGAGGGATGCCCGTCTCCTTGATCGGAGCGGGAGACAGACCGGCGATCTCCTCGGCGACGAAGATGCCCTGGGCGAACCCACGGTGCGCGAGCTGCAGGCCGGGGACGATGTCGCCGACGGCGTAGACCCCGGGGACGTTGGTCTGGAGCCGCTCGTTGGTCGGCACGAAGCCCCGGTCGACGGTGATGCCGGCGGCCTCGTAGCCCAGGCCTTCGGTCACGGGACCACGGCCCACGGCGACGAGCAGCAGGTCAGCGGTGAGCGTCTCGCCCGACTCGAGCGAGACGGTGACCACGTCGTCTGCCTGGGTGGCGCCGGCGAACCGGGCGCCGGTCTTGAAGGCGATCTTCCGCTTGCGGAAGGAGCGTTCCAGCTGCTTGCTGATGACCTCCTCCTCGGCGGGGACGAGGTGGGGCAGCGCCTCGACGATGGTCACCTCCGCGCCGAAGCTGTTGAAGACCGAGGCGAACTCGACGCCGATCACGCCGCCGCCGAGGACGACGACCCGGGCGGGGACGTGGTCGAGGGTGAGGGCCTGGTCGGAGGTCATGATCCGGCCGTCGATCTCCAGGCCGGGCAGGGACTTGGCGTAGCTGCCGGTGGCGAGCACGACGTTCTTGCCGGTGAGGCGCCGCTCGCCGACCACGACCGTGTGGGGACCGTCGAGTGCGCCGGTCCCTTCGACGTAGTCCACCTGGGCTGACTTCACCAGGCCCTGGAGGCCCTTGTGGAGACGGCTCACGACGCCGTCCTTGTAGGAGTGGACCGCCGCCATGTCGACCGACTCGAACGTCGTCCTGACGCCGAAACGGGAGCCCTCCCGCGCCACGTCGGCGACCTCGGCGGCGTGGAGCAGCGCCTTGGTCGGGATGCACCCGCGGTGAAGGCACGTGCCGCCGAGCTTGCTCTTCTCGACGAGGGCGACCTTGAGGCCCAACTGTGCCGACCGGAGAGCACAGGCGTAGCCGCCGGACCCCCCACCGAGGATGACGACGTCGTAGTCGCCTGCGGCTTCAGCCGACATGTGCTGGTGCTCCTTCACGGCTCGATGACAGGTGGGTCATGCAGGTGCGCCACGGCTTGGGTGACGCAAGAGCATCTTGTCATTGATCGAGAGCGACGTCACAGGCAGGTCACGCTGGCCGGTCATGCAGGCACTGGCATGGTGGCGTCGTATTGTGCGGGCATGGCTTGGTTCTCCCGCCGCCGTCGCGCCAAGGACACGCCCATGCTGGGCCGGTCCGACGGGCCGTTGATGGACATCGACCGCAAGGCGGTCGAGGCGCACCTGCGCGGTTTCGTCGAGTCCAGGCGCGGCGTGGAGGCCTACGTCGAGCCCGCCACGAGCGTCACGCCCACCACCGTCGTGCTCATCGCCTGGGACGGTGAGTGGACTCGCCGAGCAGTCGGTGCGCGCAAGGACGCGTTCGAGGTGGCGCAACGGCTGGGCGTGCCCGTCTACGACGTCAACCACACCGGCTACCCCAACCGCATGCGCGAGTGGAACAGCCGTCAGCGTCGCGGAGGTTCGTGAGCCGGCTGCTCCCGAAAACACTGGCCCGTATGCCGCTGGGCTGAGAGTGTGGGGATCGTCAGGTCCGCGCCGGTGCAGGAGGTAACGCACATGTCCAAGCCAGAGGGTTCCAGCAACGGGCCGAGCGAGGAAGTGAAGGCCAAGTTCCGCGAGGCGTTGGCCAAGAAGCACGCGCACGGCGGCAAGGACGTCTCCGAGGACGACCACGACCGCTCGAAGGTGCATGGGGCGCACGGGCCGGCCAAGGCCCAGCAGATGTTCCGCCGGAAGGCCGGCAGCTAGCCGACCGGCACTCTCGGCCCGGCCCTCAGGGCGCGTCCAGAGGGCCGAGAGTGCCTCTTCGACCGAGGATCAGGCGTAGCTCTCCACGAGCGAGACCAGCGTCCGGACGGCGAAACCGGTGCCGCCCTTGGGCAGGTAGCCGTTCGGCGTCTTCTCGTTGAAGGACGGCCCGGCGATGTCGATGTGGCTCCAGGGGATGCCCTCGCCGACGAACTCGCCGAGGAAGATGCCCGCCGTCAGCATGCCGCCCTCGACGCCGCCCTTGTGCGCGAGGTCAGCGTTGATCGACTCCAGGGCCGGCCGCAGCTCCTTGGGGAGCGGCATCGGCCACATGGCCTCGCCGGCGACCGATGCCGCCTCGAGCACCCGCTCCCGGAAGGCGTCGTCGTTGGCCATGACCGCGGCGGTGTTGGCGAGGGCGACGACCTGGGCGCCGGTCAGTGTCGCGACGTCGACGATCGCATCGGGCCCGGCCTCGCTCGCGAGCGCGATGCAGTCGCCGAGGACCATGCGACCCTCGGCGTCGGTGTTGAGGATCTCGACGGTCTTGCCCCCGCGCATGGTGACGACGTCGCTGGGGCGCTGCGCCGTCGAGCTCGGCATGTTCTCCGCGAGGCCGAGGTAGCCGGTGACCGCCACGGGAAGGCCGAGCTCGGCGATGGCGAGAACCGCGGCGGCGACGGCGGCCGCGCCCGCCATGTCGCTCTTCATCGTCACCATGCCGGTCGCCGGCTTGATGCAGAGGCCGCCCGAGTCGAAGGTGATTCCCTTGCCCACCAGTGCGATCGACGTCTTGGCCCGGGCCGGGGCGTAGGTCAGCACCGCGATCCGAGGCTCGTTGGCAGATCCCTGCCCGACCCCGACCGTGCCGCCGAAACCGCCGGCGCGCAGCTGCTTCATGTCGTAGCTCTTGAGCTTGACCTTGCTGCCCTTGACCCGGTCGGCGAGCGAGTCCACGAACGTGGCGGGAAAGAGCAGGTTCGGCGGGAGGTTGACGAGGTCACGGGTGTAGGCGACGGCCTGGGCGACGACGGCGGCCCGCTTCACGGCCTTGCGGGCGGCCGCATCGGCGGGTCCGGCGATGGCGATCGTCGCGACGCCGTCAGTGCTCGGCACACCCGCCTTGGAGACCGTGTAGGCCCCGAGGGCCGCACCCTCAGCGGTCGCGGCGACGAGCGCCGGCGTCGTCCCGGGGACGGCGACCACGGCCTTCTTCTTCTTGCTCAGCGAGCGGAGCGCCGCACCGAAGCCACGACGGACGTCCTCCAGCGACTCGCCGTCCTCGGGTCCCTTCAGCTCGCCGATCCCGGCCAGCACGACGATCCGGGCCGCGACACCGGGCACGGCCGCGACGGCCGTCACCTCGCCGACCTTGCCGGTGAGGTCGAGGTCCGAGACCACCGACTTGAGGTGCGTGACGGTCTTCCGGGCCAGGCCGTGGCCGGGGGCGAGGGCCGCACCGTCGGCGGCCGAGACGAGCCCGAGGACGAGTGCGTCGCCGGCGGCCTCGGCGGCCGTGCGGGTGGACAGGGTGAGGTTGGCCACGAAGGACTCCTTGTCGAGGTGTGCGGGCGGCTGCCCGGGAACGGACCGGGACGGTGGTCCCGGTCGGCGCATGTGGCGACGATGATAAGGCCGCGGCGACCGCGCTAAGTTGGCCGCATGACGACAACGATGTCGGGGACGACCTCCCCGTTGACCTCTCCGCTCCACGACCGTCACGTCGAGCTCGGCGCCAAGATGGCCGACTTCGGCGGCTGGGACATGCCGATCGAGTATCCGGGCGGGGGTGTCGTCGCGGAGCACACGACGGTGCGGGAGCGGGTCGGCGTCTTCGACGTCAGCCACCTGGGCAAGGCGTCGGTCAAGGGCCCCGGTGTGGCTGACTTCGTCAACTCGTGCTTCACCAACGACCTCCGCCGGATCGCGCCGGGGCAGGCGCAGTACACGCTCTGCTGCGACGAGTCAGGCGGCGTCGTGGACGACCTCATCGCCTACCTCAAGTCGGACGACGAGGTCTTCCTCATCCCCAACGCCGCCAACACCACAGAGGTCGTGCGGCGGCTGCAGGCCGCGGCGCCCGAGGGCATCGAGGTCACCAACCTCCACCACTCCTACGGCGTGATCGCCGTCCAGGGCACGAAGAGCGACGAGGTCCTCGACGCGCTCGGCCTGCCCACCGGACACGACTACATGTCCTTCGTCGAGGCGGACTGGCAGGGTCGACCGGTGATCGTGTGCCGGACGGGCTACACGGGCGAGCGAGGATACGAGCTCGTTCCCCGCTGGGACGACGCTCCGGCACTCTGGGACGCCCTCGTCGAGGCCATCGCACCCTTCGAGGGCAAGCCCTGCGGGCTCGGAGCGCGAGACACGCTCCGGACGGAGATGGGCTACCCGCTCCACGGTCAGGACCTGTCCCTCGAGATCAGCCCCGTCCAGGCTCGGGCCGGGTGGGCGGTCGGCTGGAAGAAGGACGCGTTCTGGGGCCGAGAGGCGCTCCTCGCCGAGAAGGCCAACCCCTCCCGGTTGAGCCGGGGACTGCTCGTGACGGGACGGGGCCTCCCGCGGCAGCACTGCGCCGTATCGAAGGACGGGGCGGCGGTCGGCGAGGTCACCTCGGGCACGTTCTCCCCGACGCTGAAGCAGGGCATCGCACTGGCCCTGCTGCACCCGGACGTGGCCGAGGGTGACACCGTCGAGATCGACGTGCGCGGCCGAGCCGTCGAGGCGCAGGTCGTCAAGCCGCCGTTCGTCGAGGTGCAGGTCCGCGAATCCTGACCGTCGGCAGGGGATGCGGGAGGCCGGTGAGGGGCGGCGGCCGGTGGTGAGGGGCCGTTGTCAGAGCGTGGCGACGAGGCTGCTCGCGGCGACGAGCGCTGCCGCGAGAGAGATCTCCATCGCGGCGCCGATGACGTCACCGGTGATCCCGCCGAACCGCCGGACTGCATGACGCGTGACGAGCCAGGCACCGAGGAGGGCGCCCCCGGGGACGAGCCCAGCGGCATACGGCATGGCGTCGAGGAGGACGAGCGCACCCAAGCCGGCGAGAACCACGCCCCCGACCGCGGCGAGCAGACCGAGCGGTCGGACGGTCCCCGCGACGGCCGCGCCGAGCCCGCCCGGACGTGCAGCGGGAACCCCGTGGCGGCAGGCGACCACGGGGGCCAGCCGGCTCGAGACGAGGCTGATCACCGCCAGGGCGGTGCCGGGAACGGACGTGAGCAGGGAGGCCAGCGCAGCAGCTTGGAGAAGGAGCACGAGCACGAGGGCCGCCGCCCCGGCCGGGCCGGTGTCGCCCTTCTTCATGACCTCGAGGGCGCGCGAGCGATCCAGGCCAGACGACAGACCGTCGGCGACGTCCGCCAGCCCGTCGAGGTGCATCGCCCGGCTGAGCAGCGCGGCCCCGATGAGCGCAACCACCGCCGCCACGGGAGGAGCCAGCCATCCGATCGTCACGGCCAGCCCCAGGCCCGCCCACAGCGTCCCGGCAAGCAGGGCAGTGACGGGCGCGAGAACCATGGCGCCCGCCGCGACGGACCGGTCGATCCGGCTCGGGGGGCGCACCGGCACGACGAGGAAGGTGCCCGCGCTCAGCCGCCAGGCGTCACGCATCGAGCGTCCGAGGCGGCGGCGACTGCGGGACGACCGGCAGGGTGGAGAGGTCGAGGACGCGACCGGCGACCACGAGGTGCACCGCGGCGGCGACGTGGGCCACGCGCGCGTTAAGCCGGCCGAGCTCGTCCTGGAAGAACCGGCCGGACGCCGTCATCGGGACGAGGGACCACCCGACCTCGTTCGTCACGATGACGACGGGGTGCGCCACCCGGTCGAGGGATTCGACGAGCGAGTCCGTCCGCTCCCGGAGGTGTGCCGCGGCCACGGGAAGGTCGTCCCAGCCGACGAGGTCGACCTGAGCGGTCAGCCAGGTGCCGAGGCAGTCGATGAGGACCGGACCGGGGGCCTCACTGAGCGCGGCGTCGAGATCGACCGTCTCGAGCGTGCGCCAGCTCGTCGGGCGACGGTGCTGGTGCGACCGGACCCGCTCCGCCCAGGCATCGTCGTCGTCAGCCGCCGGCCGCCCCGTGGCCACGTAGAGGACGTCCCGGTGCAGGGCGAGGAGCTCCTCCGCGTGGCGGCTCTTGCCGCTGCGGACCGGACCCGTGACCAGCGTCGTGGTGCGCGCCGTCATGGACGCGTCGCTCCTGGGGCGGCGCCCACGCGGGCGGACTCGAAGGTGACGGCCGTCCCGAACGCCGCACGTCGAGCCGCACGCCGAAACACGCGAAGCAGGGCGGGTCCCGCCACGAGCACGAGCAGGGCGTTGAGGAGGCCACGAGGGAGGTCCCACCCGAGCGAGGTGGCGAGATAGAAGACCCCGTAGTGGGCGAGGTTGTCCCCGAGCGAGGCCCCCGGCACGAAGCCCATGCCGGTCGGTGCGTTGGCTCCGAGGAACGGCCAGAACCAGAGGTTCATGAAGAGGCCATAGACCAGCCCGGTCAGCAGGGCATAGCCGGCGAGGACCCACCTCTCCGGCCGAGCGCCGCCTCGCAGTGGCAGGAGTCCGGCGCCGAGCCCGACTCCGCCGGCGCAGATCATCTGGAACGGCAGCCACGGACCGACCCCGCCCGTGAGCAGCGCGCCGGTGAGCAGGGCGAGCGACCCCGAGACGAAACCGACTCCGGGCCCGAGGACGCGACCGGCGACGATGATGACGAAGAACATCGGCTCGAGGCCGGCGGTGCCGGCGCTGAGGACGCGCATGGCACCTCCTGCCGCAGCAGTCACGCCGAGGACGGCGATGGTCTTCGCGTCCAGCCGGCCGGCCGTGACCTCGGCGAGGGCGACGAGCGTGAGCAGGGCGAGGATGCCGGCGAACAGCCACGGGGTGTCGTTGCCGTGGGTCCGCACGAACTCGGATGATGCGAAGAACGGCCAGACGAAGGCGATCAGCCCGATGCCGGCGACGAGGACGAGTGCGGCCGCGGCGGGGCGGCGGAAGGGAATGACGGTCATGCCGACCGTCCCAACGCGGCGGCGACCTCGTCCACCGTGAGCCAGGTCTGCGGGAGGAGGACCTTGGTCACCTGGGGGGCGAAGGCCGGGGACGACGCGAGCACCGCGCGCACGGCCCCGTCGGTGACGACTTCGCCATCGGCGATGATGACGACCCGGTCGGCGACCTCAGCGGCGAGCTCGACGTCATGCGTGGCGAGCAGCACCGTGGTTCCCCGGGCTGCCAGCTCACGCAGGGCGGTGCTGAGGCGCTGCTTCGCGCCGTAGTCGAGGCCCCGGGTCGGCTCGTCGAGGAGCAGGACTGCCGGGGAGCCGGCGAGGATCACCGACAGGGCGAGCTCGAGACGCTGCCCCTCGGACAGGTCACGGGGATGCCGATCGGGATCCAGGCCTCCCGAGATTCGTTGCAGGAGCAGGGCGGTGGTGCCGGCGGGCACCCCGAAGTCGGCGTCGGCCGCCGCGCACTCTGCCGCCACGGAGTCGGTGTAGAGCAGCAGCTCCGGCTGCTGGGGCACCAGGCCGACGACGGCGACCCGACGTCGGGCGGGCAG
>NZ_JAPFQL010000066.1 GCF_028446585.1 Intrasporangium calvum
GGGGCGCGGCGACGTCGCCGCCACTCCCGCATGACCTCGACGGGGTCGGCACTCCACAGCTCCCGCAGGGACCGCGGCGCGCCGCGCGCGCTGTCTGCGCCACCGGGCGCACGGCCGCGCCCTACCGACCCCGCCTCAGTGCCCTCGAACCCAGGCTCTGCCCCGTCGAACCCAGGCTCTGCCCCGTCGAACCCAGGCTCTGCCCCGTCGAACCCAGGCTCTGCCCCGTCGAACCCAGGCTCCGCCCCGTCGAACCCAGGCTCCGCGAGGACCTGCTGCGCCTGCGCCACACGCTCCCCCGCCGGCCACATCAGGACGGCCAGGGCGAGCGCCAGCCCCGCCAGCGCTGCGGTGGTCACGGGGCATCCCCTCGCCGGCCCGCCACGCCGGGACCATCCGTCACCAGCCCGGGGTCGAGACCGAGGCGATGCGCGAGGGCCGGCCACGCCGGGCCCACGCGGGTGCAGCCAGCCGCCTCGTCCCAGGCCACGGCCGTCTCGACGGCAGGCTCGCCGTCCCGCCGGAACAGCGCCGAGATCGTCTCGACCCGTCGCACCGGCCCGCGCCGTACGACGTGGATCACGACATCGACCGCAGCAGCCAGCTGCGCGCGGACCGCGGCGGGGCCCAGGCCCGCCAGCGCTCCCAACGCCTCGAACCGCGCAATGACGTCCTCCGGCGCGTTGGCGTGCACGGTGCCGCACCCGCCCTCATGGCCGGTGTTGAGCGCCGCGAGCAGCTCGCGGACCTCGGCGCCGCGGACCTCGCCGACGACGATCCGGTCGGGTCGCATGCGCAAGCACTGCCGGACGAGGGTCGTCAGGGTCACCTCGCCGGCCCCCTCGACGTTGGGTGGGCGTGCCTCCAGCCGGACGACGTGCGGGTGGTCGACGTGCAGCTCGCGCACATCCTCGACGACGAGCACCCGGTCGGCCGGGTCGACGAGCCCGAGGAGCGCGGCCAGGACGGTCGTCTTGCCGGCGCCGGTGCCTCCGGACACGACGAACGCCAGGCGTCGGGCCACGACCTCTCGCAGCACCATCGCCCACGCCTCCGGGAAGACGCCCTTGGCCGCCAGCCTGTCGAAGGAGAGGTGGTCCCGGGCCGGGACACGGATGGTGATGTGCGGGCCGTCGGCGACGAGGGGCGGGAGCATGGCGTGCAGGCGGGCTCCGGACGGGAGCTGGCCGTCGACCCATGGGCTGGCCTCGTCGAGCCGGCGGCCGGCCGCAGCGGCGAGTCGAACGGCCAGAGCGCGGGCATCTTCGGGCGCCACGACGTCGCCCGTCCTCGCCATGCCTGCGCCCCGGTCGACCCAGACCCGCCCGTCCCCGTTGACGGCGAGGTCGGTGACAGCCGGGTCGTCGAGCCAGGGCTCGAGCGGTCCGGCACCGAGGACGCGGGCTGCGAGCGCCTGGCGCGAGGCCGCCACGCGCTCCGCTCCGAGTGCGCCCGTCTCCTCCTGCGCGACGTCGGTGACTAGGCCGGCGTCAGGCGCCTGCCCGGCCCGGACCCGCTCCCACATGGCGGGAGTGAGTGTCATGCAGACCACCGCCAGCCATCAGCCGACCCGGCTCCCGTCGCGGGTCCCTCGGACGCGGCCCGTCCCCCGGTCGCCGGGTCCGCACTCGCAGCCAGGTCGAGCGGCGGCCGGGACACGAGTCGCAGCAGCAGCTCGTCCGCCACCTCTACGGCCGGACCACGCCCCCGCGAGCCGGGGGCGACGCCGCCCGTCACATCGGAGACGAGCCGCAGGTCGTCGCGGAGACGGCCGAGCACCGGAGCGTCGAGGTGGTCACACACCGCGTCGGCAACCTCGTCCTCGATCCGTGCGCCGCGCAGCACGAGCCAGGGCTCGCACGGTCGACGGAGCACGTCACCGCTCCGCGCGCACGCCGCATCGACGAGACGACGCAGCAACGGCACGGAAGTCGCTGCCGAGGCGAGCTGCGGGACCGTGGTGCCGACGACCGTCACCCACGCGTCGAGGAGGGGCGCCACCGCGTCGACCACGATGACGTCCCGCGGAAGGTCGAGCACCGTGATGCGGTGGGCTGCGGCGAGTCCGGCGACGACATCCGGCAGGACCCTGCGCCAGTCCATCGCCGGGCCCTTGCCCGGGTCCGCGCGCTCCGCTCCGACCACCCGACTCGCACCGGCCAGGACGGCCACGGCACCGGCCCGAGGCAGCTCCCGCGCCAAGCCGGCGCCGTCCACGACCCCGGCGACGCGGCGCAGCCGGTCCCACCGCCAGCCGGGCTCCTGCTCGACGCCGAGGACGACGTCGAGACGCCCGCCGAAACGGTCGAGGTCCACGGCAACGACCGGTTGCCCGGTCTCCGCGGCCCGCACGGCCAGCACCGCAGCGATCGTGCTGGCGCCGACCCCTCCCGAGGCCGGGATGACGCCGATGACGTGTCCCATGCCCCAACCGTCACGGACGAGCGGGGCCGAGCCCAGCGGCATACGGCGTCCTGTGGACAGCCGGCCGACCCGCGAGGGGATGTGGACGAATCGGTAGGGAAAAGAGCGGTGGCCCCCGTCCGGGGGAAGACGGGGGCCACCTCACGAGCCTGGCAACCGGGGGGAGTGGCCAGACCCGCCGCGCTCAACCCCTAAGGGGAGCGCGGCACCATCGTGGGTGTTTCGCCGGCCCGATGCAAACCACACGCCGCTGGTGGCGCCAATCAGATCAGCGATCGTCGCTCAATCAGGACCAACGGCACTCGGGCGCAAAAGGACGAGGCCCCCAGACCAGGTCGGGGGCCTCGTGAGAACGAGTTGGGCTACCAAGCGTGCATTCCGGTTTGTCGCCTCGGTGTGGACCCGAGGGTGGACTGTTCCAAAGGGAACTGCGTCGCGTGGGTACCTCTCGCTCTCGTTCTGTGTTGCCTTGCGGAGCCGTCCTACGCCTCTCGGCGATGCGTGGTTCCTGAGTCCTTTGTACCCCAGTCCCCTGTCCGAACAACAGTCTTGACACGGCCCCAAACGAGGTTCTGTCCATCACAGTGGACAGTCGTCCGAAGCGCTCAGCTGAGCCTTCCGGCGCGGACCGCGTCGCAGATCCGCTCGCCCTCGGCGACGCCCTTGAGGAGCCCGTCGGCCACCTGCCCGAGCCACAGCCCCACCCCTGCCGCAGTGCCCTTGCCGTATGCCGCTGAGCTCCCTGTGTAGGTCACCGCACCGCTCGCGACGTGGCCGGCTTCGGGGACCGCGACTCCGGTCGGGTCGAGACCGAGGGCCTGAATGAGGGCCCGCTCCAGGGCGCGAGCGACGAGACCGTTCCCGTGGACGAACGGCCGGATCGCGATGACCTCGCCGTGGACGATCGACGAGATGACCACCGCGGGAACGCGGTTCGTGGCCGACGACGCGGCGACGATGAGGTCGGCGAGCTGAGCCAGGCGGCGTGACACCTCGGCCGCACTCGGCGCGGGGCCGACGTCGACGAACTCGGCGCAGTCCTCTCCCTCGGTCCGTGGCCTGCCGAGGGTGTCCGCCCGGTCGCTCGGCGTCAGTGGCGCCGCTGCCGCGACGTGCAGACGGGCGAGCGCCTGGAGTGGGGCGGTCCGGACGATGCCGGCGACCCGTTCGCTCTCGGCCGTGGCGGCGATGGCCCCCTTGAGGGTGGCGAGGTCGGGGCTGAGCTCATCGGGCCAGGGCCGCGCACCAGTGGTGAGCTCACGAACGAGGTCGACCGGGTAGTCGGCCCCCTCCAGGGCTGCGGATGCTCGGGCCCCGCGGACCCGGGACTCGGCCGAAGCCTCGGGGATCCGACGGCGCAGCGCCTCGTGGAAGCGCAGCCGCGTGCACGCCTCACGCACTGCGTCGGCCTTTTCCTGGACGCCCGGCAGGCCGGCGAGGGCGGCGAGCTGATCGACGAGAGCGTCGTGCGGGTCGACGTGGGCGGGCTGGGGCTCAGGCACCGGCCCAGCCTAAGAGGGAGCAGCGGGTGGGCGGACCGCCAGCGGCCCACCCGGCTCGTGAGATGCGTCGCCTTCGGAAATCGCCGTGCCGGATCCTGCATCTGGGGCCACACTGGACGATGACGGGACCCCCTGACTCGACCGGTTCGTGCTGTCGGGTCGGGGAACGGTCCCGTCCGCTACCCTCATTGCATGAGTTCGTTCGCGTCGACCAACCGCGCGTGGTGGCTGCCCAGCTGAGGCGGCCATTCTGACGAACCACGATTCCAGAGCCGCCCGCGGGCGGCTCTTCGCTTGTCTCCGGCAAGTCGTGTCTCCCGTGGGCTTCGACCCGAAGGAGCCAACCATGACGACGACCCTGACCCCATCGGCACCGTCCGACGCGGTCCACGCCGACGAGCATGCCACCTACACAGCAGCCCGCGAGCGCAGCGCCGTGCTCGACCAGCTCATCGAGGAGCAGGCAGCGGGCGACCCTGCGCGCTTCCGGGTGCTCAGCGGTGACCGACCGACCGGGCCCCTTCACGTCGGGCACTACCTCGCCAGCTTGCGCAACCGGGTCCGGCTGCAGGACAAGGGGGTCGACACCTTCGTCCTCATCGCCGACTACCAGGTGATCACCGACCGGGACGCCGTCGGAGAGATCGGGGACAACATCCGCGAGATCGTCATCGACTATCTCGCAGCGGGCCTCGACCCGGAGCGGTCGACGATCTTTGCCCACTCGGCGGTTCCGGCGTTGAACCAGCTGATGTTGCCCTTCCTCTCCCTGACGACGGACAGCGAGCTGCGGCGCAACCCGACCGTCAAGGAAGAGCTCGCGCTCTCCGGCGGCCGCCCGCTGTCTGGACTGCTCCTCACCTATCCCGTGCATCAGGCGGCCGACATCCTCTTCTGCCATGCCCGGGTCGTGCCGGTCGGACGCGACCAGCTGCCGCACCTCGAGCAGACCCGGGCGATCGCCCGCCGTTTCAACCAGAGGTATGCCGCTGGGCACAGTGTGTTTGCCGAGCCTGAGGCGCTGCTCAGCGACGTCCCGCTCCTCCTCGGGATGGACGGCGCCAAGATGAGCAAGAGCCGGGGCAACGTCATCAACCTGAGGGACTCCGCGGACGAGACGGCGGACCGGATCCGTACGGCCCGGACCGACTCGGACCGCCGGATCACCTTCGACCCCGCGACGCGGCCAGAGGTGGCCAACCTGCTCACCCTGGCCGGCCTCTTCCTGGACGAGTCACCCCAGAGCGTCGCGGAGCGCGTCGGCGACGGCGGGGCGCGAGAACTCAAGGAGGTCGTCATCGAGGCTGTCAACGAGGGGCTGCGGGAGCACCGGGCCCGCCGAAGCGAGCTCCAGCGGCACCCGGGCCACGTCCACGAGGTCCTGCGTCGGGGCAACGCCCGCGCCAACGAGGTGGCCGAGCAGACGCTGGCCACCGTCCGGGCGGTGATGGGAATGGCCTACTGACGGCCGGTCAGCCGCCGTTGCCGTGCGTCTCCTCGCGGATCGTGTCGGCGATGATCTGCTCGTCGCTCGGCGCGGCGGCGGCCCGCGCACCGGACTTCGCGGCCGAGGTCCGCGCGGAGGTCGCCGTCGCTCCCGCCGCGATGGGCGTCGACGGGTTGTCAACGGTCTGCTGCAGGCCCCGGACCCGGTCCTCGATGACGAACTCCGCTCGCGTGAAGACCTCGGCTCCGGGAGTCTTCACGTAGGGCAGGCACTGGAAGCGGGCGGTGAGCTCGGTCGCGGTGATTGTCGTCGACACATAGCCGCGCAGGCTGGTCCAGAAGCGGAGGTTCGGGTTCCACTCGGTCCAGGGGTGCTGACCGTCGGCCTTGTCATAGCCGTCGCCGCCGGAGGAGATCGACGACGTGACCAGTTCGGAGCCGACCACCGCGCCGGGCTCCCGGTAGTCGAGGAAGAGGTCCGAGGCCCAGTGGGCGTGGACATCGCCGGTGAGCACCACCGGGTTGCGCACTCCGGCATCCACCCAGCCCTGAGTGACCCGCTGGCGGGACGCCGGGTAGCCGTCCCACGCATCCATCGACACCGTCGTCGCGGCGGTCGCGTCGCGGTCGCGCTGGCCGAAGAAGACCTGCTGCCCCAGCAGGTCCCACCGGGCCGTGGAGGACCGGAAGCCATCGATCAGCCAAGCCTCCTGCTCCATCCCGGGCAACGAGCGGGACGGGTCGGCGGCATCCGGGCAGTCCTTGTAGCCGTCGCCGCAGGCCTGGTCGGACCGGTACTGCCGGGTGTCGAGCATGTGGAAGTTCGCCAGCTGGCCCCACGCCACCCGCCGGTAGAGGTCCAGGTCCGGCCCCCGCGGCACCGAGGAGCGTCGCAGCGGCATGTTCTCGTAGTACGCCCGATAGGCGGCGGCTCGGCGCTCGACGAAACCAGACTGCTCGACGGCCCGCGCGGCGACCTCGTCGGCGTAGTTGTTGTCGACCTCATGGTCGTCCCAGACGACGAGCCAGGGCGCTGCGGCATGAGCCTCCTGCAGGTCGGGGTCCGTCTTGTACTGCCCGTGTCGCTGCCGGTAGCCGGCCAGGGTCTTGGTCTCCGGTCCGATGTGAGCCCGACCCACGCCGGTGCCGGCCCCCTCGTACTGGTAGTCGCCGAGGTGCAACACCAGGTCGGGACGTTCCTCCGCGAGCCGCCGGTAGGCGGTGAAGTAGCCGGCCGGGAAGTTCGAGCAGGAGACGAAGGCCATGGTCAGCGCGGACGGCGTCGCCGAGAGCGCGGGCGCCGTGAGGGCTCGACCGGCGCGGGACAGGTGCCGGCCGAGGCGGAACCGATACCAGTACTCGCGCCCCGGCTCCAGGCCGCGCACCTCGACATGGACGGAGTGCGCCCAGGACCGGTCCGCGAGAACGACACCGCCCTTGACGGTGTTGGCGAACCTCTCGTCGGTCGCCACCTGCCAGTTGACCTCGAACGTCGAGTCCGGCATCCCGCCGAGTCCGTCGGCGGCAACTGGGTCGACGGCGAGTCGGGTCCAGAGGACGAAGCCGTCGGGCGCGGGATCGCCGCTCGCGACACCGAGGGTGAAGGGGTCGCTGGCGGGCAGGACGGAAGCGGCGCTCGGTCGGCTGTCGATGACCGCGCCGGCGCCCAGGGCAAGCACACCGCCGGTCAGGGCTCCGGTCCGCAGCAGAGTTCGTCGGGAGGGCTGGGAATGCGTGGCATCCATGCCATCCACCCTCGCGAGCCGGTCGCTCGGGTCGGCCGACGCGGGCGCGAAAACCAGGTGAAGCGTGAGTGGCCGCGGGCTGACGAGCGAACCCAGCGGCATACGACTGGAGATCATCAGCCCGTATGCCGCTGAGCTGGCTGGAGCGCCCAGGTGACCGACCGCTCATCGGCGGGGCTCGACCGCTCGGCGGGCTACTGGCGAGTAGGGGATGAGTTGAGCGGGCGCTGCTCTTGATGCTTTGCGAACCGTGCGTTTGAGTTGGGGGAAATGTGAGTCCGCGACTCCGCACCCATGACTCCGCACCAATGTCGATGCGAAAGGTGAGCCGATGAGCGAAACGCTCGAGAACCTCCTCCAGGAGACTCGGACCTTCCCGCCCCCTCCGGAGTTCGCTTCCCGGGCCAACGGCACGGAAGACCTCTACGCCAAGGCGGAGGCCGACCACGAGGGCTTCTGGGCCGAGCAGGCCCGCAAGTACGTGTCGTGGAGCAAGGACTTCACGCACACCCTCGACTGGGACGCCCCGTTTGCCAAGTGGTTCGCCGACGGCGAGCTCAATGCCTGCTACAACGCCGTCGACCGGCACGTCGAGGCCGGCAACGGCGACCGCGTGGCCATCCACTGGGTCGGTGAGCCGGAGGGCGACACCCGCGACATCACCTACTCCGACCTGCACGCCGCGGTCCAGCGCGCGGCGAACGCCCTGCAGGACCTCGGGGTCCGCAAGGGTGACACGGTTGCCATCTACCTGCCGATGATCCCCGAGGCGGCCATCGCCATGCTGGCGTGCGCCCGAATCGGCGCACCGCACTCGGTCGTCTTCGGTGGCTTCTCCGCCGAGGCGCTGCATTCGCGCATCGACGATGCCGGCGCGAAGGTTGTCATCACCTCCGACGGCGGCTACCGCCGGGGCAGCGCATCCCCCCTCAAGCCGGCCGTCGACGCCGCCCTCGACCACGGTGACACGTCGGTCGAGAAGGTCCTCGTCGTCAAGCGCACCGGCCAGGACACCCCGTGGACCGAGGGCCGCGACGTCTGGTGGCACGAGGCGCTTGAGGCGGCCGACGCGACGCACGAGGCGCCGGCCCACGAGGCGGAGCACCCGCTCTTCATCCTCTACACGTCCGGCACCACCGGGAAGCCCAAGGGCATCTTCCACACGACCGGTGGCTACCTCACCCAGAGCGCCTACACCAACGCCGTCGTCCACGACGTGCACCCCGAGAGCGACGTCTACTGGTGCACGGCCGACATCGGCTGGGTCACCGGCCACTCCTACATCGTCTACGGGCCCCTGACGCTCGGCGCGACCCAGGTCATGTACGAAGGCACCCCGGACACCCCGCACCAGGGCCGCTTCTGGGAGATCGTCGAGCAGAAGAAGGTGACGATTCTCTACACCGCGCCGACCGCGATCCGGACCTTCATGAAGTGGGGCGAGGACATCCCCGGCAAGTTCGACATGAGCTCGCTGCGGCTGCTCGGCTCCGTGGGTGAGCCGATCAACCCGGAGGCGTGGATGTGGTACCGCCGGGTCATCGGCGGAGACCGCTGCCCGATCGTCGACACGTGGTGGCAGACGGAGACCGGGGCGATCATGATCAGCCCGCTCCCCGGCGTCACCGAGACCAAGCCCGGCTCGGCCCAGCGCGCCATTCCCGGCATCGGGGCCGAGGTCGTCGACGACAACGCCCAGCCGGTGCCCAACGGTCACGGCGGCTACCTCGTCCTCACCAAGCCGTGGCCCGCGATGCTCCGCGGCATCTGGGGTGACCCGGAGCGCTACAAGGAGACGTACTGGAGCCGGTTCGAGGGTCTCTACTTCGCCGGCGACGGCGCCAAGAAGGACAACGACGGCGACATCTGGCTCCTCGGCCGCGTCGACGATGTCATGAACGTCTCCGGCCACCGGCTGTCGACGACCGAGATCGAGTCGGCCCTCGTGTCGCACCCGAAGGTCGCCGAGGCAGCGGTTGTCGGGGCGACGGACGAGACGACGGGCCAGGCGGTCGTGGCGTTCGTCATCCTCCGCTCCGAGGCCGTCGCCGAGGCGGACGAGGCAGGCGAGGGTGCCGACATCGTCGCCGAGCTGCGTGGCCACGTCGCCAAGGAGATCGGCCCGATCGCGAAGCCCCGCTCGATCATGATCGTCCCCGAGCTGCCGAAGACCCGCTCCGGCAAGATCATGCGCCGCCTGCTGCGCGACGTCGCCGAGAACCGCCAAGTGGGTGACGTGACGACGCTCGCGGACAGCTCGGTCATGGAGCTCATCAAGACCGGCCTGAGCAAGGGCACCAGCGACTAGCTCGCCTCGCTCCCGCGACGCGAGGGGCGCTGGAGGCCACGGCCTCTGGCGCCCTTCGTGCCGTCCACCCAGTCCCTTGGCCGCAAACCGCTGGCAAGGAACGTCCCGGCCCAGCCCCACGGTCACCAACGTCCCGTCAGGCCCCGAGGCGGATTCCTTCGGGTGGTGGGCCGGTCCAGGGCAGGCGCGGTGCGCGGGGTCCGATGGTGATGGGGTGGCCGGCGGTGAGCCAGGTGACGCCGTCGGGGCGCACGTCTGCGGTCAGGTCGCGTTGGTGCACGATGGTGTGGTGGCGCCCGCAGAGCAGGGCGCCGTTGGCCAGATCGGTGGGTCCGCCTCTGGACCAGTGCTGCACGTGGTGGGCATCGCACCACTGCGGCGGGATGGTGCAGCCGGGGAACGAACAGCCCTGGTCCCTGCGGGCCAGCGCGAGGCGTTGTGCCGCCGTGAAGTACCGTTCGGTGAAGCCTTGGTCGAGGACCTGCGAGGGCCCGCCCAGGACGGCCGGGATGATCTGGGCCTCGCAGGCCAGCCGGCGCACCGTGCCGGGCGAGAGGACGGCGTCGTTGTCGGCCAGCCCGGCGCCGCGGACCTGCTCGAGCAGCGCGTCGAGGGTCATGGTGACCACGAGCCGGGTGCGCGGGGTGCGGGTCACCCCGTGCGGGGCGGCGACCGCGCGGCCGACCAGCTCGAGCAGCGCGTCGGCCCTTCTGGTCGCGGCGGTGCGCGGGTCGGCGCTCGTCTCACCGGTCCAGGCCAGCTCGGGGCGGGGCCGGGCCAGCGGGTCGATCGCCGCGTCGAGGATGGCGGCGCCCTCCGGGTCCAGGCGCAACAGGTACTCGGTGAACCCGGCGACCGTGCCGACCTTGCTCAACGCCCGCCCGAGCCGGCGGCCCTCATCCTCCCGGTCCAGCTCGGCCGGCGGCTTGAGGGCGGCCCGCGCCTGCGCGGCGACCCGGCCCAGCTGCTTGACGCTCAGGTGCTCGATGTTCTCCACGATCGCGGTGATGATCCCGTCCAGGTGCTCCCGGTCGGCGATCCGGGCCACGTCCTGGTGCAGGCGCAGCACCACCGCGGCCTGCGCCACCGACACCCGCCCGGAGATCACCTTCTCGGACAGCGCCGCCCAGCGCGGCTCGGTCATCGCCGCCCCGACCAGCGCGAGCGCCGGCGCCGACACGCCACCCCCGCCACCGTCCAGCGCGGGCGCCTGCGCCTTGAGCCAGTCGATCCGCGACAGCCCGTCACCCGAGCCGAGCGAACGGGAATGGGCCTCCGTGGCCAGCACCGCCGTCAACGTCTGGCTCAACGCCGCGAGCTGCTGCGCCCCGGCCACCCCAGCACTCACCTCCGACTCGGGGAGCGACCACGTCGGGAAGTCCGAGGCCAGCCGGGCCACGACCTGCGTGGCCAGCTCGAGCGCCGCGACGAGCCCCTGCGCCTCGATCAGCTCCTCGGCCCGCACCATCGTCACCCCTGTCACCCCTGACACCCTCGCGGGTCGCGCCTCCAAACGCCGCGACCCCTTCCTCCCGGTTTCGACCACCCTACCACCATGATCGAACACATGTTCGATGATCCACCGACGGCCGCCGTTGGGATTCACTCGAAGGCCCCCGTGATTGACTGGGCTCATGAGCGCGTCACCACCCGGCCCGCCGGACGGAGCCGGGCGCCCCGCGTGGGTTGTCGAGTCGATCGGGGGCGTGCCCACCATCGAACCCAAGCCGCACATCCTCCTCACCGAAGAGGGCACGGTCATCGGCTCGACCGGCGTCAACCGGATCAGCGGCAGCTACGAGGCCCACAACGAGACGATCCGCATCTCCGGCGCCGGCATGACCCGACGCGCCGCGGGCCCCGAGGCGATGGACCAGGAGCGCCGCTTCCTCGAGGCCCTCGAGGGCTGGAACGCCTTCCACGTGAGCGACGACCGCCTCGAGCTCGGCCCGCCTGACCTCGGCCTCGTCTGCACCCTCCAGCCACCCCGGCCCGCGGACCCACGTCAGGCCTGACGGACCCGCCGGCGTCGGCGGCTCGTCAGGACCAGTGCGACATCAGCCCGGCACGGCCGCGAGCGCGTCGCTGCGACGCCCACATGCCCGCGCCTGCTGCCTACGATGGACCACCGCCAACGAAAGGCTTGGTGCCGCACCCGGTGTCCGGTTATTGGTTCAACATCGCCCTCGTCGCCGTCCTCGTCCTCCTCAATGCCGCGTTCGCCGGCAGCGAGATGGCCCTGATCTCCCTGCGTGAAGGACAGCTCAAGCAGCTCGAGAAGGAGGCGACGCCCGGGGCCCGGCGCCTGGTCCGCCTCGCCCGGGACCCCAACCGCTTCCTCGCCACGATCCAGATCGGCATCACGCTGGCCGGCTTCCTCGCCTCGGCCACGGCCGCTGTCGCGCTGGCCGAGCCGCTCGTCCCGCACCTCGCCTTCCTCGGTGGAGCAGCCGAAGCCGTTGCCGTCGCCGGCGTGACGCTCATCCTGACCTTCTTCACCCTCGTCCTCGGCGAGCTGGCGCCGAAGCGGCTGGCGATGCAGATGGCCCTCCCCTGGGCCAGAGTGGTCGCTCGACCGCTGGACCTCCTCTCGACCCTGTCCCGACCCGCGGTCTGGACCCTCGGCCTCGCAACCAACACCGTCGTGCGCGTCCTCGGCGGTCGGGCCGAGGCTGCCAGCGAGGAGCTGACGCCGGACGAGCTGCGCGAGATCGTCTCGACCCACCAGGGCCTCGGCCCCGAGCAACGCGAGATCATCGCCGGCGCCTTCGACATCCAGGAGCGCACCCTCCGCGAGGTCCTCGTGCCGCGGAGCCAGACGCTCTTCCTGCGCCACTCGATGCCGGTGGCCGAGGCGAGGACGCTGCTCGCCGAGCAGGGCCACTCCCGCGCCCCCGTCATCCGGGGCAGCAACCGCGACGACGTCATCGGCGTCGCGCACTGGGCGCTCCTCCTCGACGAGGGGCATCGCCTCGTCGGCGAGGTGGCGACGCCGGCGCTGGTCCTCCCCGACACCGCCCAGGTCTCCGTCGCGCTTCGCCGCTTCAAGTCCGAGCGCCAGCAGCTGGCCGTCGTCATCGACGAGCACGGCTCCGTGGACGGCATCGTCACGCTCGAGGACCTCCTCGAGGAGGTGGTCGGCGAGATCTACGACGAGACGGACGACGACTCCCTCGACATCGCGCGCGGCCCGGATGGGTCCATCACCCTGCCGGGGACCTTCCCCGTGCATGACCTCGAGGACGTCGGCGTCGACGCCGGGCTGGTCCGGCACGGCGACTACACGACGGTTGCCGGCCTCGTCCTGCAGCGACTCGGCCGCATCCCCACCGCCCCCGGAGACACTGTCGACATCGACGGCTGGACCATCGAGGTCACGGAGGTCGGCCACCACGCGATCACCGAGGTCCGGCTCATCCCCGACGAGACCTCCGAGCCGGACCAGGACGCAGACCCCGGGGCCTGACTCCCGACCCGAGGGCGCGATCACGCAAGGTCACGCACCCCTGGGAGCGAGCCCAGCGGCATACGGCAGCATGGGTTTGCGCGCCGGCGAAGGTGGGCACGCGGGGGATGTGAACGTTGACGAGGCAGTGGAGCGCTACGGGAGTGCGAAGGAGGGCTACCGCCCGGAGCCACGGCCGGACGGGGTCGACGACGCGACCGTCGAGGCGCTCGGCAAGCTGTCGGAGGCGCTCGAGGTGGTCGAGCACGCGCGCGGGCTGCTCTACGGGTTCCACCGGCTGACGGGGCGCGCCGACGCGACGCTGCAGGAAGCGGTCCGCCTGCTGCGCGAGGCGGGCCACGACGAGGCCGCCGACGTCGTCGAGGAGTGCGTCGTGGGGCGGGACGTGCTCCCCGGCATGTGGACGTTCCAGATGATCGAGGCGTTCGACGACGGCTACTGGAGCGTGTTCCGCGACATCGTCGACCAGGTGCGCGCCGACACGGGCGACCCGGAGCGGCACCGCTACGAGGCGGAGATGAAGGAGCGCGAGCAGCAGCCGCGCACCACCGCCGACGACCGCATGTGACCTGAGCCACAGAACTGCCCGGAATGACCCGCACGCCCTCGCCGTTAGTTGAATCGTGAAACAACTGCGCATCATCGTCTCCAGCACCCGTCCCGGCCGCATCGGCCCCAAGGTCGCCGAGTGGGTCGCTGCCCAGGCGCCCGCCGAGGAGTGGGAGGTCAAGGTGCTCGACCCGAGCGGTCTGCCCTTCCTCGACGAGGCGGAGCACCCGAAGAGCGGCAACTACGCCCTCCCCCACACGCAGCAGTGGGCGAGCGAGATCTTCGAGTCGGACGCCATCGTCGTCGTGACGCCGCAGTACAACCGCAGCTTCCCCGCGCCGATCAAGAACGCGATCGACATCCTCTTCGCCGAGTGGGACAGCAAGCCGATCGCCGTCCTCGGCTACGGCTGGACCGGCGCGACCGACGCCACTGCCGACCTCGCCAAGGTGCTGACCCACGTCAAGGCCGACGTCGTCGGCACGACCGGGCTGACCTTCATGCAGGACCTGTCGCCCGAGGGCGAGGTCACCGCGACCGACGAGCGCCGCCGCGAGCTCGCCGCCCTGCTCGAGGCGCTGTCGTCGCGGCTCGACGAGCGGGAGTCCGTCTCGGCCTGAGCCCCGGGCCGCTTGCGTCGCGTTGACCTGGGTGCGTCCCCTTGAGGCGACGCACCCAGGTCAACCCAGCGCATCCAGACCCCCAGCCCGGCAGGATGGGCCCATGACGACCCTGCCGAACGGCAACGCCCACCTCGCCGTCCTCATCGACGCCGACAACGCCGACGCCTCGATCATCGAGCCGCTCCTCGCCGAGGTCTCGAAGTTCGGCGTCGCGAGCGTCAAGCGCATCTACGGCGACTGGACCACCCCGCAGCTCGGCTCGTGGAAGCACGTCCTGCTCACCCACTCGATCCAGCCGATCCAGCAGTTCGCCTACACGGCCCGCAAGAACTCCACCGACAGCGCGATGATCATCGACGCCATGGACCTGCTCCACACCGGCACCTTCGACGGCTTCTGCATCGTCTCGAGCGACAGCGACTTCACCCGGCTCGCCTCGCGGCTGCGTGAGTCGGGCAAGCGGGTCGTCGGCTTCGGCGAGGAGAAGACTCCGGATCCGTTCGTCCAGGCCTGCGACCAGTTCGTCTACACGGAGATCTTCCGCCCGGCTCCCGAGGGCGACGGCAGCGGCGGCGGCACCGCCGGCCGTCGCCGGCCCGAGGGCGAGCTGCGCCAGGACACCCGGCTGGTCAACCTCATCCGCCTGGCCATCGACGGGGCCTCCGGCGAGAGCGGGTGGGCCGGCCTCAGCGCGGTCGGCAACCTCATCGTCAAGCAGGCGCCGAACTTCGACCCCCGCAACTACGGCTACACCAAGCTGAGCGATCTCGCGGAGGCGATCGGGCTGTTCACGCTCGACCGGAGCGGCGGCTCGGTCCTCATCGCCGACTCCCGCACGGTCGCGAAGCAGAAGGCGCCGGCCAAGCGGGCCACCAAGAGGACCGTGAACGCCACGAAGAAGGCAGCCCCGACCGGCTAGGGCCCGGCTTTCCCGATCGTATGCCGCTGGGCTCGCTCCCCCGGTCGCGTGACCGGAGGTGGGTGGCTGGGTCTCGTGTGGCCGGGAGTGTCCAGCGGGTCCGCTCGCAACTGACCGCCGCCCCGGGCGCGTTGCCAAGGCCCGGGGGCGGGTCGATACTCGGGAGATGCGCTGTCGAGCTGCGCTCTGGGGTGCCGCGGCACTGGCTCTGGCGGGCGCCGTGAGCGGCTGTGGCACCACCGGTCCCGTGGCGCCCTCGCCGACGGCTCCGGGGTCTTCCGGGTCGGCGCCCTCGAGCCCGGGGCCCCCCGGACCCGCCGCAGGTGGCGTGGTCGTCGTCGCGGTCTACCAGCCGCTGTGCGGTGGTCCGGAGCCGGTCACCCCCGACCCGGGATGCCCGGAGGAGGTCGTTGCCGGTGTCGAGGTGACGGCGACCGATGCCTCCGGAGCCGTGGTGGCGCGGGCGACGACGGACGGGTCCGGCCGAGCGGTCCTCGACATCCCGGCCGGGGCGGTGACCCTCACCGCGGGTCCGGCCGAGGCGCCACGGATCGCGCCGCGGCCGACGCAGGTGACCGCCGGCACCTCACCGGCGCCGACGGTCACGCTGCGTTACGAGTCGTCCTTCCAGTGACTCACTTCTTCTTGCCGGTGCCGCCCTGGACGACGACGGAGGCCGAGTTGGTGTTGTTCCCGGCGACCGGGTCGGCCGTCGAGCTCGTCACCGACGCGGTGTTGAGGAACGTCCCCACACTGCCCTTGACCTGCGACTCGATGACGAAGGTCACCGAGGCCCCGGCCGGGACGTTCGCCGAGGTGCACTGCACCGTGTGGGTCGCCTCGGTGTAGGTGCACTGGGGCGACAGGTACTGCACCACGAGCTTCTTGCTCGTGAGCGGCAGGGCGTCCGTGACGACGATGTCACGGGCGTCTGACGGGCCACCCTGTCCACAGGTCGGTGTCTGCGTCGACTGCGCATCGGTCTCGCACCCGCTGTCGTTGTGGACGACGAGGGTGTAGATGAGGGCCGGCGCCGGGTTGCCCGAGCGCAGCTGCGCCTGCTTGTCGATCCACACATCGGCCTGGGTCGCGACGGTCGTGTCCTGGGTGGCCGTGTTGTTGGCCCTGTTGGGGTCCGGCGTCGCCGAGCTGACGGTCACGGAGTTGTGCAGCACCGTGCCGGGGTCGAGCGACGCGGCGACGCGCACCGTGAGCTGAACCACGGCGCTCTCACCTGGGTCGAGGGTGCCGACCGCGCACTCGACGGTTGCGGCCTGGACGAGCGTGCACACGGTCTGCCCGTTGTTGTTGACGCCACCGACGTAGGTGACCCCGGCGGGCAGCGTGTCGGTGAGGAGCACCGACGTCGCCGTGGACGGGCCGTCGTTGGTCGCCGTGATGGTCCACGTCAGCAGGGTGCCGGCGAGGACCGGGTCGGGCGAGTCGGACTTGGTGACCCGCAGGTCGGCCGAGGCGCTGACGGTCGTCGAGACGCTGATCCTGTTGTCGCTGTTGTCAGGATCTGCGGTCGCGCTCGCCACGACGGCCTCGTTGACCAGCACCGTTCCCGGCGCCACGTCGGGCGAGACCGTGGCGTTGACCGTCACCGTCGCCGTGGCGCCCGAGGCGAGGTTGCCCAGGTTGCAGGTCAGCTCGCGCTCGACGGGCTGGCCGTAGGTGCACGACCCGACGGTGGTCGAGACGGACACAAAGGTCACGCCCGCGGGCAGCCGGTCGGTGAGGGTGACACCCTGGGCTGTCGACGGTCCGTTGTTGGTCACCGTGAGGACGTACTGCAGCGGTGTCCCGGCCACGACCGTCGCGGGCGCGTTCTTGGTCACCTCGAGGTCCGCGGAGCCGGCGAAGACGACCTTCCCCGTGGCCTGGTTGTTCGAGGTGTCCGGGTCAGGCGTCGGGCTCGACACCGTGGCCACGTCGTTGATCTCGGCAACGTCCGCGGCCGTGACGGTGACCCGGATCGTCGACCGACCCCCGGCCGGCTCGGCGCCGAGGTCGCAGGTCGTCGTGAAGGCGGTCAGCGGCCCACCGGAGGTCGGCGCACACGTGCCCGACGGCGTGACGGAGACACCGGTGACGCTGAATGGCGTCGCCGAGGTGAGGACGTCCTGGAGCGAGACGTCCACGGCGTCCGACGGGCCGAGGTTGTCGACGTGGATGTCGCAGAACGCTTCCTGGCCTGCCTGGGCGGAGCTGTCCGGCTTGCACACCTTGGTGACAGCGAGGTCGGCCCGGGCGAGGACGGTTGTCGTCGCGGTGGCGGTGTTGTTGCCGGGATTCGGGTCGCCCTGGTTCGCGGCCGCCACGGTGGCGGTGTTGGCGATGGTCCCGGATGCAGCTGCCCCGAGGAACCCGGAGGGAACGTGCACCTGGATCGCGATGACGACGCTCTGCCCGGAGAGCAGCGGACCGACGTCGCAGGTCACGACACCACCGGCCTCGGTGCAGCCCGGGGCACTCACGAACGTCACGCCGGCCGGCAACGTGTCCGTCACGGTGACGGCCTGGGCCGTCGCGGGACCGTCGTTCGTCACGGTGAGGGTGTACGTGAGGTCCTGGCCGGCGACGACGGGGTCGGGCGCGTCGGTCTTGGTGATCCGCAGGTCGCTCTGCAGGCACGAGGGCAACCGGAAGGAGCCGATCGTCGTCGCGCTGTTGTCCCGCTCCCCGGTGAACCAGAACGTGCACTCGTCCTCGGGGTCGACGACCAGTCCTGCGTAGTCGCCCCACCGGTTCGAGGTCTCGGTCGTGGTGCCCGCGGCGAGGACCTGCTCGCCCTGCGTCATGGCCCCGAGCGGGTCACCGGCGTGCCGCGCGGTGTAGCGCAGGCCCGGGAAGGTGGCGGTGCCGTCGGAGACGGAGTAGCCGAGGGCGATGTTGCCCTGGCCGTCCATCGCCGCGGCGCCCATCCAGCGGTGCACGCCGTCGACCGGGGCGTAGGTCCCCTGCTGGTGGATCGTCCAGGCTCCGCCGCCCCGGCGCAGCTCGTACCAGCGAACGCCGGCGCGGTCGTTGCCGTCGGCGTCGACGGTCTGGTTGATCACCATCGACTCGTGACCGCCGAAGTTGCGGTACTGCAGGCGCGCCATCAGCCGGTTGGACAGCGAGTCGACCCGGTTGGTGACGCCGGGCTGCGGGATGCAGTCACGGAAGGTGGGCGTGCAGTTGAGGTCGGTGTCGAAGGCGGCCGTGTTGAGCGTCGTGACGACGCCGAAGGTGCTGTTGGCGGGCGTGACCCAGTCGACGTGGAACTCACTGATCTCGATGCGGTCGTTGCCTCCGTCCACCGCCCCGTCGAACGACATGGCGAACGGGTTCGGCGCGCCGGCGGGTGGCGGGTTGTCGCCGTCCCAGTCGGCGGGCACGATGCGCGTGCCCCGGCCGTCCACCCCTGCGCCCATGGCGACGCCGGTGAAGGCCTGGAAGGTGGCCGGCGACCCGGAGATCATCTGGGCGCGGTCGAAGACGTAGGCGCCGACCGAGCCACCCTCGAAGGTCGACATGTAGAGGCCGTCCGGCCAGATGCCGTACTTCATGTAGTCGTGCGAGGCCGGCAGGTTGAACTGGTAGACGAACCAGTTCTGCGTCGGGTCGCCCGTCTGCGAGTAGGCGATGCACATCGGGAACGTGCCGCCGGGTCCGGTCGCCGAGTTCGGGTTGGTGAACTGGCTGATCATGAAACGGTCGACCTGCTGGTCGTAGAGGACGATCGGGTCGCCGGCGTTCTGGGTGCGGCACTGGTCCTGGCCCTGCCCGGCCGCGACGGCGTTCTGCCAGAGCTGGTTGATCGCGGTGGGACCGGTGAGGGAGTTGCCCTGCTTGTCCCACACCTGGATGGTCGAGTTGACCATCTGGACGTAGTGGTCGGGCCCGACGTCACCGTTCGGGTCGGGTGGGTTGGCGCCGCCCTGGCCGATGAAGGAGACGAGTGGTCCGGTCAGCTCCTGGACGGCTTCGCCAGCATCAGCCGCTTCGCCGGTCGCCTGGCCCTCGGTCGGGAGAGCGGAGGTCTGCAGCAGCGGGTCGGGTTTGCCCTTGACTGGTGCCTTCGGCGTGGTGCGCCCGCGCCCCAGTCCCTCCTCGGTGTCTGACGGTGTGGCGGGCCCCTGCTTGAGGTCCGCGAGCGGTTTGACGGTGAGCTTGCCCTCGAAGGACTCGCTCACATAGGGCCCGCGATGTCTGCCGTCGACCGTCACCTGCCTCTCGGGCGCTGTGGTGAGGGCCTGAGCGGCGGTCATGGGCAGCAACGCTGCAACCATGGAGACCGCCAGCACGCGTGGCACGGCACGGTTGGTCATGACTGTTTCCTTCCCCGTTCGGAATCAGCGACCTTCAAGTCTGACGCTGCGAGGGGAAGTGCCGTGGCGAAATGGAGAAACTGGAGCCGTATGCCGCTGGGCTCGCTCCCCCGGTCGGGTGACCGGAGGTGGGTGGCTGGGTCAGCCGGCCATCCGGACGACCGCGGCCGCGAGCAGGACCGCGGTGGTGACGAGCAGCGCGAAGGGGGCGGCTGCGACGAGCGGCGACTGCGGGCCGTGACGACGCACGGCCTCGGCGCGCGTCATCGGCTGGCGGCGCTCGTCGGTGGCGATCCGGACGGGGGCGTTCTGGTTCATGCGACTCTCGATGTGTTGCATGAGCGCGAGGAGTCCGACCATGACAACGATCGGGGTGGTCAACATCAGGACGTCCATGGCTCACTCTCTCGGTTGTGGAGTGGAGGGGGGAGGAGGCAGGGTGGCCGCCCCCGTCTTCGGGGGTCAGCGGGGGCGACCACTGCCTTGTAGACGAGCACGTACCCAATTCATGACGGGTGTTTCAGTTTTCTCCCTGGCGATGTCGAGGCGGCGGCTTCCGGGTGGGTACTCCTCCGGTGGGACGGGCACGACGAGGTGCCTCCCTCGACGAGAGGAGCTCCACCCATGAGTGACACGAACGACATGACGACAGGTGGCCCCGACGAGACCACGGGGATGGGTAGCCGCGCGGACACCGGCATGGGGTCGGAGGGCCTCGGCGGCGTCGACTCCGGCAGCGTCGACAACGCAGGCATGAGCGCTGGCAGCACCCAGTCGATGTCCGAGTCCGGCGAAGGTCCCGCTGACGGCGGGGCCGACCCGAGCTCGCACGACGGCGGCGCCGACGGGGCTGCTGACGGGGCTGCTGACGGAGCTGCTGACGGTGGGGCGGATCCTGGGGCTGACGGCGGTGCGGACGGTGGGGCCGGCACCGACCGGGCGACCGGAGTCTGAATGTCCCTCGCCACACAGGGCCGTGGGGG
>NZ_JAPFQL010000067.1 GCF_028446585.1 Intrasporangium calvum
CGAGATGCCGCATGACTGCCGGGCCCAGGACCGCTCGTCGTAGAGCGTCGACTCGGGGTCGGCGCCGTTCTCCGACCGCTTCGAGTACACGAGCCGCACATCGAGCTGGGGGAGGTCCGCCTGCCAGGCCGGAGCCTGCGCGACAACCTCGCTGCACCACCCACACGTGCGTGACACGAAGAGCAGGAGCTGGGCCCGCCCGGCGCTGAGGTCCCGGAGGGTGACCTCGCTGCCATCTCCGCGAGTCACCAGAACGGCCGGCGTCGGCGTCCGCACGTAGTCCTCGGCGTCCTGCGCGTCGAGAGCCGGCTCCTGCTCGGGGGCGGTGGCGCCCTGGCCCTGCATCGTCAGGGCGACCGTCACGGCCACTGCGGCGGCGCCTGCGACCCACCACCAGTCCTGGGCTGCCAGGCCTCTCGTGACGATCAGACCAGTGCTGTGGGCCCAGATCGCGAGGCCTGCGAGGACGACGTACCAGACGTTGCGCACCACAGTGAGATGCGTCACTGGACCGGCGGCGAGCGACCCGAAGCAGTCACAGTCGACGGGCTCGGGCTGGGTTGCGGCTCGCGCGATCAGATAGAGGTAGCCGGCGAAGAGGATGGCGGCCGCGACGGCGACGCCCGTGCCGACCCATCCTGTGGCGAGTACCAGGCCGACGGCGAGCAGGAGCTCCCCCCAGGGGTGCGCCAGGACGAGCCGCCGGGCCCGCAGCCACCGCGGCACGTTCAGCGCCACCAGGGCGTCGGCTGAGCGCGTCGGCGCCCTGAGCTTGCCCAGGGCTGCGACGGCGAGCACGACCGCGAGGACGACCGGGGCGAGAGCGAGCGCAGTCGGTGGCACGTTGCGGAGTCTATGTCGCCGATGGTGCGGCCGCCGCGAGCGACCGCCGCCCGCCCAGGGCTGGTGGCGCGGTCCCGTCGGACGCGAGCGACCGGCAGAATGACGGCCATGCGTGTCATCACCGCCAACGTCAACGGCATCCGGGCCGCGATCCGGCGCGGCGCCGCCGCCTGGATCACGGCCGCCGCACCGGATGTCCTGTGCCTGCAGGAGGTTCGAGCCGGCGATGCCGAGCTCGCCAAGGCCTTGGTGGAGGCGGGCCTGGGCCACTGGCACGTGGCGCACACCGAGGGTGGCGCCAAGGGCCGTGCGGGCGTGGCGGTCGCGTCCCGGGAGCCCTACGCTGCGGTGCGAGTCGGGGTGGACGGGGCCTTCGGCGAGACGGGGCGCTGGATCGAGGTCGACATCGCCACGCCGACGGGCGCGGTCACGGTGGCCTCGACCTACGTGCACACGGGCGAAGCGGGCACCCCTCGCCAGGTGGAGAAGTACCTCTTCCTCGACGCCATGACGAGCCGGATGCAGCGCGCCGCCGCATCGGGCGAGCTCATGCTCGTGACCGGCGACCTCAATGTGGCGCACCGCGAGGACGACCTGAAGAACTGGAAGGGCAACCTCAAGAAGTCAGGCTTTCTCCCTGAGGAGCGGGCCTACTTCGACCGTTGGTTCGACGAGCTGTCCTGGGTGGACGTGCACCGCGCTCTCCACGGACCGGGGCCCGGCCCCTACACCTGGTGGTCGTGGCGCGGCAAGGCCTTCGACAACGACGCCGGATGGCGGATCGACTACCAGCTGGCGAGTGGGCCCCTCGCGGCCCTGGCTCGGTCCGCGACGGTCGGGCGCGCGGAGAGCTACGCCGGACGCTGGAGCGACCACGCCCCTGTCGTCGTCGACTACGACCTCTGACGCGCGGTCGGACGCGGTTTCGGAGGACCCCCGACGATGGGCCAGAATGCACCCATGCCCTCGAGCCACCAGCCCCGCAGCCTCTCCGGAATGCAGCCGACGAGCGACTCTCTGCACCTCGGCAACTACATCGGTGCGCTCGTCGAGTGGGTGAAGCTGCAGGAGTCGCACGACGCCTTCTACTTCGTCGCGGATCTGCACTCCCTCACCGTCTTCCCCGACCCGGCTGTCCTGCGGGAGCGGACCCGGGCTACGGCTGCCCAGTTCATCGCGGGTGGAGTGGACCCGGCGCGTTCGGTTCTCTTCGTGCAGAGCCACGTGGCCCAGCACACCGAGCTCGCCTGGGTGCTCTCGACGCTCACCGGTTTCGGCGAGGCGAGCCGGATGACGCAGTTCAAGGACAAGACGGCCAAGGGTGCTGTTGCCAATGTCGGCCTCTTCACCTATCCGATCCTCATGGCGGCGGACATCCTCATCTACGACCCTGCCGTCGTTCCCGTGGGCGAGGACCAGCGCCAGCACCTCGAGCTCTCCCGTGACCTCGCCGGACGCTTCAACCAGCGGTTCGGGGAGACGCTGGTCATTCCGGAGCCGCACATCATCCGCGAGATCGCCAAGATCCAGGACCTGCAGGACCCGTCGGCCAAGATGAGCAAGTCGGCCGCGAGCGACGCCGGTCTCATCTCGCTCCTGGAGGACCCGTCCCGGATCGCCAAGAAGATCCGGTCGGCCGTGACTGATGCGGAGCGCGAGATCCGCTACGACCCGGCGGCCAAGCCCGGTGTCTCCAACCTCCTCTCGATCCATCACGCCCTGTCGGGCGTCCCCATCCCGCAGCTCGAGGCTTCCTTCGAGGGCAGGGGCTACGGCGACCTGAAGAAGGAGGTCGCGGACGTCGTGGTGGGTGCGATCACGCCCTTCCGTGACCGGGTCCTCGAGCTGCTCCAGGACCCCGCGCAGCTGGACGCCATCCTCGCGGACGGAGCGGAGCGGGCGGCCGAGGTGGCGGAGGCCACGGTCCGGCGCGTCTACGACCGGGTCGGTCTGCTGCCGGCGCTCAAGCGCGGACTGTGACCCTGCGGGCGGGTGGGGCGGTGCGCACGCGTCGTCCCTGCCGTTGATCGTTGCACCGCAAACGGTACGGTTCGACTGTGACCGAACCAACGACGATCGGTGTCTCGATCCCGATCCCGTCACCGCACGGCGAGTTCCTGCAGGAACGCCGGGCGGCGTTCGGTGACCCAGCAGCGTGGCGGATCCCCGCGCACATCACCTTGCTGCCACCCACTCCGGTGGACGAAGGCGTCTACGAGGAGTTCATCGCCCACTGCAAGCAGGTCGCGACCGAGCGGCAGCCGTTCGAGGTGGTCCTGCGCGGGACCGGGACCTTCCGGCCGATCTCGGACGTCGTCTACATCCAGGTGGCGCAGGGCGTCTCGGCCTGCGAGCGTCTCGAGACGGCGCTCCGCTGCGGCCCGATCAGCCGCAACCTCGACTTCTACTACCATCCGCACGTCACCGTCGCCCACAACGTCGGTCCCGACCAGCTGGACCAGGCCTTCGAGGAGCTCGCCGGTTTCCAGGTGGCGTTCACCGTGGATGCCTTCCACCTCTACGTCCTGGGTAGTGACCAGGTGTGGCGCCCCAAGCACGACTTCATCCTTCAGGGCGCCGGCCAAGGAGGCTGACACCGCATGGCGTTCTCGAAGCAGCTCGCGCAGCTGAAGGCATCGGCCCCCTACCGCGCCTGGAAACGCTACGGAGACGCCAACGGTGACCTGCTCGCAGCGGGCGTCGGCTACTTCGCCTTCTTCTCGATCTTCCCGGCGCTGGCGCTGGCCTTTACCGTCTTCGGTTTCGTCCTCCAGGGCCGCCCGGACCTGCTCGCGACGATCGCGGACTCGCTCAACGGCTACCTGCCGGGCATGGTGCGCACGGAGCGCAACCCGGACGGCATCATCAGCCTCTCGGCGCCACAGAGCTCGACCCTGACCATCACGGGCATCGTCTCCCTCATCACGTTGCTCTTCTCAGGTCTCGGCTGGATCAGCGCTCTGCGCACCGGCATCCGCGGCGTCTTCGGCCTCGACGCGAGCCCCGGCAACTTCCTGACCTCCAAGCTGCGCGACCTCGGCGTCCTGCTGACGCTCGGGCTCGGGATCGCCCTCTCGGCGATCATGACGAGCGTGGTGGGCGGCCTCGCGGTACAGATCGCCGGTTGGGTCGGCGTCGGCGGCAACGCCGTGCTCATCACCGTCGTCGGCCTGCTCATCGGCGTCGTCTTCGACTCGCTGCTCATGGTCGTCCTGATCCGGATGCTGTCCGGTGTGCCATTGCCGTGGGCCAATGTCCGCAACGGCGCGATCGTCGGGGCCGTCCTGCTCACCGCGATGAAGTACTTCGGTGGCGTCCTCATCGAGCGAGCCACCGCGAACCCGCTGCTCGGTGCCGTGGCCGTGGCCGTGGGGCTGCTCTTCTGGCTCAACCTCATGTCTCGCGTCGTGCTGCTCGCCTCCGCGTGGGCGGCCAACGACGTCGACGTCGCACGGCTCGCCGACGAGCAGGCGGACCACCAGGCGAGCGGCGCACCGATGGCCTCGAGGACAACCCTCCAGTCGTATGCCGCTGAGCTCCGTCCCGCTGCGGCGTCCACTCGCGCGGGTGATCGGGTCTCGGCGCTCGCGGGTGCCGTGCTGGGTGCCGTGGGGGCACTGGCAGTGGGTGCCCTCCGGCGGGCTCGTCGCTCCTGACCGGGTCTCCGGTCAGAAGATCCAGTACTCCGCCCGCGGCAGGCCAGCCAGGCTCACCAGCAGCCAGACGTCGACGACGACGAAGGCGGTGAGGATGCCAGTGAGGAGCGCCGTGCCGTTTCGGTCGCGGGCAGCCAGCGACACGGCGACAGCGGCGAGTGGTGCGGCGAGGAAGAGCAACCGCGCCGCGATCCAGGCGACGGCGAGCGCGTAGGCGAGGTAGGCCACGGCGGTCATGACGAGCACGGAGACGACGAGGAGGCGGGCGGGGTCGCTGCGGAGCCGTCGAGCGAGAGGGGGGCGCGCGGCCCCGCGTCGCAGCAGGGCCCGGCCCACGATGACCAGCGCCGCCACGGCTGCCGCGACGGCGAGCGCCTCGAGGGCGACCGGGGCGTTGACGGTGTTGCGGTAGTACTCCACCGGGATGAAGGCGTAGGACACGATGGATCCGAGCCAGGTCATGGTCTGCTCCGGACTCGTCAGCCGCATCGGCGGGAACGAGATCCCGAGCGTGTCGATCCCCTGGGCGCCGGTGAGGTCGCCGTAGAGGGACAGGTTGCGCACGAACCACCAACCGGACGCGGCTGCGACGCCGACGGCCGTGGCGACGGCCTGGGTGACGCGATCTCGCAGCGGGGCATCGGTGCGCAGCGCGTGGGTGAGCAGGACGGCTCCAAGTAAGGCCAGGGCGACCACCTTGACGAGGATCGCGAGGCCGATGACCACGCCGAGGAGGGCGTGCCGCCACCACGGGGCCTGCACCACACGCAACAGGCGGGCGCCGAGGAGCACTGCGGCGGTGGCCGCCACGATGGCGAGATAGTCGTTCTGCACGGTCGAGCCCATGGCGAGCATGAGGGGGTTGACGGCGACGAGCGCAGCGGCGAGGAACTGCGTGCGTCGTGGGGCTCCGAGCGCGGCGGCGGTCTGAGCCGTCAGCACCACGAGGAGCGGGATCAGCAGGACCCAGGCGACCCGGACGGCCCAGAAGCGACCTTCGTCCGTGCCCGCCCCCGGGGTGCCGGAGATCAGGGCACTCAGCGCGTAGTACGCAGGGCCCATCTGCGCTTCGTACTGCGTCCCCTGCTCGCCGAGAACGGGCATCCGGTGGCGCGTCGCGTAGAACACCACGTTGGACCAGTGGGCCGGCTCGTCGTAGGGCTGCCCGGGTGGTGTGACGCGGACGAAGAGCAGCGTCGCCAGGGTGCCGAGGGCCGCCGGGACGAGCGGCGCGGGGACCTTCGTCAGCCGCTGCACGGTGGGACCCTAGCGCAGCTCACGCGACCGGCTGGACCTCCGCCACCCGTGTCGCCGCGCGATCAGGAGCAGGCCCAGCACGACGGCGGCGGCGAGCGCCGTCACGGCCCAAGCGGCGACGCCGGCCGCGGTGCGTTCGGCGACGGGTCCGGAAGCCGCCCCGCCGGGCGCCGGCCCCGACGCGGACGGCGCCGGTGCGACGACGGCGTCCGCGGCGCCCGAGGGCATCGTGGACGGGGTCGCGGGGGTGCTGGCTGCGCGACTGGGTGGCGGCGCCTGCCCCGGCTCGACGAGGACGCCCACGGGGGCCACCGCGTCGGCGTGGGCGAAGCCCCAGTCGAGCAGTGCGGCGGTGTCCTCCCAGTCACCGGTGGTGCTGCCCAGCTGCGTCACGATGAGCGTTCGGCCGTCTCTGGTGGCGGCGCCGATGAAGGTGTGCTGCGCCCGGTTGGTGCGGCCCGGCTTGATCCCGACAGCGCCCGCGTAGTGCCGGAGCAGGTCGTTGATGTTCTGGATCTGGAACGCCGGATAGACGGTGCCGGTGGCCTTGTTCTTCCCGCCCGGGAACATCACGTGGGGCTTGACCACGTAGCGACGGAACTCCGGGATGCTCATCGCGGCCCGGCCGACGAGCGCAAGGTCATAGGCACTCGACCGCTGCCCCTCCTCGTCGAGACCACTCGGGTCGACGACGACGGTGTCGTGCGCACCCAGACCGACGGCGGTCTCGTTCATCAGGGCCACCGTGGCGTCATAGCCGCCGGCCGCGTCGGCCAGCAGGTAGGCCGCGTCGTTCGCGGAGGTCAGCAGCAGGGCGTCGAAGAGCTTGCCGACCGGGTAGCGGTTGCCCGCGAGGATGCCAACCCGGGTCCCGTTCGCGGCCTCGTGCTCGGGCCCGGCCAGGACGCGGCGCGCGGGCTCCAGGCGCGGGATCAACGTCAGCGCGGTCAGCGTCTTCAGGGTGCTGGCAGGGCGCAGCCAGGCATGCGGAGACTTGGCGGCGAGGACCTGACCCGAGTCGAGGTCAGCGACGACGTAGGCGAGGTCCCGGACCTTGGGCGGGGGTGCCACTCCGGGCGGGAGGTCGACGACGACTCCGGTGGCGGCGAGACGGGGACCGCCGACGACGCTCTCCGGCGCCCACGCGGGCTGCGGGAAGGGCCGTGGTGGCGCGTTGCGGCACACGGGAGTGGTGCGTGGCTTGGGTGTGCCTGTCGCCGACCCTGAGGAGGGCCGGGCGACGCCTGGCACTGGCACCTGGGTGATCGTCTGCCACTCCTCGCACGCGGGCGTGCGGCCCTCCGACGGCCGCACGACAGAGGCCTGCGCGGCAGCACCAGCGACGAGGGCCGCGGCCAGCGTCGCGACCACCGCCATGGCGGCGGCCACGGGCGCGGAGCGGCGGGAGGCCCTGCGGACCGACCGCGGCCCGACGCGGTCCCCGCAGGTCGGGCTCATGCGGGTTCTCCTTGGCGGGGTCTGGACTCGGCGCCGACGGCGTCGAGCGGCGCGGGTCTGCGCTGCGGCACCGCACGGGCCCACCGGATGCACGGCTGCTCGACGGTCAGCCAGAGGACGAGGCCGACGGCGACGACGACCACCAGCCCGACGGTCCACAGGACGGCCAACAGCCCGGTTCCCTGCTCCAGACCGCCGAACTTGGTCATGGCCTCGCTGAGGTACCACGCGACGGGCTGGTGCACGAGGAAGAGGCTGTAAGCTCTGAGGCCGACCCAGCGCAGCGGCAGCACACTGACGACCCGTGACAGACCGGTGCGCAGGGTCAGGATGACGACGGCGGCGAACAGGGCGCCCAGGCCGAGCTCCCGGAGGGGCAGCACCTCGGAGATGGGCCAACGGGCCGTGGCGACCCAGTAGGAGCAGAGGGCGCCCAGCGCGAGGCCGGCCGTCCTCAGCCGGCCCAGGTCGGGTCGGGCTCGGAAGGCGAGCACCGCGGCACCCATGCCGGCCGCGAACTCCATGAGCCGTCCCAGCCCGGACGCGCCCCAGAGGAACTCGTCGGGGAATCGCGGCCCGTCGACGGCGACGGCGACACCGACCCGGAAGAGCACGGCGACCACGATGGCGCCGAGCAGGGCACGCACCCCCCAGCGGTGGATCGCCAGGACGAGGAGCGGAAAGAGCAGGTAGAGCTGCATCTCGAGCGACATCGTCCAGAGGCTGCCGTTGATCCCGTCCCAGTGGTCGACGAAGAACAGGTGCGTGAAGGTCAGGTGGCTCACCAGGTCGCCAGCACTCGGCCAGGGCTGCCACGAGGCGTCCCGACCGAGCAGGCGCATGAGGATGACCAGCCCCTGCGGCAGCGCGACGGCGAACGCGAGAGCGGCGTAGTACGGCAGGACGATCCGACGGAGCCTGCGCGTCAGGTACGACCGGGTCGCGAAGCTGTCGAGGCGGGAACCGTCGCGTGCGAACGGCAGGTAGAGCACGAAGCCAGTGAGCACGACGAAGAAGTCCGGCCGGATGTTCTGCCCGACCACCGACGAGATCACCGGGACGTAGGGGCGCCCGGCGAACTCCCAGGTGTGAAAGGCGAACACCGAGAGGAACGCCAGGGCCCGCAACCCATCGATCGAGTCGATGCGCCGCGTCGGTGCCGGCTGCGAGCTCACGGCGCACACCCTAGCGTCGGGCAGGGGGCCGGCCCAGCGGCATACGACGACATGACGAAGGCCCGCCCCCGGGAAGGGGGCGGGCCTCGTCGACTGCGGCAGCCTCAGTGGCCGTGGGTCAGCGCCCGACGCAGGTCCAGGTTGAGCTGGTTGATCACGTCCTGCGGGATCTCCTTGGGACACGCCAGCGAGCACTCGCCGATGTTGGTGCACCCGCCGAAGCCCTCGTGGTCGTGCTGGTTGACCATGGCGACGACGCGGGCGTCCCGCTCCGGCTGGCCCTGGGGGAGCTCGCCGAGGTGCGTGATCTTGGCGCCCAGGAAGAGCATGCCCGAGGCGTTCGGGCACGCGGCGACGCACGCGCCACAGCCGATGCACGCAGCGGCCATGAACGAGCGGTCGGCCTTCGGCTTGGGCACTGGCACCGAGTGGGCCTCGGGCGCCGCGCCGGTGTTGGCGCTGATGAAGCCGCCCGCCTGGATGATCCGGTCGAAGGCCTCGCGGTCGACGACGAGGTCCTTGATGACGGGGAAGGCGTCGGCGCGCCACGGCTCCACGGTGATCTCGTCACCGTCGGAGAACGAGCGCATGTGCAGCTGGCACGTCGTCGTCACCTCGGGGCCGTGCGCCTTGCCCGAGATCATCAGGCCGCACATGCCGCAGATGCCCTCGCGGCAGTCCGAGTCGAAGGCGATCGGCTCCTCGCCGCGCGCCGTGAGCTGCTCGTTGAGGACGTCGAGCATCTCGAGGAACGACATGTCGGGGGAGATGTCCGTGACCGGGTAGGTCACCATCTCGCCCTTGGCACGAGGCCCTGCCTGGCGCCAGATCTTGAGGGTGAGGTTCATACCGGTCACTTGTAGCTCCGCTGCTTCATCTCGACGAATTCGTAGACGAGGTCTTCCTTGTGCAGGATCGGGGCGCCGCCGTTGTCGCCGCCCCACTCCCAGGCCGCGACGTAGGCGAACTCGTCATCGTGACGCAGCGCCTCGCCGTCCTCGGTCTGGCTCTCGGCCCGGAAGTGCCCACCGCAGGACTCGCGGCGGTGCAGGGCGTCGATGCACATCAGCTCACCGAGCTCGAGGAAGTCGGCGACCCGGCCGGCCCTCTCGAGGCTCTGGTTGAGGGTGTCGGCCGCGCCGAGCACGCGCACGTTGCGCCAGAACTCGTCGCGCAGGGCACGGATGAGGTCGATGGCCTTGAGCAGGCCCTCCTCCGTGCGCTCCATGCCGCAGTACTCCCACATGATGTTGCCGAGCTCACGGTGGAACGAGTCGACCGTGCGGTCGCCGTTGATCTCGAGGAGCTTGGCGATCCGGGCGTCGACGGAGGCCTTGGCCTCGACGACGGCCTCGTGCGAGTCGTCCAGCTTCTCGAACGGGCCCTTGGCGAGGTAGTCGCGGATCGTGTTGGGCAGGACGAAGTAGCCGTCGGCCAGGCCCTGCATGAGGGCCGAGGCGCCGAGACGGTTGGCGCCGTGGTCGCTGAAGTTCGCCTCACCCGCGACGAAGAGACCCGGGATCGAGGACTGGAGGTCGTAGTCGACCCAGAGGCCGCCCATCGTGTAGTGCACCGCGGGGTAGATGCGCATCGGCACCTCGTAGGGGTTCTCACCCGTGATCCGCTGGTACATGTCGAGCAGGTTGCCGTACTTCTCCGCGACGGCTTCCTTGCTCATCCGGCGCAGCGCGTCGGTGAAGTCGAGGTAGACGCCCCGGCGGAAGTCGCCGACCTTCGGGCCGACGCCGCGGCCCTCGTCGCAGACGTACTTCGCGGCGCGCGAGGCGATGTCGCGGGGGACCAGGTTGCCGAAGCTCGGGTAGATCCGCTCCAGGTAGTAGTCGCGGTCCTCCTCGGGGATCTCGCGCGGGTCCTTGTCGCAGTCCTCGGCCCGCTTGGGCACCCAGATCCGACCGTCGTTGCGCAGCGACTCCGACATCAGCGTCAGCTTGCTCTGGTGCTCACCGGCGACGGGGATGCACGTCGGGTGGATCTGCGTGTAGCAGGGGTTGCCGAAGTAGGCACCCTTGCGGTGCGCCCGCCACGTCGCCGTGACGTTGGAGCCCATCGCGTTGGTCGAGAGGAAGAAGACGTTGCCGTAGCCGCCGGTCGCGAGGACCACGACGTCGGCGAGGTGGGTCTCCACCTCACCCGTCACGAGGTCGCGGGCGATGATGCCGCGGGCCCGCCCGTCGGCGACGATGACCTCGAGCATCTCGTGGCGGCTGTACATCTCGACGGTGCCGGCGGCCACCTGACGCTCGAGTGCCTGGTAGGCGCCGATGAGGAGCTGCTGGCCCGTCTGGCCGCGCGCGTAGAACGTGCGGGACACCTGGACGCCGCCGAAGGAGCGGTTGTCGAGGAGGCCGCCGTACTCCCGGGCGAAGGGGACGCCCTGGGCGACGCACTGGTCGATGATGTTGGCGCTGACCTCGGCGAGCCGGTAGACGTTCGACTCGCGGGAGCGGTAGTCACCGCCCTTGACCGTGTCGTAGAAGAGACGGAACGTGGAGTCGCCGTCCTCCTTGTAGTTCTTGGCGGCGTTGATGCCGCCCTGGGCGGCGATCGAGTGGGCGCGGCGCGGCGAGTCCTGGTAGCAGAAGGACTTCACGTGGTAGCCGGCCTCGCCGAGCGTCGCGGCGGCCGCGCCACCGGCGAGGCCGGTGCCGACGATGATGACCGACAGCTTGCGCCGGTTGGCCGGGTTGACGAGCGCGGACTCGAACTTGCGGGTGTTCCACCGGTCGGCGATGGGGCCGGCGGGTGCCTTGGTGTCCTGGATCGGATCGCCCTCGGCGTAGAGGCCGTGGATCAGGCCTGAGGTCTGCTGGGTCATCGGTCAGTTCCCCTTGACGATTCCGAAGAGAATGGCGAGCGGCGGCAGGATGAAGCCGACGGCCACCACGAGGGCGATGACGGTCGCCGTCGCCCGGGCGCGGGCCCGCGCCTTGGCCGTCGTGGACCACCCGAGCGTCTGGCTGGCGCTGAAGACACCGTGGTAGAGGTGCATGCCGAGCGCGATCATGGCGAGCAGGTAGATGAGCGCGACCCACCACACCTGGAAGCTGCTGATGACCAGGGCGCCCACGCTGTTGCCCGCGGCGGCGTCCGGACCGACGTTGAACTTGACGATCGTGAACTGGAGCAGGTGCCAGATGACGAAGAGCAGCAGGGCGATGCCGCCCCAGCGCATCGCCTTGGACGTCAGCGCGGCGCGCGCGGCCTCCTTGGCGAAGTAACGGTTGCTGCGGGCGCCGTTGGCTCGGCGCCACAGCTGCGCCGCCGCCCACACGTGCGCGACGACCGAGACGATGAGCAGGGCGCGGAGCAGCCAGAGGACGCCACCGACCGGGAGGATCGGGGTCAAGAGGGTCCGCAGGCTCTCGGCGTAGTGGTCGAAGGCCTCGACACCGGAGAAGATCTTGAGGTTGCCGTACATGTGCAGGAGGACGTAGAGCACGAAGAGCGCACCGGACACGGCCATGACCATCTTGAGGAACACAGTCGTGCGGCGCGCCGAGGCGGGTCCCGTCCTTGGGAGAGTGTTGGTGGCCACGGGGGGCACCATATCGCCGCGCCCCAGCCGCCAGAATCCTACCCGCCGGTAAACGCGCGAGTGTGACAATTTCCACCACTCAGGCAGCCACGGCGAGGCGCTGCTCGGCCACCGTCTCGTAGTGCTCCACGAGGCGGTCGACCACTGCGCCCCACGACCGCTCGCGCACTCGCTCGAGACCCTGCCCACCCAGCTCGGCCAGGTGACCCGGGGAGGAGAGTGAGCGGCATACGGCCTCGCGGAGCGCCCCCGGCGGACCGGGGTCGAAGAGGTAGCCGTTCACGCCATCGTCCACGAGGTCGATGGGGCCGCCCGCGCGTGGCGCGACGACGGCCAACCCCGAGGCGCCCGCTTCCTGGATCGTCTGGCCGAACGTCTCCCTCGTGCCGGTGTGGACGAAGAGGTCGAGCGCGGCGTAGGCCCGCGCCAGTTCCTCTCCCTGCCGCGGCCCGAGGAAGACCGGTGGGCGGTTGGGCCGCCCGGGCGACGTCGCGACGGCCTCGGTGAGCAATTCGCCCACGGCCAGCCGTGACGGGCCGTCGCCCACGATGACGAGCCGGCTGTGCGGCACGTCGGCGAGCTCGGCGAGACGCTCGAGCTCCTTCTCCGGAGCCAGGCGACCGACGTAGCCGATGAGGCGCTCGCCGTCGGGGGCGAGCTCTCTCCGCAATGCGCGGGTCAGCGCGTCGGCGCGCCAGGCGGGGGAGTAGAGGGAGGTGTCCACGCCGCGTCCCCACAGCTGGGTGCGGGGGACGCCGTGGGCACGCAGGTCGGCGAGCGCCTCTGTCGAGGGCGCGAGAGTGAGGTCGGCCCACGAGTGGATGCGCCGGATCCAGCGCCACGTCGTCCTGGCCGTCGCGTTGCCGGCCGAGCCCGGCGTGTGCTGCCGCACGTAGCCGGCCATGTCCGTCTGGAAGATCGCGACGGTCGGCAGGTCGAGGCGAGCCGCGGCGCGCAGGCCGCGGGCGCCGATGACGAACGGGCTGGCCACGTGGACCACGTCGGGTCCGGCCTCGGCGAGGATGTCCTCGATCTCGCCGCTCGGCAGGCCGACGTCGAACTGCCGGAACGGCAGCGAGGTGATCCGGTGCACCGGGATCCCGTGGTAGGTGTCGGGCGTCGTCTCTCTGGCGCGCGGCGCGATGATCAGGACGTCGTGCCCGCGGGCGCGGAGGTGGTCGGCCACGTGGCAGACGCTGGTGGTCACACCGTTGAGGCTCGGCAGGAACGACTCGGTGACGATCGCGACTCGCACCTCTCCACCGTCCCGAGGGCAGGTGAGGCGGGGGCGACGTCACGGGGTCAGTTGCGTGACGCTCTGGTGACGTCAGTTCACCCGGCCGTATGCCGCTGGGCTCGCTCCCGCTGCCCTCGCGCCCGGGTGCCCCTGCGTCACCCACCGTCTAAGGTGTCCGGTGTGAAGATCGCAGTCGCCGGCCTCGGTTACGTGGGCCTCTCCAACGCCGTCATCCTCGCCCAGCACAACGAGGTGGTGGCCCTGGACCTGGACGCCCATCGGGTCGGGCTGGTCAACGACCGGCGCTCACCGATCGTCGATGCCGAGCTCGAGCAGTACCTCGCCGAGCGGGAGCTGGACCTGCGCGCCACCGTGGACCCGGCGGACGCCTACGCAGGTGCGTCGTTCGTCGTCGTGGCCACGCCCACGGACTACGACCCGGCGACCAACTACTTCAACACGAAGTCCGTCGAGTCCGTCATCGCCGACGTCCGCAGCCTCGCCCCCGCCGCTGCGGTCGTGATCAAGTCGACCGTCCCGGTCGGCTTCACCGAGCGTCTTCGCAAGGAGCACCCGGGCGCGCGGATCATCTTCTCGCCGGAGTTCCTCCGGGAGGGGCGCGCGCTGTGGGACAACCTGCACCCGAGTCGGATCATCGTCGGTGATCTGTCCGCCGAGGCGAAGCAGTTCGCCGACCTGCTCGTCGAGGGCGCCGAGGACACGGACATCCCCGTCCTGCTGACCCACCCGACCGAGGCCGAGGCGACCAAGCTCTTCGCCAACACCTACCTCGCGATGCGCGTGGCCTACTTCAACGAGCTCGACACGTATGCGGCGATGCACGGGCTCGACGCGAAGGCGATCATCGAGGGCGTGGGTCTCGACCCGCGCATCGGTTCGCACTACAACAACCCGTCCTTCGGCTACGGCGGCTACTGCCTGCCCAAGGACACCAAGCAGCTGCTGGCCAACTACGACCAGGTGCCGCAGACCTTGATCCGCTCGATCGTCGACTCCAACACGACCCGCAAGGACTTCATCGCGCGGGACATCCTGCGCCGGGAGCCGAAGGTGGTCGGGATGTACCGCCTCGTCATGAAGGAGGGCTCGGACAACTTCCGCAGCTCGAGCATCCAGGGGATCATGAAGCGAATCAAGGCCAAGGGCGTCGAGGTCATCGTCTACGAGCCGTCCCTGGAGACCGACGACTTCTACCGTTCGCGCGTCGTGCGGGACCTGGACGCCTTCAAGGCCGAGGCCGACGTCATCGTCGCCAACCGGCACTCGGACGACCTGGCGGACGTCGCCGACAAGGTCTACACCCGCGACATCTACGGGCGCGACTGAGCGAGCCGTCGGGTCGCCCCGTCAGGTGAGGTCGGTGCGACCTCGCTGCTGGAGCTCCTCGACGACCTTCTTGACGTCCTGCGACCTCGCCATCGTCGTCACGAGCAATGCGTCAGCCGTGTCGATGACGACGATGTCGTCGAGCCCGACGACGGCCACTGTTCGCCCGCTGTCCGCAGCGACGAGCCCGGTGGAGTCGATGGCCACGACGTCGTCCTCACCAGCGATGACGCGCAACGGCGGGGCGCCGTCAGCCTCGGCGAGGATCGTTGCCAGAGAAGCGAAGTCGCCGATGTCGTTCCAGCCGAACGAGGCGGGCACCATGGCCACGCGGCCTGCGGCGGCCGCCGGCTCGGCGACGGCATGGTCGATGGCGACCTTGGGCAGGGTGGGCCAGAGGTCGTGCATCCGCCGCGGGTCGCTGGCGATGATGCGCAGGTTGGCGGTGAGATCAGGGTGGGTCTCGGCAAGGAGCTCGAGGAGGGTCGTGGCGCCGACCACGAACATTCCTGCGTTCCAGCGGAACTCGCCCGAGTCGACGTACTGCTGAGCGGTGGCGGCGTCCGGCTTCTCGACGAACTCGCGGACGCGTCGGCCGGACTCGGCCCCCGCCACACCCAGTGGTTCTCCCTCGCGGATGTAACCGAACCCGGTTGCGGCGTGGGTCGGCTCGACCCCGATGGTGACGAGATCGCCCTGTCGAGCCAGGACGACGGCCTCGCGCACCGCAGAGGCGAACGCGTCGACCTCGGTGATGACGTGGTCGGCGGCGAACGAGCCGAGAACGGCCTCCGGATCGCGCCGCTCGAGGATGGCCGCAGCGAGCCCGATGGCCGGCATCGAGTCCCGCGGGCTCGGCTCGGCCACGACGGCGTCGAGATGGAGCATCGGCAGCTGGGCGCGGACGGCGTCGGCGTGCGGCTGTCCGGTGACGACCATGATGCGGTCGCCGGCGAGCCCCGACAGGCGCTCCCAGGTGGCCCGGAGCAGGGACTGCCCCGACCCGGTCAGGTCGTGCAGGAACTTGGGGGAGGTGCGGCGGGACAGCGGCCACAGCCTGGTCCCTGCGCCACCCGCCGGGATGACGGCCCAGAAGTCGTCCATCGTGGTCATGGCGGTAACCGTAGCGGCCCGACCCACGCGCCGGCTCAGCCGATGTCGCGCCTGCGGATCCCGTAGAGGCCCGCGCCGACGAGCGCTGCGGCCACGAGGGTGAGCCACACCAGGGGTGCCCACTCCGGCTGGCCCCCGGGCAGCGTCGGCAGGTGGGCGAAGGGGGAGAGCTGCACCAGCCAGTCCGGGAGCTCCAACAGCTCGCCGAACTCCCCGAGCGCGAAGAACGTCAGGAGCACGCCCCAGGCGAAGCCGGTCCACCGCGGTGCGAGCCCGACGAAGGCCAGGGCCACCCCGAGACAGACCCAGACCGCGGGCAGCCGGGACAGGGCCGCGCCACCGAGGCTCGCGACCTCGCCGGGCACATCGTCGACCTGGCCACCGCGCACGACGCCGAGGACGAGGCCCATGACGGCCAGGACGAGCGCGGTGGCCGCCAGGGCGACGAGCAGGTGGCTGAGCGCCCAGCGGATCCGGGTGGTGCGGGTGGCCAGCACGGGCTCGGTCCGGCCCGCGGTCTCCTCGGATCGGAGCCGCAGGATGAGGGCGATCCCCAGTGCCGACACGGCGACGCCGGCGAACCCGAGCTCGGTGGCGAAGAAGGTGTCGATGAGGGTCCCGGCCGATCCCCCGAAGCGGGTCAGCAGGTCCTTGATGTCCGAGCCGCTGAGGAAGGTCTCGACGTTGGGGGCGACGGAGGCCATGACGGTGGCGAGCACGGAGACGCCGATCACCCACCCGGCCACGGTCCCCGTCGCCAGCCGTCGGGCGAGGGCGCCGACGCTGTGCAGGCGACCGCGGGCCGGACCGGTTCGGCTGGCGAGGATCCCCGCTCCGAGGTCGCGGCGTTCGAGCAGCACGAAGGCGAGGGCGACGAGGATGACGTAGGCGGCGACGCCGAGGACGCCGACCCAGAGCCGGTTGGCGCCGTAGGCCTGCACCTTCACGACCCAGCCCAACGGCGAGAGCCAGCTGAGCAGCCTGGCTGGACTGCCCTCCGCGGCGCCGTCGCCGATGACCCGGACGACGTAGGCGAGGGCGAGCGTGCCGAGGGCGAAGCCGGCCGCACCGCGGGCGGTCCCGGAGAGCTGGGCGGCGACCGCGGTGACCCCGACCCACGTCAGCCCCGCCGTGGCCCAGGCGACACCCAGGGCCACCGACCCGCGATCGTCGAGCCCCACCTGCACCGAGGCGGCAGTCACGAGCAGGGTCGTGATGAGCACGGCGGCCGTGGCGAGGACCACGGCCGCTGCGAGCGGGGCCCGCCGGCCCACGACGCCGCCGCCGAGCAGCTCGAGCCGGCCCTCTTCCTCCTCGGTCCGGGTGTGCCGTCGGACCACCACGTAGACCAGGAGCACCAGGAAGACGGCGCCGAGCAGCACCGTCTTGAAGGTCGCCAGCGAGTCCAACGAAGAGGGGTCCGAGATGGGACCGTAGAGCGCGACGACTGCCGGATTGGACAGCGCCTCCGCCATCGCGGCGACGGCCAGGCCGGCGTCGGGATAGAGGTCGATCGTGGCCCGCGCTGCGGCGGTCACGAGGCCGACGACGGCGAGGATGCTCGTGGGCAGCAGCACGCGGTCCCTGCGCAGTGCCAGTCGCAGCAGGGTCCCGGTTCCGGCCAGTCCGGTCATCGACGGCCCACCGTCGCCTCGCCGCCCCGGTGTTCGCCCCGGTGTTCGTCGCGGTGTTCGTCGCGGTGTTCGTCGCGGTACTGGTCCATGAAGAGGTCCTCGAGCGTCGGTGGCTGGCTCGTCAGCCCGGTGATGCCGTGGCCGCCGAGCCGCGCGAGCAGCTCCCCGAGGTGGGCGGTCTCGACGGCGCAGGTGACGCGATCGCCCGCCACCACGACGTCAGTCACGCCCGGCGCGGACAGCAGCTCGGCAGGGTCGACGGGCGTCTCGAGGGTCGCCTCGACCGTGGTCCGTGAGCGCCGCCGCAGCTCGTCGATGGCCCCCGACTCGACGTTGCGCCCGGCGCGGATGATGCTGACCCGGTCGCCGAGTGCCTCGACCTCGCTGAGGATGTGGCTCGACAGGAGCACGGTGCCGCCGTTCGCCGTGAAGTCCCGGACGCACCGGCGGAACTCCGCGTCCATCAGCGGGTCGAGGCCGGAGCTCGGCTCGTCGAGGAGGAGCAGCTCCACGTCCGACGCGAGGGCTGCGACGAGGGCGACCTTCTGCCGGTTGCCCTTCGAGTAGGAGCGTCCCTTCTTCGTCGGGTCGAGCTGGAAACGATCGAGCAGCTCCGCGAGCCGGGTCTCGTTGAGGCCGCCGCGGAGCGAGCCGAGCAGGTCGATGACCTCGCCGCCGGTGAGGTTGGGCCAGAGCACGACGTCCCCCGGCACGTAGGCGAGCCGGCGGTGCAGCGTCTCGACGTCGTGCCAGGGATCCCCGTCGAGCACGGTGGCCGACCCGCCGTCGGCGCGCACCAGACCGAGCAGGATCCGGAGTGTCGTCGACTTGCCGGCGCCGTTGGGGCCGAGGAAACCGTGGATCTCCCCGCGCTCGACGTTGAGGTCGAGGCCGTCGAGGGCGACCGTGCGGCCGAAGGACTTGTGGAGGTCGCGGACCTCGATCACCGCCATGTCCTCACCTTGGCCCGACAGGCCGGGGCAGGCAAGGACGTTTGACCCGGGGAGCCGGCCCAGCGGCATACGGCAGAGGTGGAAGGGCTGCCCGACCCGCGAGACGTCCGCGTGACGTCGACTACGTTCGGCGCCCGCACCCGTCAGCGCGACGGGCGACCCCACTACCCTCTGGCACATGGCTGACAGCACTGGCGCGCGCTCCGAGTCCGACCTGCCCATCGAGGCGGTCTACGACGACTCGGCCCTGGAGGGCTTCGACCCGGAGGCCAAGCTCGGCCGGCCCGGCAGCTACCCGTTCACCCGCGGTGTCTACCCGACGATGTACACGGGCAAGCCGTGGACGATGCGGCAGTACGCCGGTTTCGGCACCGCCAAGGAGTCGAACGAGCGCTACCACCAGCTCGTCAAGGCGGGCACCGGTGGCCTCTCCGTCGCGTTCGACCTGCCGACGCAGATGGGTTACGACTCGGACGAGCCGATCGCGCACGGCGAGGTCGGCAAGGTTGGCGTGGCGATCGACTCGATCGAGGACATGCGCACCCTGTTCAACGACCTGCCGCTGGACAAGATCTCGACGTCCATGACGATCAACGCCCCCGGCTCGACGTTGCTGCTGCTCTATCAGCTCGTCGCCGAGGAGCAGGGCGTCGCCGGCAACCAGCTGACCGGCACGATCCAGAACGACGTCCTCAAGGAGTACATCGCCCGCGGCACCTACATCTACCCGCCGCGCGAGAGCCTGCGCCTGATCGCCGACGTCTTCGCCTACTGCCACCGGGAGATGCCGCGCTGGAACACGATCTCCATCTCCGGCTACCACATGGCCGAGGCGGGTGCGACGCCCGTGCAGGAGATCGCCTTTACCCTGGCCAACGCGATGGAGTACGTCCGCGCCGCGCAGGCCGCCGGGCTCGACGTCGACGACTTCGCACCGCGCCTGTCCTTCTTCTTCGTCGCCCGCACGACGCTGCTCGAGGAGGTTGCGAAGTTCCGCGCCGCTCGGCGGATCTGGGCCAGGATCATGAAGGAGCAGTTCGGCGCGCAGAACCCCAAGAGCCAGATGCTCCGGTTCCACACGCAGACCGCCGGGGTGCAGCTGACCGCGCAGCAGCCCGAGGTCAACCTCGTCCGCGTCGCCCTGCAGGGCCTCGGAGCCGTGCTCGGCGGCACCCAGTCCCTGCACACGAACTCCTTCGACGAGGCCATCGCGCTGCCGACCGAGAAGGCGGCCCGCCTCGCCCTGCGCACCCAGCAGGTCATCGCCTACGAGACGGACGTGACCAAGACGGTCGACCCGTTCGCCGGTTCCTACGTCATCGAGTCCATGACGGACCAGATCGAGGAGGCGGCGCTCGCGCTGATCCAGGCCGTCGAGGACCGCGGGGGAGCCGTGGCTGCGATCGAGCAGGGCTTCCAGAAGTCCGAGATCGAGCGCTCCGCCTACCGCGTGCAGCTCGAGATCGACGAGGGCGAGCGGACCGTGGTCGGCGTCAACAGATACACGCTCGACCAGGAGGACCACTACGAGCCGCTGCGCGTCGACCCGCAGATCGAGGCCGACCAGCGGGACCGCCTTGCGAGGCTGCGCGCCGAGCGGGACAACGACGCCGTTGCGGCTGCCCTGTCGGCTCTGCAGGCGGCTGCCCGCGGCACCGACAACGTGCTCTATCCGATGAAGGAAGCCCTCCGGGCCAAGGCCACCGGCGGCGAGGTCGCGCACGCCCTGCGCGAGGTCTGGGGCACCTACCAGCCGCGCGAGACCTTCTGACCCGGGCAGGTCGCGCACGGCCGCATCCCGGGGAGCGCGACGATGAAGCAGCACGACCTGCGGCGTGGCGCGGCCGCCCCGGCCGCTCGGGCTGCGGCCAGCCGCCAGACGTCGTCGACGACGCCCCACCGTTGGCGGCTGCTCATCTTCACCTCGGGCGCGTAGTCCCGCACCACCTCGCTGACCACCTCGCGGTATGCCGCTGAGCTCGCTTCCAGCGCAGCCTTCCTCGAGCGGTCGGCTGGCTCGTCCACGGCGACGTGGCCGGGGTGCAGCACCAGGCGGGCGGGGTGCAGCCCCGGTGCGAGCTCGAAACCCAGCCCCGCGGGGGAGGGCAGGAGGACCACGGAAGCCAGCTCAGCGGCATACGCCAGCGGGGTGGCCGCCACTTCGCACCACCACTGGAGGACGAAGGCGGCGGCGACGTGCGGGCGTTCCTCCGACCCCTGGCGGGCGGCCAACGCGCGGCGCCAGGTCGCGAGCGGATCCTGTCCGGCGCCGGTCTGAGCGGTGATGTCGGCGACCCACGTGGTCGCCGGGGAGGACTCCATCGTGAGGGTCACGAAGGGCAGGGCGCGGTCGACGAGTTCGACGAGGGCGGCCAGCTGAGGCATGCGGGCTCCTTCGGCGGCGGTCGGGACCCGGACATCCTCTCGGTAGACTCTCGTGCTCGTGACCATGTCCCCGCTCTTCGACGAGATCTCCCGTGTCGTGACCGAGACCGAGGCTGAGCTCATCGACTTCCGGCGGGACCTGCACCGACACCCGGAGCTCGGCCGGGCAGAGGTGCGCACGACCCGGCTCGTGGCGGAGCGACTCCAGGCGGCCGGGATCGCCGTCCGCACGCTGCAGGGGACCGGGCTCGTCGCCGACCTCGGCGCCCCCGAGCCGACGATCCGCATCGGCCTGCGCGCGGACCTCGACGCGCTGCCGATCCGCGAGCAGACCGAGCTCGAGTTCGCGTCCTGCACCGACGGGGTCAGCCACGCCTGCGGGCACGACGTCCACACGACCGCCCTGCTCGGCGCGGCGTTGGCGCTCAAGGCGGTGGAGGGGCGGCTGCGCGACCACGGGGTCGGCGCTCGCCTCGTGTTCCAGCCTGCCGAGGAGCTGATGCCCGGAGGCGCCGAGGACGTCGTCGCCCAGGACGGGATCGTCGGCGTCGACCGCATCTTCGCCCTCCACTGTGACCCGAGCCTCGACGTCGGGCACGTGGGCCTCCGTGTCGGGCCGATCACGGCCGCGGCCGACCAGATCGAGGTCAGCCTGACCGGGCGTGGCGGCCACACCTCGCGTCCGCACCTGACGCAGGACCTCACCTACGCGCTCGCGAAGGTCGTCACGGACGTGCCGGCGGCGCTGTCCCGACGGCTCGACCCGCGGGCCGCGGCGTCCCTCGTCTGGGGCGCGATCCACACCGGGGGAGCGCACAACGTCATCCCGGCCACGGGCAAGGCCACCGGCACCCTGCGGATGCTGGACGTCGAGACCTGGGACGGCGTGGAGAAGCTGCTCGACGAGGTGGTCCACGCCGTCGTCGCCCCCTACGCCGTGGCCGCGGACGTCACCATCACCAAGGGTGTCCCGCCGGTCGTCAACGACGCGTCCTGCATCGACGCGTTCACGGCTGCGGTCGTCGGCGCCGGCGCGACCGTGGCCGCCACCCCGCAGTCCCTCGGGGGCGAGGACTTCGCCTGGTACCTGACGCACGTCCCCGGGGCGATGGCCCGTCTGGGCACCCGGCGCCCCGACGGACCGACCTACGACCTGCACCGGGGCGACCTCGTCATCGACGAGGGCGCCATCGCCGTCGGCGCGGCCACCCTCGCCGGGTGTGTGCTCTCCTCCGCGGCGCACCACCTGCTCTCCCGGCCCGTTGCCGGCCAGGGGGCTACTCCCCAGTAGTGAGGTCGATCACGCGCGCCGTTCAGGCGTCGTCGAGGCCGGGTCGCGGATAGGTAACACTTGCGGCGAGTTTCCCCGACCACTTCCGTTCACGTCCGGCAGCAGGTCTACAGTGCGGGAATCAGGGCCGATGTCGTCGTCGGTCCGACGAGTGAAGGAGCAACCCTTGCGTCACGCAACCAAGGTCGCAGCAGTCATCGCCGCTGCTGCACTCGGACTTGCCGCCTGCGGCAGCAGCGAGACCCCGGACACCACTCCGGGAGCCGGCGGGACCGGCACCGGCGCCCCTGCCGCCGGTGAGCAGATCAAGGTCGGGATGGCCTACGACGTCGGCGGTCGCGGCGACCAGTCCTTCAACGACGCCGCAGCTGCGGGTCTCGACAAGGCCAAGGCCGAGCTCAACATCGACAGCAAGGAAGCCGTCGCCCAGAACGGCGAGGCAGAGTCCGCCCGCGAGGAGCGGCTGCAGCAGCTGATCGACGCTGACTACACGAACATCGTTGCAGTGGGCTTCGCCTACGCACAGTCGGTGGCGAAGGTCGCGGCGGAGAACCCCGACGTCAAGTTCGCGCTCATCGACTCCACGGACGCCAAGGGCGCCAACATCGAGAACGTCACGTTCGCCGAGCACGAGGGCTCCTTCCTCGTCGGTGCGGCGGCGGCGCTCAAGACCAAGACCAACGTGATCGGCTTCGTCGGCGGCGTCGAGACGCCCCTCATCAAGAAGTTCGAGGCCGGCTACATCGCGGGCGCCAAGGCCGTCAAGCCCGACATCGAGATCAAGGTCCAGTACCTCACGCAGCCGCCGGACTTCTCCGGCTTCGGCGACGTCGCCAAGGGCAAGGCCGCAGCCGAGGGCATGTACCAGGCCAACGCCGACATCGTCTACCACGCTGCCGGCGGCTCCGGCGGTGGCGTCTTCCAGGCTGCCAAGGCGGCCAACAAGCTGGCCATCGGCGTCGACTCCGACCAGGCCCTCACGGCTGACGAGGCCGTCCGCGACGTCATCCTCACGTCGATGATCAAGAAGGTCGACGTCGGTGTCTACGACTTCATCAAGTCGATCTCGGACGACAAGTTCGCCGCAGGCGAGAAGTCGTTCGACCTCGAGGCCGGCGGCGTGGACTACTCCACGACGGGCGGCAAGATCGACGACATCAAGGCGCAGCTCGACGAGTTCAAGCAGAAGATCATCTCCGGCGAGATCACGGTCCCCACGACTCCCTGAGTCGCGCAGACCAGCCGGTTGAAGGTCACGGCCCGGACGACGCGCCGAGCGTCGTCCGGGCCTTTCCTTACCCTGCCCCCGCATCACTGTGTACGTTCAATGCGGTGGTCCATTTCTGTCTCGCCCGCATGCAAGGGCCCTGATGAGGAGCGTGCGTCATCGTCCCCACTGACCCAGCCGCCACCGTCCCACCGGACCGCGGCCCGGATCGAGGAGTGGAGCCCCCCGGCGCCGGAGCCTCCGGAATGCGACGGGGTGAGCCGGTCGTCGAGCTGCACGGCATCACCAAGCGGTTCCCCGGCGTCGTCGCCAACAAGGACATCGAGCTGACCGTCCACCGCGGCACGGTGCACGCCATCGTGGGCGAGAACGGCGCCGGCAAGTCGACGCTGATGAAGATCCTCTACGGCGTCCAGCAGCCCGACGAGGGCAGCATCGCGGTCGAGGGCCGGGTGCGACAGCTCAAGTCGCCGGCCGACGCCATCGAGGCCGGCATCGGGATGGTGTTCCAGCACTTCCAGCTCGCCGACAACTTCACCGTCCTCGAGAACGTCGTGCTGGGCGCCGAGGGGTTGCACGGCATCGGTGACGGCGCTCGCCGCAAGATCAAGGAGATCTCGGACGCCTACGGCCTGGACATCGAGCCGGACGCCCTCGTCGAGCACCTCGGAGTCGGGGCGCAGCAGCGGGTGGAGATCCTCAAGGTGCTCTACCGCGGAGCGCGGATCATCATCCTCGACGAGCCGACGGCCGTGCTCGTGCCGCAAGAGGTCGACGAGCTCTTCGACAACCTCCGCGAGCTCAAGGCCGAGGGCCTGACCGTCATCTTCATCTCGCACAAGCTCGACGAGGTGCTCCGGGTCGCGGACGCGATCACGGTGGTCCGCCGTGGCACCACGGTGGCCGAGGTGAGTCCCCAGGATGTCAGCGCACGCGACCTCGCCGAGCTGATGGTCGGGTCGGAGCTGCCCTCGCCGAGCACCGAGGAGTCGACCGTGACCGACGTGCCGCTCCTCACCGTGGAGGCGACCTCACTCGAAAACCCGCTCGGCGGGCGCCCCCTGCTCACCGACATCAACCTCACCATCCACTCGGGCGAGATCGTCGGCATCGCCGGTGTCGAGGGCAACGGCCAGGACGAGCTGGTCGAGGTGATCATGGGGATGCGCGAACCCACGGCAGGCCGCATTCTCCTCGGCGACGTCGACACCTCGACCTGGCAGACCAGGGAGATCCGCGAGGCGGGCATCGGCTACATCCCGGCCGACCGTCATCGCCACGGGCTCCTGCTCGAGGCGCCCCTGTGGGAGAACGTCATCCTCGGCCACCAGACCGAGCCGATCTACGTCACGGGGCCGGGCGGCTCCCTCGTCAACGGCTCAGCCGCACGTCAGGAGACGGAGGCGGTCGTCGAGCAGTACGACGTGCGCACCCCGTCGATCAACGTCACCGCCGGCTCTCTCTCCGGCGGCAACCAGCAGAAGCTGATCATCGGCCGCGAGATGCGCCGGGAGCCCAAGGTCCTCGTCGCGGCCCACCCGACCCGCGGCGTCGACGTCGGCGCCCAGGCCGCGATCTGGGACCACATCAAGCAGGCGCGGCGGGCCGGCCTCGGCGTGCTCCTGATCTCCGCCGACCTCGAGGAGCTGGTCGGTCTGTCCGACACGATCCACGTCATCCTGCGCGGACGGCTGACGGGGCAGTTCGACCCCGACAGCGTCACCAAGGAGGAGCTCGGTTCCGCCATGACCGGTGCGACGACGGAGGGGGCAGCCTGATGACGCGCCGCTTCGACCTGCGACGGATGGGGATCGCCCTGTCCGCCCCCGTGCTGGCCATCCTCGTGGCCGTCATCGTGACCTCCACGATCCTCGTGGTGGCCGGTGACCCGGTCGGCGAGGTCTGGGGGACCATCCTCTCCGTGCCGCGGCCCAGAGTGATCGTGGCCATCATCAACGCCGCGATCGTCTACTACATCTCGGCCGTGGCCGTCGCCATCGGGTTCCGGATGAACCTGTTCAACATCGGCGTCGACGGCCAGTACCGCATCGCCGCGTTCGCCGCGGCCGTCGTCGCCGGCGAGGGCTGGCTCCCCGGCCCCCTCAACATCCTCCTGGGGCTGGTCGTCGCCATGCTCGCCGGTGGCCTCTGGGCCGGCATCGCGGGCCTGCTGAAGGTCTATCGCGGGGTGTCCGAGGTCATCTCCACGATCATGCTCAACGCGATCGCCACCGTGCTCGTCGCGTTCCTGCTGCGCAAGGCCGCGCCGCAGACCGGGTCCAACATCGTCAGCACGCAGCCGATCCCCGAAGGTTCTCGAGTCGGCGGGCTGCCGTTGATCCCGGGAGTCTCGCGTGAGGTCTACGGCCTCGTGTTCCTCGCCGTCCTCATTGGCGTCCTCTACTGGTTCGTCCTCGGCAAGACCCGCTTCGGGTTCGACCTTCGAGCCACGGGCCGGTCCGAGTCGGCGGCCGTCGCGAGCGGCGTCAAGGTCAAGCGAATGGTCCTGCTGTCCATGATCCTGTCCGGGGTCGTCGCAGGGCTCGTCGGCATGCCACTGCTGTTCGGCCAGGACTACGCCTACGGCACCACCTTCCAGCCCGGTCTCGGGTTCGCGGGCATCGCCATCGCCCTGCTGGGCAGGAACCACCCGGTCGGCATCGTCTTCGCCGCCTTCCTCTGGGCCTTCCTCGACCAGCAGTCCAACGCGCTCCAGATCACGGCCGGCGTCAGTGACCGGCTCGTGCTGATCATCCAGGGCGTCATCGTCCTCTCCGTCGTCATCGCCTACGAAGTCATCCGCCGCCTCAACGTGCGGATCGAGCAGCGACGGGTCGCCCAGGCCCTTGCGGAGCAGGCCGCAACCGTCAAGGAAGGGGCTCCGGCATGAGCCAGCTCGTCACCCAGACCGAGCCGACCAGCCCGCCGTCCCGACGACCGCTCGGCTGGTACTCGTCCCTCGTCGGCTGGCGTCGGCTCATCGTCCTCGCGACTCTCGGCCTCGTCGTCATCTCGCTGACCCGAGTCATCACCGGCGCCCACGACATCGACTCCTCAGGGGCGCTCGCCGCCGCGCTGGCGCTGGCGGCACCCATCGCGCTCGCCGGTCTCGGCGGCCTCTGGTCGGAGCGGGCCGGCGTCGTCAACATCGGGCTCGAGGGAATGATGATCCTCGGCACGTGGGGGGCCGCGTTCTTCGCCTCCAACTACGGCCCCTGGGCCGGGCTGCTCGGGGCCATCCTCATGGGTGCGGTCGGCGGTGCCGTCCACGCCCTCGCCACGGTCGTCTTCGGTGTCGACCACATCATCTCGGGTGTCGCCATCAACCTGCTCGGTCTGGGGGCCGCGTCCTACCTCGCGGTTCGCACCTTCGAGGCGACGGGCGGCACACAGTCGCCCAGCCTTCCCGAGCTGCCCCGGATCACGATCGGTGGGCTCTCAGACTGGCTCGGTGAGATCGAGAGAGGCCGCACGTTCCTCGTCGCCGACGTCGCGAGCGTGCTCCGGGCGCTGGTCACCAACCTCTCGGTGGTCACCGTGCTGGTGGTTGCGCTCATGGTCCTGTCGTGGTGGATCATCTGGCGCACGTCGTTCGGTCTGCGCCTGCGTTCGTGTGGCGAGTCGCCGACGGCGGCGGAGACGCTCGGCGTCAACGTCTACCGCTACAAGTTCATCGCCGTGCTCGTCTCCGGCGGGCTCGCCGGCCTGGGCGGCGGCTTCCTCGCGATGGTGGCCTCCAACCTCTACCGCGAGGGCCAGACCGGCGGCCGCGGCTACATCGGCCTCGCCGCCATGATCTTCGGCAACTGGCGCCCCGGCGGCCTGGCCGCCGGAGCCGGCCTCTTCGGCTACAGCGACGCCATCTACCTGCGGGGCGGCGGAGACGTCATCCATGCGTTCCTGCTGCCCTTCTCGGTGTTCCTCCTGCTCTGGGGGGTCTGGGCGCTCTGGCGCCGCAGGCAGGGGAAGCGGGTCGTCGGGCTGGTCAGCGTGCTGATCGCCGTCGGGGTGTTCGCCTGGTTCGCGCTGACGTCGATCTTCCCGCGCGAGCTGACCGGTATGACGCCCTACCTCGCGACCCTCATCGTCCTGGCCTTCGCCTCGCAACGGCTACGCATGCCCAAGGCCGACGGAGTGGTCTATCGGAAGGGGGAGGCCTCGTGAGCGAGGTCGACCCGGGAGCGAGCCCAGCGGCATACGGCATCGACTGGGAGTCACTGCGCCAGCGCGCGGTGGAGCTGATGGGGCGGGCCTACGTCCCCTACTCCCACTTCCCGGTCGGGGTGGCGGGTCTGGTCGACGACGGGCGGGTCGTCGCCGGCTGCAACGTCGAGAATGCCGCCTACGGGGTCGGACTCTGTGCCGAGTGCGGCCTGGTGTCGGAGCTGCACGCCACCGGCGGCGGGCGGCTCGTCGCCGTGTTCTGCGTCGGTGGCGACGGTCAGGCACTCATGCCGTGTGGCCGATGCCGCCAGCTGCTCTGGGAGAACGGTGGCCCGGAGTGCGCCCTCATGACACCGGAAGGCCCGATGACGATGCGCGAGGTCCTCCCACAGGCCTTCGGCATCGACGACCTGATCGCTGGGGGATCGTTGCCATGAACGACGCGACCGAGGCCTTCGACGCCGTTGACGTCATCGCCACCAAGCGCGACCGCGGGCGGCTGGCGGACGAGCAGATCGACTGGGTGATCGACGCCTACACCCGGGGGGTGGTCGCCGAGGAGCAGATGGCCGCCCTTGCGATGGCGATCTACCTCAACGGCATGACCGGCGAGGAGATCGCCAGGTGGACCGACGCGATGATCCGCTCCGGCGAGCGACTCGACTTCTCGGGCCTCTCGCGGCCGACGAGCGACAAGCACTCCACCGGGGGAGTGGGAGACAAGATCACGCTGCCGCTCGCGCCTCTGGTCGCGGCCTGCGGCGTGGCGGTGCCGCAGCTGTCCGGCCGCGGGCTCGGCCACACCGGGGGCACCCTCGACAAGCTCGAGTCGATCCCCGGGTGGAGAGCCTCGCTGACCAACGACGAGATGATGCGCCAGCTCGAGGACGTCGGTGCCGTCATCTGCGCCGCCGGCTCCGGGTTGGCGCCGGCCGACAAGAAGCTCTACGCCCTGCGTGACGTCACGGCCACCGTTTCATGCGTGCCACTCATCGCCTCCTCGATCATGAGCAAGAAGATCGCGGAGGGGACGGGGTCGCTGGTGCTCGACGTCAAGGTGGGCTCGGGCGCCTTCATGAAGGAGCTCGACCAGGCGCGGGAGCTGGCCGAGACGATGGTCCGGCTGGGCACGGAGGCCGGCGTGAGGACGGTGGCCCTGTTGACCAACATGGCCACACCGCTCGGGCTGACCGCCGGCAACGCGCTCGAGGTCCGTGAGTCGGTCGAGGTCCTGCAAGGCGGCGGGCCGGAGGACGTCGTCGAGCTCACCGTTGCGCTCGCCCGGGAGATGGTTTCGGCCGCAGGTCTGGAGGACGTCGACCCTGCGGATGCCTTGGCCGACGGTCGAGCGGTGGACGTGTGGCGTCGGATGATCCGGGCCCAGGGCGGCGATCCCGATGCTCCGCTGCCGACGGCCAAGGAGACCCACCAGGTCCTCGCTCCTGCGGATGGCGTGCTCGTGGAGCTCGACGCGCTTGCCGTGGGGGTCGCCGCGTGGCGCCTCGGTGCGGGACGGGCCCGCAAGGAGGATCCCGTCCAAGCCGCCGCCGGCGTGGAGATCCACTACAAGCCCGGTGCCGTGGTGCGCGGCGGCGACCCGCTGCTGACCCTGCACACCGACACACCGGAACGTTTCGGCCGGGCGATCGAGGCGCTCGAGGGTGCCTTCACCATCGCGCCCGAGGGGTCCCGGCCCGACCTGCCTCCGATCGTCATCGAACGCATCGCCTGAGGGCCGTCCACGGGGGCTCCGATCGGGGCGGTCGAGGCTCTGGCCAAAGTCGGCCCTCAAGGACGTTTCCGCAGGTCAGGTGCCATGTGGAGGGTCCCGGACGGGCGGATTAGGAGATCCGCCGGGGCACGTGTAATGTTCTCACTGCCGCAAGGGAAACCAAGCGAGTCGGGACCGGCGCCTCCAAGAGGCGGTCACGGATTTGACTCCCAAGCAGACGCGCGGCAGACTAGAAGGGTTGCCCCGGAGGCTGGCTCGGTGAGCTGGTTGATGGTGTGTGTCCGATTCTTGAGAACTCAACAGCGTGTCAAAAATCGATGCCAATGTTTTACCTCGTGGTGGGGTGTGGCTGGCTGCTCGTAGTGTTCGGGTGGTTG
>NZ_JAPFQL010000068.1 GCF_028446585.1 Intrasporangium calvum
CGCGCTCGTCACGCTCGTCGGCGCCAACGGCGCCGGCAAGTCGTCCATCATCAACGCCATCTCAGGACTGCTCCGACCCAAGTCCGGTCGAATCACGTTCGAGGGCAAGGACATCACCCGCACCCCGTCGCACCGACTCGTCGGCCAGGGCCTGGTCCAGGTGCCCGAGGGACGACAGATCCTCGGCACGCTGACCATCGAGGAGAACCTCCACCTCGGCGGCTGGCACGTCGGCGGCGCCTCGGCGGAGGCGCTCACCCAGACCTACGAGCGCTTCCCGGTGCTGGGTGAGCGCCGCCACCTGCCGGCCGGCTCCCTCTCCGGCGGGGAGCAGCAGATGCTCGCCATCGCCCGGGCCCTCGTGGCGCGTCCCAAGGTGCTGCTGCTGGACGAGCCGTCGATGGGGCTGGCCCCCAAAGTGGTCGACGAGGTCTTCCGCGTCATCGACGAGATCCGCGCCACCGGCACGACGATCGTCCTCGTGGAGCAGAACGCGCGACGAGCCCTGCGTGCCGCCGACCACGGTTACGTCCTGCAGACCGGCGAGGTCGTGCACTCCGGACCCGCGGCCGACCTCCTCGCCGACCCGAAGATCGTCGAGGCCTACCTGGGAGTGGAGGCGAGCCACTGACCGCGCCCACCCCGAAGGGCATGGAGTCGTGGGACCGAGCCCAGCGGCATACGGACAGGTGTGCGGGCGGGCTACTGGGGAGCCGGCGAGGCCTGACGGAGCTCGCTGAGAGCCGCCCGGTAGGCGACGAAGTCGCGGGCGTCCCCCGGACCCCTCACCTCCTGCCACGCCACCCGGCCGTCGCGGTCGATGAGGAAGGTCGCACGAAGGGCCGCGCCCTGATCCTCGTTGAAGACCCCGTAGCGACGGGTCACCTCACCGTGCGGCCAGTGGTCGCTCAGCAGGGGGAAGAAGTGGCCCTCCGCATCCGCCCAGGCGCGCAACGAGTACATCGAGTCGCAGGAGATCGTGAAGACCTGGATGTCGCCGTCCTGGAAGTCCTCGAGCCCGTCCCTGATCTCGCGCAGCTCGCCGGTGCAGAGCCCGGAGAAGGCAAACGGGTAGAACACGACGGCAGCGAACCGGTGCCCGCGCACCGAGGACAGCGTGACATCGACGCCGTGCTGGTCGACGAGGGTGAAGTCGGGCGCGAGCTCGCCAACCTGCGGAGCGGCGGGAGCTGACGTCGAGGGGGCGGGCGTCGTCATGCGCGACAGTGTGCCAGTCCCGTGACCGTCGTCCCTCAGCGGCGGGGCCCCTTCGGCGGCATCAGCCGCGCGCCGGCCCACTCGGTGGCGACGTTGACCTGGCCGCCGGTGGTCAACCCGGCCGTCGACGCAGCCTCTTCGACCTCGCTGGCCTGCACATGACCGGGGCGGCCGGCCTTGGGGGTGAAGAGCACGACGAAGCCCGCGTCGAAGAGCTTGGTCAACGCGTCGACCAGCAGGTCGACGAGGTCGTCGTCCCCGTCGCGATACCAGACCACGACGCCGTCGGCCCCGTCGTTGAAGTCCTCGTCCTCGAGGTCACTACCGATGACGTCCTCGATGGCGAACCGCAGGTCGTCGTCCACGTCGTCGTCGTATCCGAACTCCTGAATGATCTGCCCGGGGGCAAATCCGAGTTTGGCGAGAGACGCCGCTCCCGCGGTCGTGCTCACTGTCACCGGTCCTTTCGGTCAGGGGCGAGGTCTGGGCGTGCGCCAGTGAGACCTAGTGCACTGGGTCCGACGCTATCGCGCAACCCCCGTCCGGGGTTGGGCTTCGCGCCACACGGCGTGGCTGGGCCCTTCCGGAGGCCGTCGAGAGCCGTGTCCCGCGGAATGACCCGGGTGTGACGACCACCACGCTTTGAGGGAGTATGGGTGAAGCGGCGCCGCGGTCAACCGGCCGCGACGCGTGACGAGAAAGGACCCACGAACGTGGCAGCCGAGGCCGGCCCCATCCTCAACGGAATTCCCAGTCAGCTCCCTGACATCGACCCCGAGGAGACCCAGGAGTGGCTCGAGTCCCTCGATGCCGTCCTGGATGAGAAGGGCCGCACCCGGGCGCGATACGTCATGCTCAAGCTGATCGAGCGGGCCCGCGCCAAGCAGGTCGGCGTCCCGTCGCTGACCGCCACCGACTACATCAACACGATCCCGCCGGAGCGCGAGCCGTGGTTCCCCGGTGACGAGGAGGTCGAGCGCGAGTTCCGCCGCTACATCCGGTGGAACGCCGCCGTCATGGTGCACCGCGCACAGGCGCCCGGCATCGGCGTCGGCGGGCACATCTCGACCTATGCGAGCGCCGCGACGCTCTACGAGGTCGGCATGAACCACTTCTTCCGCGGCAAGGACCACCCCGGCGGCGGCGACCACGTCTTCTTCCAGGGCCACGCCTCACCCGGCATGTACGCCCGCTCCTTCCTCGAGGGGCACCTGACCGAGACGGACCTCGACGGCTTCCGCCAGGAGAAGAGCCACATCGTCGACGGCCAGGTGCGCGCGCTGCCGTCCTATCCGCACCCGCGCCTCAAGCCCGACTACTGGGAGTTCCCGACCGTCTCCATGGGCCTCGGCCCGATGAACGCGATCTACCAGGCGCAGTTCGACAAGTACCTGCACAACCGCGGCATCAAGGACACGAGCCAGCAGCACGTCTGGGCCTTCCTCGGCGACGGCGAGATGGACGAGCCCGAGTCGCGCGGCCTGCTCCAGCTCGCCGCCAACGAGGAGCTCGACAACCTCACGTTCGTCATCAACTGCAACCTGCAGCGGCTCGACGGCCCGGTCCGCGGCAACGGCAAGATCATCCAGGAGCTCGAGTCGTTCTTCCGGGGTGCCGGCTGGAACGTCATCAAGGTCGTCTGGGGCCGCGGCTGGGACCCGCTGCTCGCGGCAGACCGCGACGGCGCGCTCGTGCACAACATGAACCAGACGAGCGACGGCGACTACCAGACCTTCCGCGCCAACGACGGCAAGTACGTCCGCGACCACTTCTTCGGTCGCGACCCGCGGACCCTCAAGATGGTCGAGCACTGGACCGACGACCAGATCTGGTGGAACCTCAAGCGCGGTGGCCACGACTACCGCAAGGTCTACGCGGCCTACAAGGCGGCGATGGAGCACACCGGCCAGCCGACCGTCATCCTCGCCAAGACCATCAAGGGCTACGGGCTCGGCTCGCACTTCGCGGGGCGCAACGCGACCCACCAGATGAAGAAGATGACGCTCGAGGACCTCAAGCAGTTCCGGGACTCCCTGCGCATCCCGATCAGCGACGAGCAGCTCGAGGCAGACCCGTACCGCCCGCCGTACTACCACCCGGGCGCCGACAGCGATGTCGTCAAGTACTCGATCGACCGGCGGGCCAAGCTGGGTGGCACGCTGCCGAGCCGACGCGTCGCCTACGAGCCGCTCAAGCTGCCCGGCGACGAGGCGTACGCCCAGGTCAAGAAGGGCTCCGGCAAGCAGGAGGTCGCCACGACGATGGCGTTCGTCCGGCTGCTCAAGGATCTGCTGCGGGACAAGGAGTTCGGCAAGCGGATCGTGCCGATCATCCCGGACGAGGCGCGCACCTTCGGGATGGACGCCTTCTTCCCGACGATCAAGATCTACAACCCGCAGGGCCAGAAGTACACGCCCGTCGACGCCGAGCTGATGCTCGCCTACCGCGAGAACGAGCAGGGCCAGATCCTGCACCTCGGCATCAACGAGGGCGGCTCCATCGCCGCGTTCACCGCGGCCGCCACGTCCTACGCCACGCACGGCGAGCCGATGGTGCCGGTCTACGTCTTCTACTCGATGTTCGGGTTCCAGCGCACCGGTGACGGCATCTGGGCCGCGGCCGACCAGATGAGCCGGGGCTTCCTCATCGGCGCCACCGCGGGTCGCACGACGCTGACCGGCGAAGGTCTCCAGCACGCCGACGGTCACAGCCCGCTGCTGGCCGCGACCAACCCTGCCGTCGTGCACTACGACCCGGCCTACGGTTACGAGATCGCCCACATCGTGCAGGACGGGCTGCGCCGGATGTACGGCGGTGGTGAGGGCGAGGACGCCAACCTCATCTACTACCTGACCGTCTACAACGAGCCGATCGTCCAGCCGAAGGAGCCGGAGGACGTCGACGTCGAGGGCATCCTCAGGGGGATGTACAAGCTGGCGCCCGCCAACACCGAGGGCTGGCAGCACACGCCCCCCCGGGCCCAGATCCTCGCGTCCGGCGTCGGGGTGCCGTGGGCCCTCGAGGCGCAGCAGCTGCTCGCCGACGACTGGGGCGTGGCCGCCGACGTGTGGTCGGTGACCTCGTGGAACGAGCTGCGCCGCGACGGCCTCGCCGCCGATGAGCAGGCCTTCCTTCAGCCGGAGGAGCCGGCGCGCGTCCCGTGGGTGACGCAGTGCCTCCAGGACGCCGAGGGCCCGGTCGTCGGCGTGTCCGACTACATGCGGGCCGTGCAGGACCAGATCCGCGAGTGGGTCCCGGGCACGTACGCGACGCTCGGCGCGGACGGCTTCGGCTTCTCCGACACCCGCCCGGCGGCGCGGCGGTTCTTCCACATCGACGGCCCGTCAGTGGCGGTGCGCGCGCTCCAGCTGCTCGCCAAGGACGGCAAGGTCGATGCCGACGTCCCACGGCAGGCGGCCGAGCGCTACCGCCTGCTCGACGTGACGGCCGGCACGTCCGGCAACGCCGGCGGAGAGTCGTAACACTTCGCGTCCCAGCTGAGCCCGCTTCCCGTTGGGGAGCGGGCTCAGCTGCATACGGAAGACGTCGTATGCCGCTGGGCTCGCTCCTGCACTCCCCCACCCACCCAGCCGGCTGGCCCCCCGGGGGGCGGCCGGTCGCGCTGACTGTCGTTTGGGCGCGTGGCTGGTGCAGGACCCAGCCATCCCGCGCCTCCACGACAGCCACCGACCCCCGCCCGATGACCCAGCCCAGCCTGCGGAGCGCATGCTCGTGCTGCTTCTCCGCGAACAGGGTCGCGGCGTTCCCGTCCGCATACTCGGTCGCACCGTCGAACTCGAACTGCGACTCCAGCTCGTGGCCCGCCCAGCTACGGCCCACGCGGTGCGGGACTCACCCCGAGCTGCGGGCCTCGAGTGTGCCCCTCGACGGTGAGTGCGAAGTCCGGTCGCCAGACGAACGATCTCCCCTCGATCGAGCAGCCAGCGGAGGGCGTTCCCGTCCCAGAGGCACGCGCTGGGCCCCCTCGCCCGCGCTCGGCTCGCATGGTGGATAACTATGCGTTCCTATGCATATACTTGCAGCCGTGTCCAAAGTCTTGACGTCGCTCCCTGTCGGTGAACGAGTCGGAATCGCCTTCTCGGGCGGTCTCGACACCTCCGTGGCTGTCGCCTGGATGCGCGAGAAGGGTGCCATCCCCTGCACCTACACCGCGGACCTCGGTCAGTACGACGAGCCGGACATCGCCTCGGTCCCCGGCCGCGCCGGGCAGTACGGCGCCGAGATCTCCCGCCTGGTGGACTGCAAGACCGCCCTCGTCGAGGAAGGCCTGTCCGCTCTGGCCTGCGGCGCCTTCCACATCCGCAGCGGCGGCAAGACCTACTTCAACACGACTCCCCTGGGTCGCGTGGTCACCGGCACGCTCCTCGTGCGGGCCATGCACGAGGACGGGGTCTCCATCTGGGGCGACGGCTCGACCTTCAAGGGCAACGACATCGAGCGGTTCTACCGCTACGGCCTCATGGCCAACCCCGAGCTGCGCATCTACAAGCCGTGGCTCGACGCCGACTTCGTCACCGAGCTCGGCGGACGCCAGGAGATGTCCGAGTGGCTGACCGAGCGTGACCTGCCCTACCGGGCCAGCGCCGAGAAGGCCTACTCGACCGACGCGAACATCTGGGGCGCCACGCACGAGGCCAAGACGCTCGAGTTCCTCGACGAGTCGATGGAGATCGTCGAGCCGATCATGGGCGTCCGGTTCTGGGACCCGTCCGTCACCATCGAGCCCGAAGACGTGACGGTCCGCTGGGAGCAGGGTCGGCCCGTTGCCATCAACGGTCGCGAGTTCACCGACCCGGTCGCCCTCGTCGACGAGGCCAACACGATCGGCGGTCGCCACGGGCTCGGCATGAGCGACCAGATCGAGAACCGGATCATCGAGGCCAAGTCGCGCGGCATCTACGAGGCGCCCGCGATGGCCCTGCTCCACCTCACCTACGAGCGGCTCCTCAACGCGATCCACAACGAGGACACGATCGCCAACTACCACGCCGAGGGTCGGCGCCTCGGTCGCCTGCTCTACGAAGGCCGTTGGCTCGACCCGCAGAGCCTGATGATCAGAGAGTCGATCCAGCGCTGGGTGGCCTCGGCCGTGACCGGCGAGGTCACGGTGCGGCTGCGGCGCGGTGACGACTGGTCCATCGTCAACACGAGCGGCCCGGCGTTCAGCTACCACCCCGAGAAGCTGTCGATGGAACGCACCGAGGACGCCGCCTTCGGGCCGGTCGACCGTATTGGCCAGCTCACGATGCGCAACCTCGACATCGCCGACTCCCGGGCCAAGCTCGAGCTCTATGCCACCCAGGGCCTGCTCGGGGCGCGCAACGCGGAGCTCGTCGGCGAGCTCGCCCCCGGCGGCGCCGCGGCGATCTCGGCCAACCCGGCCGTCGCCGACGTCGACGCGACGGACGACGCGCTCGACCGGGCCGCGATGGAGTTCGGCACCGACTGAGCGCGTCGACCGTCGGAGGCTCACCGTCGGAGCCTCACCGTCGGAGCCTCACCGTGAGAGCATCATCGTCCGGCGAGGAACTCCGCCCTGGCCGCGACGCCCACGTCAGCCTGGTCTGTGAAGAGGCCGTCGATCCCGGCCTCGAGGAAGGTGACCTGCTCGTCGATCGCTCGACCGAAGTCGCTGGCCGCGGCTCCCGAGCGGTGGTCAACGGGCAGGAACACGTTCTCTGCCCGGAAGGTCCACGGGTGCACGTCGAGTCCTGCGGCGTGAGCGTCGGAGACGAGGCTCGTCGGTGCCCCCAAGGACCCGTCGGCCTTCCTCGGGATGACGAGCGACTTCTCCGGGCCGATCCCGTTGATCGTCTTGCTCAGCTCGACGAGGCTCGCCGGCTGGATGAGGTCACGATAGGTGCGTGAGTCCCCCTTCGCGACGAGGTCGTAGGGGGCGCCGCCGGCGACGAGGAAGACGAGAGGCGCCTTCACGTCCAGCTCCTCGCGCAGCTCGACGAGGTTGGACAGCTCGAAGGACTGGATGAAGATCGGCGCGTTGCCCCGGTCGAGGTGGTGCTTCCGGATGGCCTCGGCGAGCTTGCCCTCGAGGTCGAGACCCGCCTCGTCGAAGAAGGTCGGGTGCTTGGTCTCGGGATAGACGCCGATCTCCCGACCGAGCTCCTTCGTGAGACGCTCGCGCAGCTCGAGGACCTCGTCGAACGTCGGGACCTCGAACCGCCCGTCCCACATCGTGCTCTCCTGCCGCAGCTCCGGCAGGCGCTCCTTGGCCCGCAGGGACTTCAGCTCGGCCAGGGTGAAGTCGCTCGTGAACCACCCTGTCACGGGGCGGCCGTCGATGGACTTCGTCGTGCGCCGGGACGCGAACTCGGGGCGGTCGGCCACATCGGTCGTCTCGGAGATCTCGGGCTCGTGCCGGGCAACCAGCACGCCGTCCTTCGTCGACACGAGGTCCGGCTCGATGAAGTCAGCCCCCATCCGGGCGGCCAGCTCGTAGGCCGCGAGGGTGTGCTCGGGCCGATAGCCCGAGGCCCCACGGTGGGCGATGACGAGGGGGTCGGCGGCGTGACGCCGCGGCTGCGCGGCGGTGGGGCTCGCGGCGGTGGGGCTCGAGGCGTGGTCGGCGGAGGCCGAGGTGATGGCGGAGGGAGCGATCGCGGCGACGAGCGCGGCGGTGGTCAGGACGGAGCTGAGTCGCAACATGTCGACCATCCACCCGCCGGTTCGCGACATCCACGCGGCGCCGGCCTGTCCTGCCCGTGACGTTCCGGTGAAGGCTGGGCTGCGAGGGCTTTGTGACCGGCATACAAAGTCTCTGCCGCCGTCCCGGGCCCGGGGTCGTACCCTGACCCAGTGAGCACGAGCAAGCGCCGTCGGCCGAGCAGCGAGACCTCGCGCGCCGTCGACCGCAGCGCCGGCGAGCTCGCGACGCTGGCCGCTCGCCGGATGGAGGAGAACCTCGCCTGGTACCGCGAGCTCCCGGCCGCCGAGAGATCCCAGGTCGGACTCGTCGCCCACGCCGGTATCGCACAGTTCATCGAGTGGTTCCGGGCCCACGAGGACAGCAGCCCTTCGGCGATCTCGATCTTCGCCAACGCCCCGCAGGAGCTGACCCGGACGGTCAGCCTGCGCGAGACCCTGGACCTGGTGCGCACCGTCGTCGACGTCGTCGAGTCGCACGTGGAGACGTTGGCCAGCCCGGGCGACGAGCAGCTGCTGCGCGAGTCGGTGCTGCGCTTCAGCCGCGAGATCGCCTTCGCGGCGGCGGAGGTCTATGCCGGCGCCGCCGAGGCACGTGGCGCGTGGGACGCGCGACTGGAGGCCCTCGTGGTCGACGCCGTCCTGCGTGGCGAGGCGGACGAGTCGATGCAGTCACGCGCCTCGGCCCTGGGCTGGGGCGACGTCGCGCACGTGACCTTTGTCGTCGGCACGACGCCCGTGGTCGACGGCGGAGCAGCGGCGGCGGTCGACGCCCTGCGACGCGCGGTGCGCCACGAGCGCGTCGAGGCCCTCGCCATCGTCCAGCGCTCGCGCCTCATCGCGATCCTCGGCGGCACCGAGGACCCGTTGTCCGTGGTCGCCGCGGTGGCGGACCGCTTCGGCGACGGCCCCATCGTGGTCGGGCCCACCGTGCCGCACCTGTTCGCCGCCGGGCGATCGGCCCGCGCCGCCCTGAGCGGCCTCTCCGCCGCGCCTGCTTGGCCAGCGGCGCCGCGGATCGTCGAGTCGCAGGCACTCCTGCCGGAGCGCGCCCTCGCGGGTGACGTGCCGGCCCAGCGGCTGCTCATCGACCAGGTGCACCGCCCGCTCTCCCGCGCGGCCCAGCACGCCCTGCTGGCGACCGCCGAGGCCTACCTGGAGACGGGACGCTCGCTCGAGGCCACCGCCCGCGCGCTCTTCATCCACCCCAACACCGTCCGCTACCGGCTCGGCCGCATCGACGACCTGACCGGCTATGACCTGACCAAACCGCGGGACGCCTGGTCCGCGAGAGTCGCGCTGGTCCTGGGACGGCTCGCCGCCGCGCCCCGTCTGACGCGACTGGCCCCACAGGCCGGGTTGGAGGAATCCTCCAAGTCTGCCCCGTCGACTTCGTGACATTCGGAGTCCGCATCGCGCCGCCCCATCGGGGAGGGTGGACACGTGCTTGCGATCGTCTGCCCTGGACAGGGCTCCCAGACCCCCGGCTTCCTCGCCCCGTGGCTCGAGCTCGACGGCGTGCGTGACGAGCTCGCCCGCCTCTCCGACTCGACCGGTATCGACCTCGTCGCCCACGGCACCACGTCCGACGCGGAGACGATCAAGGACACCGCCGTCGCGCAGCCGCTCATCGTCGGCGCGGGCCTGATCGCCCTCCCGCCGCTGTTCGGCGGGGCCGCCGCGGCCCTCGATGGCGTCGGTCTGCTCGCCGGGCACTCGGTCGGTGAGATCACGGCAACCGCTGCGGCTGGAGTGCTGGAGGCGGGCGACGCCGTCGTCTTCGTCCGGGAGCGCGGTCGCGCCATGGCCGCTGCGAGCGCTGCCACCCCGACCGGCATGGCGGCCGTCCTCGGCGGAGACCCCGACGAGGTGCTGGCCGTCCTGGATCGCCACGGCCTCACCCCGGCCAACGTCAACGGGGCCGGACAGACCGTCGCGGCCGGCACGCTCGACCAGATCGCCGCCCTCCAGGCGGATCCGCCGGCCAAGGCACGGGTCATCCCCCTCCAGGTCGCGGGCGCCTTCCACACTCACCACATGGCTCCGGCCGTCAGTGTGCTCGACGAACTGGCTCGCACCATGCCGACCCAGGCGCCGAGCGTGACCCTGCTGTCCAACGCGGACGGCCAGGCCGTCACGGACGGCCGCGAGGCGCTCGACCGCCTCGTCCGTCAGGTGAGCAACCCGGTGCGTTGGGACCTGTGCATGCAGACGATGCAGGACCTGGGCGTCACCGGTCTCATCGAGCTGCCCCCGGCCGGGACCCTCGTCGGCCTCGCCAAGCGCGCCCTCAAGGGCGTCGAGACGCTGGCCCTCAAGACCCCGGACGACCTCGAGGCGGCGCGCCGGATGCTCGCCGAGCACGGCGGCTCCACCCCTTCCCCCACCCGCGTCGTTGAGTAAGGCTGATCACGTGACTGCTTCCCCCAGCACCCCGACCCCGAAGGGCACCGGGACCATTGTCGATCCCGGCAGCCCCCGCCACTCGCGGATCGTCGGCGTCGGCGCCTACCGTCCCGCCCGCGTCGTCATGAACGCTGAGATCGTCGACAAGATCGACTCGAGCGACGAGTGGATCCGTGAGCGTTCCGGCATCGTCAGTCGGCACTTCGCCGCCGACGACGAGAGCGTCATCGACATGGCGGAGCACGCCGCTCGGCAGGCTCTCGAGCACGCGGGGATCACGCCGGACCAGCTCGGCTTCGTCCTCATGGCAACCGTGACCCACCCCTACCAGACGCCGGCCGCCGCACCCGAGCTCGCTGCTCGCCTCGGTTCCACCGCCCCGGCCATGGACATCTCCGCCGCCTGCGCCGGCTACTGCTACGGGGTGGCCACCGGCAGCGACATGGTCAAGGCCGGCTCCGCCGACTACGTCCTCGTCATCGGTGTCGAGAAGCTGAGCGACTTCACCGACCCCTACGACCGCGGCACGGCGTTCATCTTCGGTGACGGCGCCGGCGCCTGCGTCATCGGCCCGTCCGAGACCCCGGGCATCGGTCCGACGGTCTGGGGCTCCGACGGTGCCCAGCGCGACGTCATCAGCAACCGCCACTCGTGGCTCGAGGTCCGCGAGCTGCTCGGCGACGGCGGCGCCGAGGCCGCCCGCGCCCCCGAGTCCATCGAGGGCATCACCCCCAAGGGCTGGCCGAGCCTCACCATGGCCGGTCAGAGTGTCTTCCGGTGGGCCGTCTGGGGCATGGCACCGATCGCGCAGCAGGCGATCGACCGCGCCGGCATCAAGGCCGACGACCTGGACGCCTTCATCCCCCACCAGGCCAACATCCGCATCGTCGATGCCATGGTCAAGCAGCTCAAGCTGCCGCCGGACATCCCCGTCGCCCGCGACATCGTCACGACGGCCAACACGTCCGCAGCGAGCATTCCGATCGCGACCACGCGGATGCTCGCCGAGGGCGAGATCCCGAGCGGGGGCCTGGCCCTGCAGATCGGCTTCGGCGCCGGCCTCGTCTATGCCGCGCAGGTCATCGTCCTACCGTAGGACGACCTTTGTTTCCCGCTTGTCCCGACGGGTACTCGGGGCTACCAACCGAACGACCACCACGTGGTGACCACCAAAGGAGCAGACACATGGCTCAGTCCGAGCAGGAGATCCTCGAGGGTCTTGCCGAGATCGTCAACGAGGAGACCGGCCTCGACACGGCTTCGGTCGAGATGGACAAGTCCTTCACCGAGGACCTCGACATCGACTCGCTGTCGATGATGACGATCGTCGTCAACGCCGAGGAGAAGTTCGGCGTCCGCATCCCCGACAGCGAGGTCAAGAACCTCAAGACGGTCCGCGACGCCGTCACGTTCATCGCGACCGCCCAGGGCTGACACCGGCTCCACAGCCAGCAGCATCCCGCGTGCCCGGCCACCCGGCCACCCGCCCGAGCAGACCGGGCACGCGGAGCCAGCCCAGCGGCATACGACCCGCACTGGACAGCACGACCCACTGACTTCACCTGACGAGGAGCACCTCACCATGACGTCCACTGACCGACGCATTGTCGTCACCGGCCTGGGCGCCACGACGCCCGTGGGCGGCACCGCCCGCGAGACGTGGGACGCCGTCCTCGCCGGCCGCTCCGGGGCCCGCACGATGGACTTCGACTGGGTGGCCAAGTACGAGCTGCCCGTGACCTTCGCCGCGATGATCGCGACGAAGCCGGAGGACGTGCTCGCCAAGGTCGAGACCCGGCGCCTCGACCCGTCCAGCCAGTACGCCCTCATCGCTGCGCGCGAGGCATGGGCCGACGCGGGCTCCCCCGAGATCGAGCCCGAGCGGATCGGCACGGCCATCGGCTCCGGCATCGGCGGCGTCTGGACGCTGCTCGACCAGTGGGACACGCTGCGCGAGAAGGGCCCTCGCCGGGTCTACCCGCTCGCGGTCCCGATGCTCATGCCCAACGGCCCGTCGGCTGCGGTCTCGCTCGAGCTCGGCGCCCGCGCCGGCGTCCACACGCTCGTCAGCGCCTGCTCATCCGGCGCGGAGAGCATGGGCTACGCGATCGAGATGATCCGCAGCGGGCGCGCTGACATCGTCGTCGCCGGTGGCACCGAGGCCGCCGTCCACGCGATGCCGATCGCCGGGTTCGCGGCGATGCAGGCCCTGTCGACCCGCAACGACGAGCCGGAGCGGGCCTCGCGCCCCTACGACACCGACCGCGACGGCTTCGTCCTCGGCGAGGGTGCCGCCGTCATCGTCCTCGAGTCCGAGGAGCACGCCCGGGCGCGCGGCGCGAAGATCTATGCCGAGCTGGCCGCCGTCGGCCTCTCCGCTGACGCGCACCACATCACGGCCCCCGAGCCGAACGGGTCCGGCGCCTCCCGCGCGATGGCGCAGGCCGTCGAGCAGGCCGGCCTGTCGCTGAGCGACATCGCCCACATCAACGCGCACGCCACGTCGACGCCGGTCGGTGACGTCGCCGAGTACAACGCGATCAAGCGCGCCTTCGGCGACCACACGGACAACATCGCGGTCACGGCGACGAAGTCGATGACCGGGCACCTCCTCGGCGCTGCCGGCGCTCTCGAGGCCGTCCTGACGATCCTCGCCGTGCACCACCGCACGGTCCCAGCGACGATCAACCTCGAGAACCAGGACCCGGAGATCCCGCTCAACGTCGTCAAGGGCGAGCACCTCACGCTCCCTGCCGGTGACGTCGCCGCGCTGAACAACTCGTTCGGCTTCGGCGGGCACAACGTGGCGCTGGCCATCAAGAGCGTCTGACGACGCAACCTCACGAGGCCGTATGCCGCTGGGCTGGCTCCGCGCTGACCGCGCGGTCCCAGCCCAGCGGCGTCTCCGGGGCGACGCCGGTGCTCAGCCCTTGACGCAGAGCAGGGTGGTCAGCCGGGCCACCACCTCGACGAGCGGGCTCGGCCCCATGGTCTGGGCCGCGATCACCGACTCGAGGTCCTTGTAGGCGCCCGGGATCTCGTCGAGCACCCCGGCGTCCTTGCGGCACTCGACGCCCTCCGTCTGGGCCCGGAGGTCCTCGACGGTGAAGGTCCGCTTGGCGGCGTTCCGGGACATCCGCCGCCCAGCTCCATGGCTGGCCGAGTTGAACGACTGCTCGTTGCCGAGCCCCCGCACGACGTAGGAGCCGGTGCCCATCGACCCGGGGATCAGGCCGAGGTCGCCCGCACCGGCCCGGATCGCTCCCTTCCGGGTGACGATGACGTCCACTCCGTCGTAGGTCTCCTCCGAGACGTAGTTGTGGTGGCACCGGACGGGCTCGTCGAAGGTCACCTGCGGGAAGCGCTGGGCCACGACCTCCCGCGTGCTGGCCATCATGACCTCCCGGTTGAGCAGGGCGTACTCCTGGGCCCAGTAGAGATCGTGCAGGTAGGCGGCCATCTCCTCCGTGCCGGCGAGGAAGACAGCGAGATCGCGGTCGGGCAGGCCGAGGTTGTGCTCGAGGGTCTTGGCCGTGGTGATGTGCCGGTCAGCGAGCTCCTTGCCGATGTTGCGAGAGCCGGAGTGGAGCATGAGCCAGATGCGACCGTCGTCGCCCTCGCACAGCTCCCAGAAGTGGTTGCCACTGCCCAGCGAGCCGCACTGGGCCATGGCCCGGCCCCGCCGCTCGGCGATCTTGGGAGCCGTGAGGTCACCGAACCGTCCGAAGAGCGAGTCGGCGCGGGCCGCGAGTCCCCGGTCGCGCCCGAGGATCGGTGCGGAGCCGTTGTGGGCTGCCCACCCCACGGGCATGACCGCTTCGACTGCCGCCCGCAGTGGACCGAGGTCGTCGGGGAGGTCGGAGGCCGTCAGGCTGGTGCGCACCGCCGTCATGCCGCAGCCGATGTCGACCCCCACTGCTGCCGGGGACACCGCGTCACGCATGGCGATGACGGAGCCGACGGTGGCGCCCATGCCGAGGTGGACGTCGGGCATGACACGCACGCCGTGCACCCAAGGGAGGGCGCTGATGTTGCGCAGCTGGTCCTGGGCGGCAGGCTCGACGTCGGCGGGGTCGGCCCACATCAGGGTCGATGCGGCTGCGCCGGGAAGGGCGACCGGGAAGGACTGCATCGGAGGAGTTCCTTTCAGCGATGGTGAAACTCGGCGCGAGTGCGCGAGGTTGGTCTGTGGTTGGTGGCGATGGTGACGCCGCCATGCGCTGGGCCGGCCCTGGACGGAGGGCCGGCCCAGCGGCATACGACGTCGTGGTTGCGCCGTCAGGCGCTCTCGGTGACGCGGTGCTGCGGTGGCCTGACGTTTCCCGGTAGGTCTTTCGTCGGCCGGCCTCGGCCGAGCAGCTCGCCGCCCCAGACTCCCCACTCGCGCCGCTCCTGGGCCACGGCGAGGCAGGAGCGCCGCACCGGGCAGCCACGGCAGACAGCCTTGGCGAGCGCGACCTCGGACTCCGTTGCGGGCCAGAACAGCTCGGGGTCCTCGGCGGTGCACGGGGGTGTGATCTCACCGAGCACGAGCGGGTGCTCGGTGGCCGCCGTGAAGGCGCGTCCGTCGAGCGGGTCGCGACTGCGGGCTCGCGCGGCCTCAGCGCGCAGCGGCCGGGTCGTGAGGTTGATGCGGTGCCGGCTCATCCGAGGATCTCCTTCCTGAGTCGGGTGGCGGTGGCGGTGGCGGTGCGGGCGAACCGCAGCTGGGCCCGCGTGGGGACGTAGGGATCCCACCGAAGAGGCATTCCGGCCTCGTCAGGGGTGCGGCTGCCCTTTCGCGCGTTGCAGTCCTCGCAGGCTGCGACGGCGTTGAGCCACGACGTCGCCCCGCCACGTGAGCGCGGGGTGACGTGGTCCATCGTGGTTGCGGTGAACCGGCCGCAGTAGGCGCACTGGCCCTTGTCGCGCAGGAGGACTCCGTCGCGAGAGTAGGTCGCGCGGGTGCGGGAGTAGAGCCACTTCTGCTCGACGTAGCGCACGAGGCGCACGACGATGGGGACCTGGTAGGGGCCGAGCCTCTCGGACTCGTGAACCTCGACGGGGGTGGCGACGCCCCTCCAGATCATCTTGACCGCGTGCCGGACGGACACCCGGTGCAGAAGCGTCTCGTCCGCGTTCCACACCTCGACCTGTGTCATCGTCGACACCTCCTTCTTCCTCTCCTGGCGCTTGCGTCGGGTCTGCTGGTCGTGCCCCCAACCACGAGGGCTGGATGAAAAGAGCCGCCGTCCGGGATCGGCGGCGGCTGCGGGTGCCCTGGTGGTGGCTCAGGGGCGAGGGGGTTCGCAGGCGGCGCGCTGGTCGGGGCCGTAGGGGACCTGGGGTCGGGTCGGCGGCAGGAGGTTGGGGCAGACCTCGATGGCGTGGCGCTCGGGACGCTTCGCGGGCGAGGTGAAGACCCTTGTCATGACGTGCCTTTCACGGCGGGATGGTGGGCGGGCGACCAGTCGGCGACCGCGTTCCTCAAGACTGCCACGGCACTGCTCGTGGGTGACATTGGTTTTCCACAGGCATGGTGAGGGCCCGGACGCACGAACCGTCCGGGCCCTGCTTGCCGACCAGCGCTGGAGACGGGCGCTGTCGGACGATCACTCAGCCGACCTTGTGCAGCCACCTCACCGGGGCGCCATCGCCGGCGTAGCGGAACGGCTCGAGCTCGTCGTCCCACGGGACTCCGAGGAGCAGGTCCATCTCATCCTGGAGAGCGGCGGCCTCGCCACGGCTGCGCCTGATGGCCTCGCGCAACCGGTCCTCCTGCACGACGACGTCACCGGTGACGCTCGTCATGGCGTGGTGGATGCCGAGGCTCGGCGTGTAGGACCACCGCGCCCCGTCGGAGACGGAGGTGGGGTCCTCGGTCACCTCGTAGCGCAGTCCGTCCCAGCCGCGGAGGGCACTGGCCAACTCGGCTCCCGTGCCCACCGCGGCTGTCCATGAGAGCTCGGTGCGAACCGTGCGCGGAAGAATCGGCTGCGGAATCCAGTCGAGGGAGACCCGCTGGTCGAGGACAGCCTCGATCGCCCACGTGATGTGGGGGCACAGCGCCGTCGGGGCACCGTGGATGAACACCACGCCGCGCGTCGTGTGGCGCGGGGTGGACGGCATCGCGACAGACATCCTGACCTCCTCACGTGCAAGGGACGTCTTCCCCAACGACCTCGCGCGTGGCAGTCAGCTCGTGCTGCCGGACAGAATGAAGTTGTATGCCGCTGTGCTCACTACCGAAAGTACCTGACCATTGTGCACCACCAGTCCCACCGGCACCAGCAAACGGAGGGTGTCGAGTTCTGTGGCGTCGACGTCCGCGGGGCGCCTCTCAGCTGGCCCGCGGGGTCCCTGGGAAGAGATAGACCTGCCCGTCACGCACCTCGACCTGGTGGGTCGCGACGGGCTTGGTGGCCGGCAGGCACATCGGCTCGCCGGTGCCCAGGCAGAAGCGCGTCGCGTGGAGCGGGCACTCGACCTCGCCCGCCTCGATCCAGCCCTCGGCCAGGGACGCGTCCTCGTGCGAGCACGTGTCGTCGAGCGCGTAGTAGCTGCCGTCGTCGTCCCGGAACAGGGAAATCGCCTGCTCGGTTCCGGTCAGGTCCTCGGGCAGGACCAGTGCCTCGCCCGGCTCGACATCGTCGACCGCGGCGACGCGAATCCCCTCGCTCATGACTCTCCTTTGGCTGAACATCGTGGTGCGAGCCTAGAACGGACGCCGTTCGGGCCTCATCGGGTGCCCCGCGTGGGCTGTCAGCTGGTCAGGCCGGGCCCATCGGTGATGCGCCACTCGAGGATGCCGTCGGCGGCCCGCTTCGCGGTCAGGCCGCGCGCCGAGAGCAGTCGGACGGCGTCGTGGGCCAGGACGCAGTACCTCCCTCGGCAGTAGGCGACGACCTCTCTGTCTGTGGGCAGCTCGGGGATTCGCTCCCCCAGCTCGTCGAGGGGGATGTGGATCGCGCCGTCGACATGGCCCGCGGCGTACTCGGTCTCGGGCCGGACATCGAGCAGGACGACGTCGCCGCTCTCGAGCCGGGCGAGAAGCTCGTCAGTGTCGACGGCGACCGTGTCGTCCGGGCCGAGATAGGCCCGTCGCGCCAGTTCGGTGTGCGGGCGATGCTCCTCCGCGACCCGACGCACCTGGTCCCACAGGGCGACGACGTCGACGCCCGACAGCGAGTAGAAGACACGTTTGTGCTCGCGGCGCGACGTGAGGAGACCGGCCTCGCGCAGGTTCTGGAGATGGGCCGAGCAGGTGCTCATCTGCAGGCCGGTGGCGCGGGCCAGGTCGTCGACGCTGCGCGGGCCCTGAGCGAGCAGGTCGAGCAGCTCGAGACGTTTCGGGTGGCCGAGCGCCTTCCCGACCGCAGCGAACTGGGCAAAGAGGTCATCCTTGGGGGTCGCTTCGGTCACACCTCCGGCCCCTCTCCGACCGATCCCGGACCCTGATGGTGGGTCTCATACATGCGGACGGCAACGATGACCCCTGATGCCGCCGTCAGTGCGGCCACCGTCCACACCGCAGCCCGGACGCCCAGGGCGTCGGCGACGACACCAGCGAGCAGCGCTCCGACCGCGAAGCCTCCGTCGCGCCAGAGCCGGTAGACGCCGACCGACCTGGCCCGCCACGCTGGGTGGGCCACGTCGCCGATGGCGGCGAGGAGGGTCGGATAGACCATCGCGGTGCCCGCTCCGAGGAGGGCCGCCGCGACCGCCCAGGCCGCGAAGTCGTCTGCAACGGCGATGACCACCAGTGCGATGGCCTGGAGCCACATACCGGCAGCGATCATCCACTTGCGACCCCACCGGTCCGACAGCGCCCCGGTGAAGAGCTGGCCGACGCCCCACACAGCCGGATACAGGGCAGCCAGGACCCCGATGCGACTGACCGACAGCCCGGCGCCGGCGAAGAGGATCGGGAAGAGGCCCCAGGCCAGGCCGTCGTTGAGGTTGTTGACCAGACCCGCCTGGCTCGCCGAGGACAGCGCCGGCTCGCGCACACTCGTCTGCACGAAGACCTCCCGGTCGCTCAGGCGCTCGTGGAGGTGGTCGTGGCGGCCGTCCGCACGGGCGACGTGGCTGGCAGCCTCCAGGCGAGCGTGCTCACGGGTCTCCTTGACGGCCACCCCGGACAGGCCGAGCCCGAGGGCGGCGAAGGCGACGCCGAGCAGGAAGGGAGCGGGCCGCAAGCCGTAGGACTCGGCCAGGTAGCCGGTCGCGAGCGCGGTGAGGGCCACGGCCCCGTAGCCGGCCGCCTCGTTGAGCCCCATGGCCAGGCCCCGTCGGGTGGGACCCACGAGATCGATCTTCATGATGACCGTCGTCGACCAGGTGAGGCCCTGGCTGACTCCGAGGAGGACGTTGGCCAGGATGACCCACCCCCACGACGGTGCCCAGATGAGCAGCAGCGGCACGGGGACGGCGACGATCCAGCCGGCGAGCAGGACCGGCTTGCGGCCGTAGCGGTCGGAGAACGTGCCGGCGACATAGTTCGTCGCGGCCTTGGCCAGACCGAACACGAGGATGAAGGTCAGCCCGGCCGTGTAGGCAGTCAGGCCGAACTCACGCTCCCCCAGCAACGGCAGGACAGTGCGCTCCTGGCCCAGCATCCCGCCCACGAGGGCGTTGACGACGACGAGCAGGGTGAACTGCGCAGCGTTCTGCCGCAAGCCGAGCTGGAGGGGGCGCGGGTCCGCTCCTGGCGGAGGGGCGGGCAGCTGTGCAGAGTCGGATGTGGCCACCATCGCATCCTAGGGTCATTCCATGGATTCATGAACTGAGTCGTCAGAGCCAGGCACGTGAAGACCCAGTGGGAGCCGCCGACCCGCCACGGCGCTCGCCACGGTGGTCGTTAGAATCGCACCACCCTCGACGTCAGTCGGCGGTCCGGGGCAGTAGCTCAGCCGGTTAGAGCAGCGGACTCATAATCCGTCGGTCCAGGGTTCAAGCCCCTGCTGCCCCACCACGCGTTTACGCAGGTCAGACGATGTTTTCACTGACCGAGAAGCCACTGCGGAGGACGCACATGGGGACGCTGTGGCACATTTGTGGCACAGTGCCCAGACCTGAGACCGGTCCGCTGAGGGTCAGGGGACCGTGATTCCTCCCGGGACCAGGCCATCATGCCCTGGGGCATCGTGGGTCGAGTCGCGGCCTGCGCCGCGTGCTCAGTGCCCGTCGTCCCCGTGCTCCTCGTCACCGTCGCCGCCGTGCTCGCCCGGTGGCACCTGAATCACGACAGGAGCCTGCTCCCGCACCGGAACGCTGGAAAAACTGACGCCATTGGGCTTGTCGCCCACCGGGATTCGAGCCACCACCCGCAGCTCGGTGAGGTCGATGACCGCGACGTCGTTGCCGTAGAGGTTCGTCACGTAGGCGTGCCGGCTCGACGGGTCGACAACGACCCCGTGCGCCCCTTGGCCGGTCTCCACCGTCCGGATGACGGTGAACGTCGCGGAGTCGATGACCGACACCGTGGTCCCCGGCTTGTCCTTGGTGCCTTGGTTGGCTACGAGGACGTAGCGGTTGTCTGGGCTCACGTACGTCTGGATCGGACCATCGCCCACGGGGACGCGGCCGACCACCTGGCGCGACTCGACGTCCACCTTGGCGACCGTGTCGTTGCCGTTGACCGAGGCGTAGACGAACCGACCGTCCGGCGAGAAGGCAACCTGCGCAGGCGATGGCCCGACCTCGATGTCCGCGACCTTGGCGTTCTTCGCTGTGTCAATCACGCTCAAGGTCCTGCCCGACACATTGGCCACATACACCCATCGACCGTCAGGACTGGGGCGCAGCCCGTGAGGCCCTTCACCCACAGGGATCGTCGCGACTCTGTTCATCGTGGTGGTGTCGATGGCCGTGACTGTCCCATCGGCACCGTTGCTCGTGTACGTGATCTTCCCGTCTGGGGTGACGATGACATGGGCCGGCGCTGCACCGGTGGGAACTGCGCCGTGGACCGCCAGCGTCGAGGCATCCAGCATGACGGCCATGGCGTCGTGACCGCTGACCGCCCAGACGCTGCGGCCGTCCGGAGAGACCTGCACGTTGTGCGGTCCCTCGACCCCTTGGACCGTCGTCACCACTCGGTTGCTCGCTGCGTCGATGACGCTCAGACTCGCCCCGTTCTCATTGGCCACCCACACCGCCCCGGTGACCATGTCGGCGTGCGATGACTCGGCAGGGCCCCCTGCGGCCGCAGGCGAACCTGGTTGAGGGGCATCGTCGCCACCGCTACGAGTCAGCACTGTGAACAGGCCTACCGCCGCGACGGCAACGACCAGAACGAGTGCGGCGAGTCGTCCACGTCCTTTGCGCCACAGACCCTCGCGGTCGCGGGTGTCAGCTTCGGGTCGGGGGATATCGTTCACTGCTTCTCTCCAGAGTCGTGGGGACGGTGCCGGGAGTGGCCAGCAGAGGGCCACGCGCCACAACTGTGGATCTGCCACCCTCAGGGAGCCGCCTCCATCGGGTCAAGGATCAGTCAAGATCCAGTGAAGCGCGCCACGCGACGTGCGGAGCGTCTCGGCCGCCAGCGGTCGGGCACGCATCGGCACGCAGCACCTTCTCCGAAGACAGCGCGTCTGAGCATCATCCTCACGACGCTCGCCTGCGGCCCCGGTGCCGCACCCGGGCGGAGGCACGCACTGCGCCGGTGACGACGAGGATGCGCCCGGCCAGCGCCATCGAGGCTGCCGCAGCGAGACCGGACACGGCGGTCAAGACCCCTGCGATCGGACTCGGAGGTAGACGGACAGCCATGGACAGCAACCCCACTGCCAGGACCGCAGCGGCGACGAGGATCCAGAAGTTGCGGCTGACTCGGTTCACGGCACGACTCCCGGTGTCCTCGGGCTACAGGTGGGCAGCTGGGGTGGTGAGGCCGGTGAGGACGGTCAGGACCACCATCGTCGTGATCACTGCAAGACCGATGACCATCGCAACTGGACGCGTCCGCCACGACCGCTTCGGGTTGCGGTCGACGAACGGCACTGCGAACAAGAGCCCGAACAGCACCAGTCCACCGCCGAGGATCGCCGGCAGACCGAACCAGTTCTCCAGCGTGAACATCCACCAGAAGGGCCAGGGCGGCTTGGTGACCTCGACGCCGGCGACGGGCGTGGGGCCCACCGGCGGAGGGAACAGCACCGCGATCACGCTCAACATCGCGAGCAGCACCAACCCGAAAGCGCCCACCCGGCGAAGGTGGTGGGTGAACGGCTCCTGCACCTCGAGGTATCGCTCTCCGGGAGGAGTCGTGACCTGAACCACCGGCGCCTGGACGTCGGCGAGACGCTCGACCGATGCGAGCCCTGCGGGCGTGTCGGGTGCCGGGGCGGGCAGACCGGGATGGCTCGAGATCCGGTGCCGTTTGATGAGCAGCGCGTGCACCGTCAAGAGGACGATGAACAGCCCGGGGATCAGCATGATGTGCGCCGTGTAGAGCCGGACGAGGATCGGAGTGTGCTCAGCGAAGGACGACGAGAACCAGAATCCGACCCCGCCGAGCAGCTGCCCCACTTCGAGGTTGTGGGCCAGCGCCTCATATCCTTCCTGGTCCCACTTGAGCACGGTGCCGGTGAACAGTGCCAGCAGGGTGAGGCCGAACATGCTCACCCCGATCAGCCAGTTCGCCTCGCGCGGTCGCTTGTAGGAGCCGTGGAAGAAGACACGGATCAGGTGCAGGCCGGCCAGCACGTACATCGCCTGCGCGCTCCAGAAGTGGAGCGACCGGGTGAACTGGCCGAGTGGCACGTCCTCGACGATGGTGCGCACGCTGGCGTTCGCCACCTCGGGCGTCGGAGCGTAGAACTGGGCCAGGACGATACCCGTGCCGGCGAGGACCGCGAGCGACACGGCGGTCAGTCCGCCGAGGCTCCAGACCAGGTTGTTGGCATGCTCCGGCACCGGGTAGCGCAGCGCGTCGAGCCCCAACCGCTCGTCCACCGCGCCGATGAAGCGCCTCCGCGTGTGGTGCTGGACAGGTCTGTGCTTGGTGACGCTGGACATGGCTACCCCATGGCTCTCCCACCGGGTGGTCCACTGGGACTGACCATCTGGTGCTGCAGGGTGTGGATCGAGTGCGCCGGCCGGAACCGCCAGCTCAGCAGGAGGCCGAGTCCAGCGGTCACCGCGGCGATTGCGACGAGCACCGAGTCGGTGCCGGTCCAGGGCCCCCGTCCCGAGAGCTCGTCGGTGACGATGGCAGTGCCGGCCTGCTCACCGGTGGCGAGGCTGACGACCGACGCGCCGGGCGCGACGTTCAGCACATGCCGGACGTCCATCCCGCTCAGGTCAGGGCGCGCCCCGATCGACTCCTCGAGCAGGATCCGCCCCTGGACCAGGTCGCCGTCGTCCAGCTCCGCCATGGCGCGGTCGACGGCCTCGAGGTCCACCCCCGACGCGTCCTCGGACTCGGTCGCCTCCATGAGCTTCTCGCTGATCATGTCGCTGTCGTCGGGCGTGTTGACGATGTAGGCGATGGCCTGCAGCACCAGCTCCCGAGCGGGGATCTCCGCCTCGTCCCCATGCGCGTGCGCAACAGCAGGGAGGGCCAGGCTCAGCAGGGCGAACACGGCGGCGGCGGCCAGCTGCGCAGCCACCGGCCGAGGTCTCGGCGGACCACACCGGACCTTCGTGGTCGGAGACTGACGTGCAGACAAGTCTATGGAGAACATGGCTCGCTCCCTTGGCAGAACCCGCCCCGCGGTGATCCTTCAATGGTGGACCCATGCCATTGCGGCCACGTAGCGACGCCGTCAAGGCTTGCTCAACGTCGCATCAAGATCTGGTCAAGGCTGAGCCCTCGGGAGCGTAAGTGTCCTGCCCGTGCGAGGACGCCCTCGTCCGACCGAACGCCTCCCAGCCGTATGCCGCTGTCCCCGGTCCCAGCCAGACGCTCACCCACGACTGCGGCTGGGAGTGAGCCCAGCGGCATACGGCTGCTTGCGCTGGTCAGGGAGCGGGGCCGTGATGGTCTTCTTCGGCCTGGAGGGCCGACAAACCCTACTGATCCGGTGCGGGGGCAGCGGGCGGCGGTCAGCGGGGTCGAGCACAGACGAACATGACGGTGCGGATGCGTTGCTCTGCCAGGTTCTTCACCTGGTTGGCCGCCATCTGGCCGAACGAGTCTCCGAGGAAGGCCGCGAAGGTGATCCGCGGCGGTCCGTCCCGCTCGATCCGGGCACGCATCTGCTGGAACCACACGAAGCTCTCGTCGGACGAGTCGGCTTCCGCGACGATGTCGAGCCCCGCCCCGACGAGCAGCGCGCGCATGTCTGCCGGCGTGGCGAGGAAGCTCGTGGAGTCGTCCATGGCCCAGGGCACGGGATACAGCACGTCTCCGCCTTCGCCCTGCAGCACGTCGTACACCACGAACCGGCCGCCGGGCCGGAGGACCCGGGAGGCTTCGGCGTAGAGCGCAGCCTTGTCCGGGATGTTCATCCCGACGTGCACGGTGAGGGCCGCATCCACGGACTCGGCAGGCAGTGCGGTGTCGGTCGCGTCGCCCACCTGGAAGGTGGTTCGGTCCGCCAGGCCTGTCCACGTCGACAGGGCTGCCGCCACCTCGCAGAACTCCGGTGTGAGGTCGACACCAGTGACCCTGCATCCGGTCAGCTCGGCGATCGTCCGTGCGGGCCCGCCCAAACCGCTCCCCAGATCGAGGACATGGGACTCGGCAGTGAGGTCGAGCGCCTCGATGATCTCCAACGTTGCAGCGCGGCCTCGGATGTGGAACTCGTCCAGTGGCGCGAGATCAGCCGCACGCAGCGCAGCCCGGTCGATGCCTGCGGCGTCCAACGCGGAGCCGACGGCCCCGACGAGATTCCCCTGGCCGCTGTAGAACGTCGCAACCTGATCCATGGCGCCATCGTCCGCCGGCGGAGACGCCTCGGCAAGGCCTGCGGCCGGCGGGCTCGTCAGCACGGCGCGTCACCTGCGTCGATCCAGAACGGCGCGCAGGTCCTCGAGGGAAGGGGCGCCCTCATAACCGTCGGCGGTCAGATACCGCCGGCAGGCGAGGCCGACCGGAGCGCCCGGAGCCGCGAACACGTCGACTCCGTCCACGTGGATGCTCGGGGACCCGTGGAACCCGACCCGTTCGGCCTCTTCGTCCGTCTCGACGAGGCGGCGCCGCACGGCCGTGACGTCAGCACGCCCTGAGACGGCCGCGGAGAGCCGCTCGTCCGCGATCTTCCAGTTCGGGCAGTCCGCGAAGTAGAGCAGCGTGATCTCCATCTGCCGACCGTAAACCGTGAACCACGGTGCAAGGTCAACACCTAGAGTGGGAGCCATGCGCATCGGAGATGTCGCCGGCGTCGCGGGCGTGCCGACCCAGACCATCCGCTTCTACGAACGTCGCGGCCTGCTCCCCCCGCCGCAGCGGCGCGCCAACGGCTACCGCGACTACGAGGACTCAGCGGTGGCTCGCCTCCGGTTCATTCGCCGCAGCCAGGCAGCCGGCCTCACTCTCATGGAGGTCTCCAGCGTCCTCGCGCTGCGCGACGCGGGCGACGCGCCCTGCACCCACGTGCAGTCGCTCCTCGCCGCGAAGCTGGCGGAGGTCCGAGATCGTCAACGGGAGCTCGCGGCCCTGGAGACCGAGCTGGAGGCCCTCATCACGCGCGGCGAGGAGCTCGACCCGGCCGACTGCAGCGACGCGGCCATCTGCCAGATCATCGGATCAGCGACGTCGACCGGTCAGGCGAAGATCTGACCGAGCTGGTCGAGCCGTTCGGGCACGAGCCGGAACCATGCCTGCGTGCCTCGCTGCTCCCTGGTGAGCACCCCCGCCTTCGTCAGGACCTTGAGGTGGTGTGACACCGTCGGCTGGGACAGACCCACCGCCGGGACGAGGTCGCAGACGCAGGCGGAGCAGTCGGCTGCGGAGCGGATGATGCTCAGCAGCTGGAGCCGAGCCGGATCGGCGACCGCCTTGAGCAGGGACGCCAGCTCCTCCGCCTCGGGGCGCGTCAGCGGGGCACGCACGGGCGCGCCACAGCACTTGCCGATGGCTCCTTCGAGCAGGGCTCCCTCCAGCACGACTGACTGCGCCACCTGCCGTTCACCTCCCGTTGTCCTGTTGCCCAGACCCTGATCCATCGAACAGCATCAATATTGACATACATCGATGAAGAATGGAACGCTGGAGCCAGCTGTCCACCACCATGGAAATGAGACGTCACCCACGATGAGCCAGCACGCCGACGTGAGCCAGCCCAGCGGCATACGGCCTGATGGTCCGCCGACCGACCACGTGACCGAGCGTCTGTCGACGCTGGACCGCTACCTCCCCGTCTGGATCGGCGCCGCCATGATCACAGGCCTGCTGCTGGGCCGCATGGTGCCAGGCCTCGGCGAAGCCCTCGGCGCGGTCGAGGTCGACGGAGTCTCCCTGCCGATCGCGCTCGGACTGCTCGTCATGATGTATCCAGTGCTGGCCAAGGTCCGCTACGACCGGCTCGACACGGTCACCGCGGACCGACCGATGCTGATCAGCTCGCTCGTCCTCAACTGGCTCATCGGCCCCGCGCTGATGTTCGCGCTCGCGTGGATCTTCCTGCCCGACCTGCCCGCCTACCGCACCGGTCTGATCATCGTCGGCCTCGCGCGCTGCATCGCCATGGTCATCATCTGGAACGACCTCGCCTGCGGCGACCGGGAAGCCGCCGCCGTCCTCGTCGCGCTCAACTCGATCTTCCAGGTCATCGCGTTCGGCGGACTCGGCTGGTTCTACCTGTCGGTCCTGCCCGCCTGGCTCGGCCTCGAGCAGGCCACCCTCGACGTCTCTGCGTGGCAGATCGCCACGTCCGTGCTCATCTTCCTCGGCATCCCGCTCCTCGCCGGCTACCTGTCGCGGACCTTCGGCGAGAAGGCGCGCGGGCGCGACTGGTACGAAAGCCGGTTCCTGCCCACGGTTGGCCCGTGGGCCCTCTACGGCCTGCTCTTCACCATCGTGATCCTCTTCGCCCTCCAGGGCGACCAGATCTCCAGCCGCCCCCTCGACGTCGCCCGCATCGCGCTCCCCCTGCTCGTCTACTTCGCGCTCATGTGGGGCGGCGGCTATGCCCTCGGCAAAGCCCTCGGGATGACCTACGAGCGCACGACGACGCTGGCGTTCACCGCAGCCGGCAACAACTTCGAGCTCGCCATCGCCGTGGCGATCGCGACCTTCGGGGTCACCTCGGGGCAGGCCCTCGCCGGCGTCGTCGGCCCCCTCATCGAGGTGCCCGTCCTCGTCGGCCTCGTCTACGTCAGCCTCTGGCTGCGACGCCGCTTCCCGCACCAGACCGCCCGCTGATCCCCCACACACACGTCCCCGAGGAGCACCCGTGTCCGACAAGCCGTCTGTCCTCTTCGTCTGCGTCCACAACGCCGGCCGCTCCCAGATGGCGGCCGCCTACCTGACGGCCCTGTCCGGCGGGCAGGTCGAGGTGCGCTCCGCCGGCTCGGCGCCGGCGGACCAGGTCAACCCCTCCGCCGTCACCGCCATGGCCGAGGAGGGCATCGACATCGCCGCCGAGACGCCCAAGGTCCTCACCACGGCGGCCGTCCAGGAGTCCGACGTCGTCATCACGATGGGGTGCGGTGACACGTGCCCGATCTTCCCGGGCAAGCGCTACGAGGACTGGGAGCTCGACGACCCGGCGGGCCAGGGCCTCGAGTCGGTTCGGCCGATCCGCGACGACATCAAGCAACGCATCCTGGGGCTGATGGAGTCCCTCGGCGTCAGCCCGGTCAACGCCTGACCCCGCACCTCCCAGCAGTCCCGCCACTCCGCCGTATGCCGCTGGGCTGGGCCTCCGCGAACCGGCTGGGTGTCCTTGGCGCTGAGTGCAATCCGGACCACTCGGGCGAATGCGACCTTCCGGGATTCACGCGCGTGAACTGAGTCACGCGTGGTAGCAATGAGCCACTGCACGGGCGGTCGTTCATGGTGATGTGAGTCCGCGGGGACCATGGACCGCGACGACGTGGGCCGTGCGCAGGAGGCCCCCGCATGCCACGCCGTCTTGCCGCCCGCATCGCAGGTCTGCTGGGCCTCGTTCTCGTCGCAGCGCTCCTGTCCCCGCTCAGCGGGGCCGCTGAGGAGCCCCCGGCCGAGCTCGTGTACGCCTGTGCGCTCAAGAGCAACGGGACCCTGCGCGTGGTCGACGGTCCCGGCGACTGCGGCAAGAAGGAGACGCTGGTCACCTTCAAGCCGGGCCCGGTCCTGCTGTGCGTGCAGCCCTCCGGATCCGCCCGCAAGGTCAGTTCCTTCCGCGACTGCCGGCCGCCGGCGACCCAGCTCACCGTCCCGCCGACGAGCGGCGCGGCCTACTTCTGCGCCACCGCCGGCAGCGGCGTCCTGCGCTGGGTCGCGGACCCCGCCGCGTGCCTGCCGACCGAGACGGCGCTGCAGGTGACCCCGAACGATGACGCGCCGACGGTCACCTCAACCGTCCCGTCCGACGGGGCACTCGCCGGCCGCGACACCACGGTGTCCATCACCTTCAGTGAGGACGTCAGCGCAATCGAGAGCGCCTTCGCCCTGGAGTGCGGCGGCGACCCGATCTCGTTCGCCATGAGCGGACTGCCTGGTGGCACAGCGGTGCTCACTCCGAGCGGCAGTCTGCCCACCGGTCACACCTGCAGCGTCACGACGACGGCGAGCCTGGTCAGCGACCTGGACGCCAACGACCCACCCGACACCATGGTGGCGGACCACACCTTCAGCTTCACCGTCGACAGCCCGCCGAGCGTCAGCACCACCGTCCCGGCGGACGGCACCAGCGACGTCGCGGTCGACACGGACCTCACCGTGACCTTCAGCGAGTCGGTTGACGCGGCTCCGGGTGCCTTCACCCTCGCCTGCGACATCGGGGGCGCCATCCCGGTGGCGGTGACCGGCTCCCCCGGCAGCTCGATCACCATCGACCCCGTGGACGACCTGCAACCGGCCGACGCATGCGAGCTCGTCGTCCACGCCGACCAGGTCAGCGACGAGGACACGGCCGACCCTCCGGACCACCCCACCGCCGACCACACGGTCTCGTTCGTCACCGCGGACGTGGCTCCCGCCGTCACCGGCACGGTACCCCTCAACCAGAGCGCCGACGTCCCCACCGACACGCAGGTGCGAGTGACGTGGAGCGAGTCGGTGGCGGTGGTCGCGGACGCCATCGTCGTCGACTGCGGCGCAGGCGCCGTGGCCGGCACGCTGAGCGGCTCTCCCGGCACGACGACGACGTTCACCCCCAGCGCCGCCCTCCCTGACGGCGCCACCTGCTCGATCCTGGTCGACCGCACCAAGGTCACCGACGTCGACGCGGTCGACCCACCGGACCGGCCTGCCGCCGACCACACGTTCTCGTTCGAGACCGACGCGGCCCCTGCGTTCCTGTCGTCGTCGCCGACGGACGGCGCCTCGGACGTCGACCCTGCGGCGAACGTCGTTCTCACCTTCAGCGAGCCGGTGACGGCCACGGCATCGGCGTTCGCCTTGTCCTGCAACGCGGTCGCGCGCACCGTGACCGTTGGCGGATCGGGCACCGACACGCTCACGCTGACCCCGACGGGAGTGCCGCAGACGGCTGCGTGCTCGCTGACGATCCTCGGTGCCCACGTGCATGATGCCGATGCGTTCGACCCACCGGACACTCTCGCGTCCGACGTCACCATCTCGTATGCCACGGTGGACGCCGCCCCGCAGGTCACCGCGACGTCGCCGACCAACGGCGCCGGCGACGTGCCGGCCGGCACCGACATCACGGTGACATTCAGCGAGGCAGTCGACGTGACGGAGAGCGGTGTCTCCCTCGCCTGCCCGAGCGGCTCGCCGGTCTCGTTCACGCTGACCGAGGGCGCCGGCAACGTGTGGACCCTCGACCCTGCCGGGCCCCTGCCGGCCGACACCGAGTGCACCGTCGCCGTCACCGCGGGCGCCGTGACGGACGACGACCTGGTGGACCCACCCGACGAGATGGCCGCTGACCACACGTTCACCTTCACCGTGAGCGCCAACTCGGCGCCGACGGACATCACGCTCAGCCCCGCGAGCGTCCAGGAGAACCAGCCGAGCGGCACGACGGTCGGCACGCTGGGCACGATCGACAGTGACCCCGGCGACACGTTCACCTACTCCCTCGTCAGCGGCACGGGCGACACCGACAACGCACGCTTCGCCATCATCGGAGACACCCTCACGACGGCCGGGGGCCTCGACTTCGAGACCACCTCGACTCTCTCCGTGAGGGTGCGGACGACCGACTCGGCCGGCGCCCACGTCGACAAGGCCTTCACCGTCACCGTCATCAACGTCAACGAGTCGCCCACCGACCTCGCCCTGTCGGTGAGCTCGGTCGAGGAGAACCGACCGGGCGGCACCACGGTCGGCCTGCTCTCGGGCACCGACCCCGATGCGGGCGACCTGCTGAGCTTCAGCCTCGTCTCCGGCGCGGGCGACACGGACAACGCCTCGTTCAGCCTCACGGGGACGGCGCTCAAGACGGCCGCGTCCTTCAACTTCGAGGTGAAGTCCAGCTACTCGGTCCGGATCCGGGTCACCGACGCTGGCTCCCTCACGCACGAGGAAGCCGTCGTCATCTCCGTCGTCGACGTCAACGACCCGCCCGTGGCGGTGACCGACGCCTACACGGGCGCCATCGGCAACACGCTCGCCGTCGTGCAGACGACCGGCACGGGCCCCCACACGGTGCTCACCGGCAACGTCATCACGAGCAACGACTCCGACGAAGACGTCACCTTCCCGCACACGCTCACCGCTGTGGCCGGGACGGTCAGCTCGACCGGCGGCGGCACGGCGACCATCGCGGCCGACGGCTCCTTCACCTTCCTCCCCGGTGTCGGCGACACGAGCCAGACGGACTCGTTCACCTACCAGGTCACGGACGGCGAGCTGACCGGCTCCGGCACGGTCACGGTGGGGATCGGGACCGACATCGTCTGGTACGTCAACAACGACTCAGTCGCTCCCTCGCCGGACGGTCGATCCACCTCACCCCTGCTCACGCTCGCCGGCCTCGGCGGTGTCGACCCGGACGGGCCCGGGCACACGATCTTCGTCTACAGCGGCAGCGGCAGCTATGGCGGCGGCCTGGTCCTCGAGGCGAGCCAGCGACTGCTGGGTCAGCCGCACGGCCTGACCGTCGACGGCACGCCGCTGGTGGCGGCAAGCGGAACCGCCCCGGTCATCACCAACGCCGGCGGTGCCGGCCTCACCCTGGCCAACGGCGTCGACGTCCAGGGCATCTCCGTCAGTGGATCCTCCGGTCCCGGGATCTCCGGCACTGGCGTCACCACGGCCACCATCGGCACCGAGACGGGGGTTCAGGTGACGGCCAACGCGACGGGCGGGGTCAACCTCACCGGTGGCTCCGGTGCGATCTCCGTCGCCGCGACCATCAGCGGCAACAGCGGCCCCGCCGTCACGGTCTCGGGACGCACCGGGGGCTCCACGACATTCAGTGGGCCGGTCACCGGCGGAGTCACCCTCTCCGCCAACTCGGGAGCCACGATCCAGCTGACCGGCGGGGTGAGCGCCTCGACCGGGACTGCGCCTGCCTTCAGCGCCACCGGCGGCGGCACCGTCGTGGTGACCGGCTCCGCCAACACGCTGGCGACCACGACAGGAACGGCCCTCGTCGTCGAGGGCACGACGATCGGCGCCAGTGGCCTCACCTTCCGCAGCGTCAGCGCCGACGGCGCCGTCAACGGCATCCGGCTGAGCGGCACCGGCACTCAGGGTTCGCTCACGGTCACCGGCACCGGGTCGACCGCCCTCGGCGGCGACGGGTCGGGCGGGACGATCCAGAACACGAGCGGCGCGGGAGTCCTGCTCACCGACACCACGGGGACCAGCCTCAACAACCTCACGCTCGTCAACACGGCAGGCCCGGGCGTCGACGGCACGGGCGTCAGCGGCTTCGCCTTCACCAACGGCACCATCAACGGCAGTGGCACCACGAGCCGGACGGCGTTCGACTCCAACGTCGCGTTCAACGACAGCGGCCCTACCGTCACCAACGTGAGCGGCGCGGTCACCGTGTCGAACTCCCGGCTGCTCGGCGCCTACCAGCACGGCATCGACATCCTCAACAACGACGGCACGATCACCGACCTCCAGCTGACGAACAACCAGATCTCGAGCCCCACCGCACAGGCGGATTCGCAGGGCTCCGCGATCCGGGTCAACGAGCTCGGGTCCGCCGGCACGGTGAGCAGCCTCACCCGGGGCTCGATCTCCGGCAACGACATCACCGGCTTCCCGACCGGTGGCGGCATCGTGCTCCAGGGCGGCAACACGGCGTCCGCCAGCGCACCGGCCGGCACGTTCGGCACCTCTGGTGCCGGCAACGCGGTCGTCGTGTCGGGCAACCTCATCCGCGGGCACAGCGCGGCCAACCCGATGAACACCAACTGCATCCTCGTCACCATGCCCGCGCGCGGAACCGGCTACCTCGACATCGTCAACAACGGGACAGCCGCCACCCCGCTGGGCCTCAACCGCGGAAACTGCATCTCCGTCAACGTCTACGGGGACTACCACCTCGTCGGCACGGTGACCAACAACCACGTCAAGCCGCAGGCCCAGATCGGCGGCGCCTTCGGCATCGCCTTCGGCACGGCGGCCCAGACCGTCGGCGGACCAGCCGTGCTCGACAGCGCGGTCCTCGACCTCGACGTGCAGAACAACACCGTCTCCGGCACCACCGGCTCGGGCATCCGGTCCACCACCTTCAACACCGGGACGACGCGAGCCCGGATCAAGAACAACACGGTGGCGGCCCCCACGGAGCTCAGCGGCGCCTACGGGATCCGCGTCGACTCGGGCAGCTCGTCATCCGTCGACACCTACGTGTGCCTCGACCTGTCCGGCAACACCACCGCCGGCAGCCTCAACTCCGGCACCGGCAACACCGCACCCGGGATCGGCCTGCGCAAACAGGGCACCGTGGAAGGCACCCACGACTTCCGCCTCGTCGGCCTGAGCCCGAGCCCAGCCGACGCAGCGCAGACGGTGGCCTACGTCAGCACCCAGAACCCCTTCAGCGCGGCAGGGACGAGCGGAGCCCAGGCCGAGATCGTCAGCGGCAGCAACTTCGCCTCGTGCGTGCTGCCGTTCTGAGCCGAGACCCAACCCGCCAACCCGAGCCGCACAAGTGAGGTGAGCCCACCATGACAGAGCCGTTCCTCGGAGAGATCCGACTCCTCAGCTTCATCTTCGCGCCCAAGGGCTGGGCCCTGTGCAACGGCCAGCTGTTGCCGATCAACCAGAACCAGGCCCTGTTCGCACTGCTGGGGACGACCTACGGCGGTGACGGGCAGGTCAACTTCGCCCTGCCCGACCTGCGCGGCCGCGTGCCCATCCAGGTGGGCGCCGGCCACACGCAGGGCGAGCGCGGGGGCGAGCAGGCCCACACGCTGACGGCGGCAGAGCTGCCCACGCACACGCACGCCCAACAGGCGTCCTCCGCGTCGGCGACGACCGGCGTCACCGGGCCGGGCGTCATGAAGGCGTCCAGCGTGGGCAGTTTCGCCTACGGCAGCGCGCAGAACCTCGTCCCCATGGACTCGTCGGCCATCGGCACGGTCGGCGGCACCCAGCCGCACCAGAACATGCAGCCCTACCTGACCATCTCGTTCTGCATCGCCCTCCAGGGCATCTTCCCGTCCCAGAACTGAGGAGCACCATGTCGCAACCCTTCGTCGGCGAGATCCGGCTCTTCGGCGGCAACTTCGCCCCGGTCGGATGGGCCTTCTGTGACGGCCAGCTGCTGCCGATCTCCGAGAACGTGGCGCTGTTCGCCCTCATCGGCACGACCTACGGCGGCGACGGCCAGTCGACCTTCGCCCTGCCCGACCTGCGCGGCCGACTCCCCCTGCACCAGGGCAGCGGCTTCACCATGGGCGAGCCGGGCGGCGCCGAGTCAGTGGCCGTGACGCCCAATCAGATCCCCGCGCACTCCCACACCCTGTTCGGCACCACGGACTACGGCACCACGGCCGCACCGGCAGGCAACGCCGCCGCCAGCCTCCCAGAGGTCACGACTCTGGCCTACGGCACGGACGCCCCGCCGACGACCCTGCACCCGCAGTCGATCGGCCTGGCAGGCGGCAGCCAGCCGCACTCCAACCTCCAGCCGTTCCTGTGCCTGAGCTTCATCATCAGCCTCTCCGGCACCTTCCCCCAGCAGAACTGAGGAGCAGGAACCATGACTGACCCGTTCGTCGCCGAGATCCGGCTGTTCGGCTTCAACTTCGCTCCCAAGGGGTGGGCGATGTGCAACGGCCAGATCCTGCCCATCTCGCAGAACACCGCGCTCTTCTCCCTCCTCGGCACCATGTACGGCGGTGACGGGAAGTCGACCTTCGCCCTGCCGAACCTCAACGGTGCCGCGCCGATGCACCGCGGACAGGGGCCGGGCCTCTCCCTCAGGGACATCGGCGAGACGGGGGGCAGCGACGTCGTGACGCTGCTCCAGAGCGAGATGCCGGCCCACTCCCATGCCCTCAACGCCTCGGCCGCCGAGGCGATCGACCGCACCCCGGCGAACGGACGCTTCGCCAACGAGATCGGCGGGATCAACTCGTATGCCGCTCCCGCAGGCGGGGCCGCCTTCGCCCCACAGACGGTCGCTCCATCCGGTGGCGATCTCCCCCACAACAACCTCCAGCCCTACCTGACCCTCAACTTCTGCATCGCGTTGCAGGGCGTCTACCCGTCGCGGCCCTGAGCGGACGGTGGCCAGTCGTGACGGGCGTGGACACCGTGACCCTGCGGGTCGTCGAGCCGGGTGACCACGCGTTCCTCGTCGACCTCTACGCATCGACGCGGGCAGCCGAGCTCGCGCTCCTGCCGTGGGATGCCGCAACGAGGACCACCTTCGTGGCCCAGCAGTTCGCGCTCCAGGACGCGAGCTGGAGCGCTGCCTTCCCCGCCCTCGAGCGATTCCTCGTGCTCGTGGCCACCGCACCGGCCGGCCGCGTCTATGTGGAGCGCTCCGGCCCCACGCATCACCTCGTCGACGTGGCGATCACCCCTGAGGTGCGGGGACGCGGCGTGGGGTCGTTCCTGCTCGCGCGGCTCACCGCCGAGGCCGATGCGTGCGGGGCGACAATGAGTCTCCACGTCGTCCCGGGCAACCCGGCCCAGCGACTCTACGAGCGTTTCGGCTTCCACGCGGTGGACCACCGACCGTTCCACACGAGGATGGAGCGTCAGCCGACGACAGCCGCGTAGCGGTGCCTGCCGTCGCCCCACCCACCTCGAAGAGGGCAAGGGCCAGCGCGACGTCCTCCGATGAACGCCAGCGGTCCGGCTGCCCTCAGAGACGGTTGACGATGGCGATGTAGCGCTGGCGGTCGCCGTCCGGGATGACGAAGAGGGAGGTGGCCTCGAAGCCCGGACGGGAGAAGACGAAGGCTCCCTGGGGCGGGCCGGGCTCAGCGCTCGAGAAGGTCAGGCTGAAGCGGGACTCCTCGGCCGTGCCGAGCACGGGGACGAGGTCGCCGACGGCCTCGAGGCGCGTCCGCCAGGTGGCCACCGGGCTCTTCATGGTGAACGTCGCACCCAGCTCCTTCGTGAAGCGGGAGCGCGTGAGCAGGGACTTGGCCCCCTTCGCAGCGCCAGGGGCCTGGGCGAGCGCGGAGGCCGGCGCGGTCTCGGCCAGCACGGCCAGGGACACCGCACCGAGAGCGCCCGTGCGCAGGAACTGACGACGGCTGGACGAGAACACGATGACCTCCCGCTCGCTGGTGCAACGTCGGCTGACGCCCCTGTCGTCGACACGTCGATCATCCCGCGCGAACGGGCACCCCGCGGCGGAATGGGGAGATTGCGAGACCGTGGCCGTCGACCGATCTCCTCAACGACCGTGGACCTGGGCGAGCAGCGCGGTGTAGCGGTCGAGCACGTCGGATGCGTCCCGGGCGGGCACGTCAAACACCGAGTCGATCCCGAGGTCCCAGACGGGCGGCTCGGCAGCCCCCGAGAGGGCCCACGCCGCCTGCCGGGCCGCTCCGACGCCGACGTACTCGGCGGGTCGGGGCACGACGACAGGTGCGCGGAAGAGGCCGGGGGCGATCTGCCGGACCGCCTGCGACGCAGCGGCGCCGCCGATGAGCAGGATCCGGTCGACCCGAACGCCCTTGTCGCGCAGGGCATCGACGCCCGCGACGACGTTGCACAGCATGCCCTCCACGGCGGCGCGGGCCAGGTTGGCCGGTGTCGCGTTGGTGCGGGTGAGCCCGCTCAGGGTCCCGGTCGCGCCCGGGAGGTCCGGCGTGCGCTCGCCGTCGAGATAGGGCAGCAGGCTGAGCCCGCCGGCCCCGGACTCTGCCGAGAGCGCGAGCCGCTCGAGCGCAGCGAGGTCGACGCCGAGCATCGCCGCGGCGGCTGTCATCACGCGCGCCGCGTTGAGCGTGCACATCAGGGGAAGGTGGCGCCCCGTCGCGTCGGCGAACCCGGCGATGGCGCCGGACTCGTCGCGGATCGCGTGGTCGTGCGGGGTGAAGACGGTGCCGCTCGTGCCGAGGGACACGACGACGTCCCCGGGTGACAACGCAAGCCCGAGAGCGGCGCCCATGTTGTCGCCGGTGCCGGCGGCGACGAGCATCCCGTCGGAGGTCCGGCCAGCCGGCGCGGCGGGAGCGAGCACCTCGGGCACGTCGAGGACCCGCCCGAAGGCGAGCTCGAGCAGGTCGGGTCGGTAGTCCCCCGTCGCCGCCGACCAGTACCCCGTGCCCGAGGCGTCCCCCCGGTCCGTCGTCCAGCGCTCGAAGCCGCCTCCGTGCTGGAGGATCCGGCCGGTCATCCAGTCGTGCGGCAGGACGACGCGGGCGACGCGGGCTGCGTGCTCCGGCTCGTGCTGGGCCAGCCACCGTAGCTTCGTCACGGTGAAGCTGCCGACGAGCACCGAGCCGACTGCATCGACCCAGGCTGCGGGGCCGCCGAGCTCGGCCGTCAGGTCGGCGGCCGCCCCGGCGCTGCGGACGTCGTTCCACAGGAGGGCATCTCGCACCACGGAGTCCTGCTCGGACAGGGTCACCATCCCGTGCTGCTGTCCGCCGACGGCGATGGCCGACACCCCGTCGAGGATCCCGTCCCCCGAGGCCGAGAGGTAGGCCTCCCACCACCGGTCGGGGTGCACCTCGGTCGTGTCCGGGTGCGGAGCCTTGGCGAGGCGAAGCACCTCACCGGTCTCGGCGTCGCAGACGACCACCTTGGTCGACTGTGTGGAGCTGTCGACTCCGGCGACGAGCGTCCGGTCACTCATGACGGGTCCTCCCACTGCTGCCGGTCACCGACGGGCGTCGAGCGGACGGCGGGCCTCCAGGGTGGCGCGCGCTCCGTGGGCGTGGAGCGAGTCGAGCCCAGCGGCATACGCCTCGGTGAACCGCGCGTCGTCGACGAGGTCACCGAAGAGGTCGCGGTCACGGATGAACGCGAGCGGGTCCTCCCCCTGGCGGGCGGCGGCCGCCATGACGCGGTCCTTGATCCGGTCGACGACCTCGATCGGCTCGCCCTGCTCGTCGACGCCCTCGGCGTAGCGGGCCCACGAGGCGACGACGAGCGCCGAGCGCTCGACCTCGCCCCCGGTCTCGAGGTTGCGCCGGATCACCGGGACGAGCCACTTGGGGATGCGGTCCGAGCTCTCTGCGCACAGGCGGGCGAGGGTGTCGCGCACCTCGGGGTTGGCGAACCTCTCGATGAGCTGGTGGCGGTAGGCGTCGAGGTCGACGCCGGGCACCTCGGGCAGGGTCGGGCTGCCCTCGCGCTCCATGTAGCCGAGGAGGAAGTCGACGAAGAGCGGGTCCTGGCAGACCTCGTGGGCGTAGCGGTGGCCCGAGAGGTAGCCGAGGTAGCACAGGGCCTGGTGGCTGGCGTTGAGCAGCCGCAGCTTCATCAGCTCGTAGGGCACGACGTCGTCGACGACCTGCACGCCGGCCTCCTCGAGCGGGGGGCGCCCGTCGGTGAAGTGGTCCTCGAGGACCCACTGGGTGAACGGCTCGCAGACGACCGGCCACCCGTCCTGCACGCCGAACTCCGAGGCGAGCCGGTCGACGTCCTCCGGGGCGGTCACCGGGGTGATCCGGTCGACCATGGCGTTGGGGAAGGCGACGTGCTCGTCCATCCAGTCGGCGAGGCCGGGATCCTTCAGGCGCGCGAACGCCGTCATCATCCGGCGGGCGACGTCGCCGTTGCCGGGCAGGTTGTCGCACGACATCACGGTGAACGGCGTGGCCCCGGCGGCCCGCCGCACGGCGAGCGCGGCCACGATGTAGCCGAACACGGTGCGCGGCACGGCCCCCTCGACGAGGTCGGCCTGGATCGTCGGGTCATCCGCGTCGAACTCCCCGGTGACCTGGTTGACGAGGTAGCCGCCCTCGGTGATCGTCAGCGACACGATCCGCGTGCGCGGGTCGGCGAGCCGGTCGACCACGGCCTGCGGGTCGTCGGGGGCGAACATCATCTCGACGATGCTGCCGATGACCCGCGGCTCCCGGTGCCCGTCGGGGTGCTTGACGACGAGGGTGTACAGCCCGTCCTGCGCGCTCAACGTGTCGACGATCCGCCGGTCGTGAGGCAGCGCCCCCACACCGCAGATCCCCCACTCGAGCGCCTTGCCGTC
>NZ_JAPFQL010000069.1 GCF_028446585.1 Intrasporangium calvum
ATTGACGACACCGTCGAGCTCGCGCGCCCCAACGAGCGGACCGGGGTGCCGCAGGCCTCCGAGATGCTCGTCGAGTCGGCAGCGCTCGTCTGCCCCGGCCAGCAGCGGGTCGGAGTGCCGGGCATGCGCGACGTGCCCGGGGCGGTGCAGGTTGCTGCCTCCGGAGCGCCGGTGGACGCCCTGACCGGTCTGGGCGCGGAGGCGGCCCCGTCCGGTGCCGTCTCGCTGGTTGAGCCCGACGGCCGCGTGCAAGCCTCTGTCGCAAGGCGATTCGAGTCCGTGTCCGCCAAGGCGACAGGGGTGGGCTTCATGCTCGCAACGGGCGAGGGGAGCCTCGCCCCGGGCCTGGCCGCCGCGCAGAGCTGGTGGCACACTGGCGATGACGACCGCGGTCTTGCCGTGACCGCGTGCCAGGAGCCCGAGTCGGACGTCTGGTTGCTCGGGGGTGGCGCCGGCCCGTCGCGCACCGAGCGAGTCGTCGTCGTCAACCCCGGAGCCAACGCCGTCAGTGTGCGGGTGGAGGTCTATGGGGCCGAGGGGCCCGTCCCGGACTCTGATCGCGCGGCCCTCTCGGTCCCACCCCGCTCCCGAGTCTCCCTGTCCCTCGATGCCCTGGCGCCCGACGAGCTGCGGCCGGCGGTGCACGTGGTGGCCACGGGCGGTGTCGTGACGGCCGTGCTCAACGACGCCTGGATCGACGGTGCGACGGCCCGGGGCGTCGAGGACGCCACCGGCTCGGCTGCGCCCGCGCGCGACCTCCTCGTCCCTGCCGTCGACGCCGCACCTGGTGCGCCGGAGGCCACGGTCCTGCGCATCCTCAACCCCGGCGCCGTCGAGGCCCTCGTCCGGGCCACGGTGCTCACGGCTGACGGCGCGCGGCAGCCGGCGGAGCTGCGCGCCGTGAGAGTCGGTGCCGGTGCGACAGTGGACGTGCCGCTGACGCTCGCGGGCGGGGGAGCCGCGCTGCGCCTGACCTCCGACCAGCCGGTGACTGCTGCTGTCCTGGTGGATCGTCGTCAGGGTGGGGAGGGCGTCGAGGAGGCCCTCCGCGAGGGTGACTTCGGGTGGGCTCCGGCCCTGCCGTCGATCGACCGGATGGGTGGCGTCGTCCTCCCGGCGCAGGTGCCGCAGGGCGCCAAGCGGACCCTCCACCTCGCCGCCGGGACTGCGGGAGGCGACGTCACGGTGGTCCTCGGCGCGGGCCAGACCCAGCGACGGGTGACGTCCACCCTCGAGCCCCTGACGTCGATCGCGGTGCCCCTCGGCGACGCCGACTGGGTGTGGGTCTCGACCGCGTCACGTGACATTCGCGCCGCGGTCACCGTGGAGCTCATCCATCAGCGTGCCCCCTACTACTCCATCGTGCCGCTGCGCAGCGCGCCGACGACCGAGACCTCCGTGCCGGTGCGCCAGGTGGCGCGCTGACCACGGTCGAAGCACTCGTCGTGGCCGGGGAGGCAGGTCACTCGCCGAAGCCCGGATCCAGCTCCTCCGGGCTGACGCCCATCAACCCGGCCACCTGCTCGGTGACGATGTCGGAGACGAGGGCGGCCACGTCGCGGGGGTCGGACACCCGGGTCTCGACCGGCCGGCGATAGACGACGATCCGCGCGGGCCAGCTGCCCGTGGCCGGGAAGAGCCGGCCCAGGGGCACCTCCCGGTGCTCCCAGGGCGCAGGTCCCCGGGGGACGTCCTCCACCGCGAACTCGACGGCCGGAAACGCCCTGCCGCACGTGGCCTCCAGCCGAGCGGCGGCGTCGAGCACGTAGTCGTCGAACTGGTCGCGCCGACTCGTCATCGCGGGCACGGGAGGCCAGGCCAACGGCCCCCGCGGCCCTCGCCCGTGCCGGTCGCGCCGTGGGGACCTGGCCGTTCGGCCGGGGGCCTGTCGATGGCTGGTGCTCACATCCACACTCTAGATCGGTCACCTCGGCGTGGTGTGTCGTCACGGCCGTGGGGGCGCGACTAGAGTCCCCAATCGTGGGTCTCACACGTGGTTGCTCCAAGACGGGTTGCGCTCGCCCCGCGGTCGCCACCCTGACCTACGCCTACGCCGACCGGGCCATCGTCCTGGGCCCCCTGGCCACGTTCGCCGAGCCGCACACCTACGACCTGTGCCGTGACCACGCCGAGCGGCTCACCGCGCCGAGGGGCTGGGACGTCGTCCGGGTGGGCGGCGAGTTCGCTGACCCGGTCCTGGCCGCGGACGACCTGCTCGCGCTCGCTGACGCGGTGCGAGAGGCGGGCCGGCCCGGTTCACAGCTCTCCTCGGGCAGGGGGGCGCGGACCGGCACCGGCGGACCCCAGTCGGGGGACGTGGCGACCCCGCGCGGGCAGGCGACGGCGGAGGCTCGATCGGGGATGGTCGAGGGGCGTCGACGCGGCCACCTGCGGGTCCTCAAGGACACGTGACGCGGCGCAGCCGACGCCGACGGTGAAAGGACCGCCCAGGGGACCACTAGGGTCGTCCCCGTGCCCAGACTCTCTGACTTCGTCAAGGCGTATGACGTTCGCGGCCTCGTGCCGGAACAGCTGTCCGAGGAGGTCGCCCACGCCCTCGGCGTCGCGTTCGCGGAAGTGATCGCGCGTCCGGACGGCAAGGACCGCGTCGTCATCGGTCACGACATGCGCCCCAGCTCCCCGCAGCTGTCGGCGGCCTTCGCGGACGGGGTCTCCGAGCGCGGCGTCCACGTGACCCTCATCGGGCTGTGCTCCACGGACGGCCTGTACTACGCCAGTGGAGCCCTGGACGTGCCGGGCGCCATGTTCACGGCGAGCCACAACCCAGCCAGCTACAACGGCATCAAGCTCTGTCGCTCCGGTGCCCAGCCGGTCGGTCAGGACACCGGCCTGGCCGAGGTCCGGGATCTCGCGCAGTGGCTGCTCGACGGCGGCTCCGGACTGGGACCGGCCACGTCCGGGCGTGGTGAGCTGGAGGTGCGGGACCTGCTGGCCGAGTACGGCGCGTTCCTGCGCGGACTCGTGGACCTCAGCGGCTCGAGGCCGCTGAAGGTGGTCGTCGACGCCGGCAACGGCATGGGCGGCCTCACGGTCCCGGCGGTCCTCGGGACTGCCGCCGGCCTGCCGGCCCTCCCGCTCGACATCATCCCGCTCTACTTCGAGCTCGACGGGACCTTCCCGAACCACGAGGCCAACCCGCTCGACCCCGCGAACCTCGTCGACCTCCAGCAGGCCGTGCGCGAGCACGGCGCCGACATCGGGCTCGCCTTCGACGGGGACGCAGACCGGTGCTTCGTCGTCGACGCGGCGGGCGATCCCGTGTCGCCCAGCGCCATCACCGGACTCGTCGCCGCCCGCGAGATCGACCGGGCACGAGCTGCCGGCGACACCGAGATCGCGGTCGTCCACAACGTCATCTCCAGCGCAGCCGTCCCCGAGGTCATCCAGGAGCACGGTGCGACCCCGGTGCGGACCCGAGTCGGCCATTCGTTCATCAAGGCCGAGATGGCTCGCACGGGAGCGGTCTTCGGCGGCGAGCACTCCGCGCACTACTACTTCCGGGACTTCTGGTTCGCCGACACCGGCATGCTGGCCGCGCTGCACGTGCTCGCGGCGCTGGGCGAGCAGGACCGCCCGCTGGCCGAGCTGGCCCACGGCTTCGAGCGCTATGTGGCCTCCGGGGAGATCAACTCCGCCGTTGCCGACCAGGCCTCGATCGTGGAGCGGATCCGGGCGTGGGCGGTGGTGCGCGGGGCGAGTGTCGACGAGCTCGACGGCCTCACCGTGCGGGCTCCAGAGCCCGGCGAGCCGATGTGGTGGTTCAACGTGCGGGCGTCCAACACCGAGCCGCTGCTCCGGCTCAACGTTGAGGCGAAGGACCGTGAGACGATGACCCGGATCCGTGACGAGCTCCTCGGGCTCATCCGGAGCAGGGCCACTTCAGCCGGAGACCAGCAGGAGGAGCGTTCGGAATGACGAATGAGACCATGGAGCCTTGGCTGCGCGAGATCCTGCGCTGCCCCCGCTGCAAGGGTGTCCTGAGCGACGCAGCAGGGCCGAAGTCGCCTGAGCTGCAGTGCCCGCAGTGCCGCCTCGGCTATCCCGTCGAGGACGGGGTGCCGGTGCTGCTCGTCGACCTGGCCCGCCCGCTGGGCGACTGACTCTCGTGTTTGACGAGGCCCGGCTCGACGACGTCGAGGCGCTCGAGCGCCTCGACACCCGTGGCAGCCTGCGCGCCCTGGCCGGAGCCGGTGCGAGCGTGCGGACCGCCCTGCACCGGTCCGAGGAGGCCGGTCTGGAGCGCCTGGCCGATCTCCAGCCGCGCGCAGTCGTCGTGGCTGCGGCCGGGGGATCGGCCTGCGTGGCAGAGCTCTTCGAGGCCATCGCACGCAGCGGCGGGGCCATCCCGGTCCAGAGCTGCACGAGCGCCCCGCTGCCCGGTTGGGTCGGGACCCTCGACCTCGTCGTCGCGGTGTCGCAGTCCGGGCGAGCAGCCGGCCCCTTGGCGCTGGCGGCGGAGGCCGCCCGGCGCGGGGCGATGCTGTTGACCATCGGTGCGCCGGACTCGCCACTGGCCGAGATCAGCGCGCGATCCCGGGGCATCCACGTTCCCCTCGCGGTGCCGGGGTCGTCGTCGCGCACCGCGATGTGGGCCCACGCCACCCCGCTGCTCGTGGCCGCCGACGCCCTGGGCCTCTCCTCGATCTCCACCGCCACGGTGTCGGCCCTGGCCGACGAGCTGGACCGGCGGGCGCAGGAGGTGGGTCCGGCCGCTGCGTCCTTCGAGAACCAGGCCAAGACCCTCGCCATCGACGTGGCCGAGTCCGCGCCGATCATCCTCGGGTCGGGTCACCTCGGCGCGGTCGCCGCCCGTCGGGCCGTGGCCATGCTCGGCCGCACGGGTCGCGTGCCGGTCGCCTTCGGAGTCCTGCCTGACTCGGCGAGCCAGATCGTCGCGTGCTTCGACGGTCCACTGGCCGGCGGTGAGTCCGACGGCACCGACGACATCTTCGCCGACCCCTACCTCGACGGCCCGCAGCGTCCGCCCCTGCGGCTGGTGATGCTCCGGCACGCCTCCGACGCCGGGACGGAGCTCCAGGTGCTCGCAGACCGCGTCGTGGCCGCGGCCGAGGACGCGGGCGTCCGGGTGTCCCTCGTCGACGCCGAGTCGGACGACCCGCTGCTCCGAGTGGCCTCCCACGTCGCGCTCACCGACTTCGCCGCGACCTATCTGGCCCTCGGGCAGGGCTACGACCCGGCCACCTCGCCGCACGTGCGGCTGCTGAGCGACATCCCCGAGGACTGAGGCCGCCCCCTACGATGTAGCCCATGGCAGGTGGACTGGTCGCACTCCTCGACGACGTTGCGGCGCTGGTGAAGCTCGCGGCCGCGTCGATCGACGACGTCGGGGCGGCCGCTGCGCGCGCCGGCGCGAAGGCCACCGGGGTCGTGGTCGACGACACCGCGGTGACACCGCGCTACGTCCAGGGGCTCAAGCCCGAGCGTGAGCTGCCGATCATCAAGCGGATCGCCGTCGGGTCGCTCCGCAACAAGCTGCTGGTGATCCTGCCCGTGATCATGCTGCTCAGCCAGTTCCTGCCCTGGTTGCTCACCCCGATCCTCATGCTCGGTGGCACCTACCTGGCCTACGAGGGGGCGGAGAAGGTCTGGGAGGCGATCTCCGGGCACCACGAGGACGAGCTGCCCGCCGCCGTCGACGAGGCCCAGGAGGACACCGTCGTCTCCGGTGCCGTCCGCACGGACTTCATCCTCTCCGCCGAGATCATGGTCATCGCGCTCAACGAGGTCGCCGACGAGGCGTTCGTCTCGCGCCTGGCCATCCTCATCGTCGTCGCCCTGCTCATCACCGCCCTCGTCTACGGCGTCGTCGCGCTGATCGTGAAGATGGACGACCTGGGTCTCAGGCTCTCCGAGCGCGACTCGTCCACGTCGCAGACGATCGGCCGAGCGCTGGTCAAGGGGATGCCGACCCTGCTCAGCGTCCTGTCGACGGTCGGCATCGCGGCCATGCTGTGGGTGGGCGGCCACATCCTCCTCGTCGGCATCGACGAGCTCGGGTGGCACGCCCTCTACGACGTCGTCCACCACCTCGAGGAAGGCGTCCGCAGCGTGGCCGGCCTGGGCGGTCTCCTGGCCTGGCTCGTCAACACCGTGGCGTCGGCGCTGCTCGGCCTGGTCGTCGGGGCCTTCGTGGTGGCGATCATGCACGTGGTCCCGCGGCGACGTGGAGCCGCGGCCCACTGACGGTAGAATCGGTCACTCCGGCGTGGGTGACGACCCGCGAGACCCAGAGGGGCGCGCCGGGTCAGCACACCCAACCGAGGAGATCTTCCATGTCCTTCGACCACAAGGTGGCCGACCTCAGCCTCGCCGCCGCCGGGCGGCATCAGCTCCGGCTCGCCGAGCACGAGATGCCGGGCCTGATGGCCCTGCGCGCGGAATACGCCGACAGCCAGCCCCTCAAGGGGGCCCGCATCGCCGGTTCCCTCCACATGACCGTGCAGACCGCGGTCCTCATCGAGACCCTGACGGCTCTCGGCGCGGAGGTCCGCTGGGCCTCGTGCAACATCTTCTCCACCCAGGACGAGGCGGCCGCTGCCGTGGTCGTCGGTCCCGATGGCACCCCTGACGACCCGAAGGGTGTCCCGGTCTTCGCCTGGAAGGGGGAGACCTTGGAGGAGTACTGGTGGTGCACCGACCAGGTGCTCACCTGGCCGGGTGCGGGTGGTCCCAACATGATCCTCGACGACGGCGGCGACGCGACGATGCTCGTCCACAAGGGCGTCGAGTGGGAGGCCGCGGGTCAGGTGCCCGCGACGACCGAGGAGGACTCCGAGGAGTTCGGTGTCTTCAAGGAGCTGGTGCGTCGGACGCTCAGCACCGACCCGCAGAAGTGGACGACCATCGCTGCCGGGATCAAGGGCGTCACGGAGGAGACGACGACGGGCGTCCACCGGCTCTACCAGCTGGCCGAGACGGGCGACCTGCTCTTCCCGGCGATCAACGTCAACGACTCCGTCACCAAGAGCAAGTTCGACAACAAGTACGGCTGCCGTCACTCGCTCATCGACGGGCTGAACCGCGCCACCGATGTGCTCATCGGCGGCAAGATGGCCGTCGTCTGCGGCTACGGCGACGTCGGCAAGGGCTGCGCGCAGTCCCTCGCCGGCCAGGGCGCCCGGGTCGTCGTCACGGAGGTCGACCCGATCTGTGCGCTCCAGGCCGCGATGGAGGGCTTCCAGGTGCTGCGCCTCGAGGACGTCGTGGGCCAGGCCGACATCTTCATCACGACGACCGGCTGCTACGACGTCATCACGGCCGAGCACATGACGCAGATGAAGGACAAGGCGATCGTCGCCAACATCGGCCACTTCGACAACGAGATCGACATGGCCGGCCTCGCGCGCGTCCCCGGGGTCACCAAGACCGAGATCAAGCCGCAGGTCCACGAGTGGACCTTCGACAACGGCCGGAGCATCATCGTCCTGTCCGAGGGCCGTCTGATGAACCTCGGCAACGCCACCGGCCACCCCAGCTTCGTGATGAGCAACAGCTTCTCCAACCAGACGATCGCGCAGATCGAGCTCTTCACCAAGAACGACGCCTACGACAAGCAGGTCTACACGCTGCCCAAGGTGCTCGACGAGAAGGTGGCCCGGCTGCACCTCGACGCGCTCGGCGTCCGCCTCACCGAGCTCTCCAAGGGCCAGGCCGAGTACCTCGGTGTCGACGTCGCAGGTCCGTTCAAGCCCGAGCACTACCGCTACTGACCCGCACCGGTCCGCCCGGAGCAGTCCGCAGTACGCATGCCAGCCACCCACATGACGTATGCCGCTGAGCGCGCCGAGCCCAGCGGCATACGTCATGCTGTGGTGTCGTCGACACCCGCGCGGTGACCGGCGCGCACGAAAGGAACGCCACGATGAGGAAGCACGTCGTCACGTCGGTCGCGCTCGGACTGACCCTGACGCTCGGGGGCTGCGCCACGCTCGAGGAGGCGCTGATGAGCCCCGGCCCCCTGGTCACGGCTCGCCCACCGGCCACGGGCCCCTCCTCGACAGGGACGGCAACGGGCAGCCCGACCGACACGGCCACCGAGCCACTGGTCGACCAGAGCACGCCGGAGGCGGCGATGGAGTCCTGGCTCAGGGCGCTCGTGGCCGGCGACGGCGAGGCCGTCTGCGCGCTCATGGCCACCGACGGCCGCGCGGTCGCCGGCATCAAGGGAGCCGCGGAGACCTGCGGGGAGTCCCTCACGCCCCTGCTCAGCTCGCTCAGCGAGCTCGGTGGCATGTTCGAGGACATCGAGATCGTCGGGGCGACGGTGGTGGACGACCTGGCGACATTCGAGGCGGCGACCACCCGACCCGCGTTGGCGGCCCAGGTGATTCACCGGTTCAAGGCCGTGAAGATCAAGTGGAAGTGGTACGTGACGGACTGACGCCCGCGCCGGACGGCTCGTGGTCCACCGACGGGCGGACCGAGCCGGCCCGGCGGGGTCGCCCGGCCCGGAGCTCGACCGCACGGGTGACCGCCCGTGCTGTGTGATGATGTCGCCATGAGCTGCGGTCCCGCCCGGGACCGCGAAGGGAGTAGGACGTGAAGGGTCGGGTTCTGGTCGTCGACGACGACCTCGCGCTCGCCGAGATGCTCAGCATCGTGCTGCGCAACGAAGGTCTCGAGGTGACGCACGTGGCCGACGGCGGAGATGCCGTCGCCGCCTTCCGCGAGTCCCGCCCGGACCTCGTCCTTCTCGACGTCATGCTGCCCGGGCTCGACGGCATGGAGGTGTGCCGGCGCATCCGGGCCGAGAGCGGTGTCCCCATCGTCATGCTGACGGCGCGCACCGACACGGTCGATGTCGTCGTCGGGCTCGAGTCCGGCGCCGACGACTACGTCGTCAAGCCGTTCAAGCCGCAGGAGCTCATCGCGCGGATCCGGGCCCGCCTGCGTCGCGGTGACGAGCCGGCCCCGGAGAAGCTGGCCATCGGTGACCTCGACATCGACGTCGCGGGGCACTCCGTCAAGCGGGACGGCAAGCCGCTGTCCCTCACGCCGCTCGAGTTCGACCTGCTCGTCGCCTTGGCCCGCAAGCCGTGGCAGGTCTTCACCCGAGAGGTCCTGCTCGAGCAGGTGTGGGGCTACCGGCACGCGGGTGACACGCGTCTGGTCAACGTCCACGTCCAACGGCTCCGGTCGAAGATCGAGCACGATCCCGAGCACCCCGAGATCGTCGTCACGGTGCGCGGCGTCGGCTACAAGGCCGGTCCGGCCTGACGCCGACGCGCCGGCGCCTCGAGGGGGCCCGAGTGAACGAGATGGTCGAGATGGCTGAGGCCGGCCGTGCCGGACGGCACCGGCCCCGACGACCACGTCCGGGCCAGCTGGTCGGCGAGCTGTGGCGTCGACCGCTTCGGCTCTGGCGAGCCTCGCTCGGCTTCCGGGTCGTCGTCGCGACGATGCTGCTCGGCATCCTCGTGCTGACGGCCGTCGGCACGTATCTCTACGGCTCCATCGCGCAGGGCCTCGTCGACGGTCGGCAGCGGATCGCCGCGCTCGACTCGCAGCGAGACGCGAAGGACACCCAGAACTACTTCCAGTACACCGACAAGGTGGGCTCGACGGCAGAGGTCAGCCAGGGTGCGACGGACCAGATCCGGTCCCTGCAACGGGACAGCGGCACCGAGGTGCGCTACGTGGTCCTGGCCCGCCTCGAGACCAACGACAATCCCAACATCATCGGCCCGATCGAGAGCGGCGCCGTCGGAGCGCGGTTCATCCCCGCCGAGCTGTCCCGGGCCGTGGCGGACAACCCCGACCGCCAACAGATCCAGATCACCACGATCGAGCAGGGGGAGGGCACCGTCTCGGCACTCGTCGTGGGCCAGCAGGTGGCGCTGCCCGTCGTCGGACAGTACGGCCTCTACTTCGTCTACCCGATGCAGCGCGAGCGCGACATCATCAACCTCGTCGGGCGGACGTTCCTGTTCGGCGGGATCGCGCTCATCCTTCTCGTCGGGGCGGTCGCCTTCGTGGTGACGCGGCTCGTCGCCGACCCGGTGCGTCGCGCTGCGCTCGTCGCTGAGCGGTTCGCGGAGGGCAAGCTCAACGAGCGCATGCGTGCCCGCGGCGAGGATGACCTGGCCAGGCTCGGCAACTCGTTCAACGCCATGGCCGCCTCGATCCAGCAGCAGATCGCCCAGCTCGAGAACCTCTCCAGGGTGCAGCAGCGGTTCGTCTCCGACGTCTCCCACGAGCTGCGCACACCCCTGACCACGATCCGCATGGCGGCAGACCTGATCCACGGCTCGAGGGCCGGCTTCGACCCCACCGTGGCCCGGTCGGCTGAGCTCCTCATGGGGGAGCTCGACCGGTTCGAGTCACTCCTGACGGACCTGCTCGAGATCTCCCGATTCGATGCGGGCGCCGCCGTCCTCGACCTGGAGGCCAACGACCTGCGGGGTTGTGTCGAGCGGGTGCTGGACGCGCACCGGGCCCTGGCGCAGCGCAAGGGCTCCGAGCTGGTCGTCCACCAGCCGGCCGTTCCCGTCGTCGCCGAGATGGACACCCGCCGGATCGAGCGCGTCCTGCGCAACCTCGTCGCCAACGCCATCGAGCACGGCGAGGGCCGGCCGGTCGAGGTGACTCTCGGCGCCAACGACTCAGCCGTCGCGGTGACCGTCCGGGACCACGGGGTAGGTCTGCGCCCCGGCGAGGCTGCCCTGGTGTTCACCCGCTTCTGGCGAGCGGACCCGGCCCGCACCCGGACGACCGGGGGCACCGGGCTGGGACTGGCCATCTCTCTGGAGGACGCCAGGTTGCACGCCGGCCGTCTGGAGGCGTGGGGGGCCCCAGGCGAAGGGTCCTGCTTCCGGCTGACCCTGCCGCGGCACGCGGACGCGACGATCACCGGGTCGCCGCTGCCCCTGAGCCCGCTCGCCGTGGAAGCCGGCCGGGACGCCGTCGACGTCGACGACTCAAGCGGGGTCCCGCGGCGCACGAGTGAGGACACCGTCAAGCTGCGCCGGATCACCCGGGCCGAGGCCTCGAGTGGCCGGGAGCGACCGAGATGATCCCGGCGCTGCGCCGGCTCGCCACCGGCTCGGCCCGCCGGATGGCCCGAGCCGTCGGGGCCACCCTGCTGGTGGCGGCCACCACGGCCGCATGCTCCGGGCTTCCCGATTCGAGCACGGTCACCGACGGTCGGCGCCTGGACGAGCCGATCAACGAGCAGATCCGGATCGCGGCCCAGGCCCCGGTCCCCGGGGCCTCTCCCGAGCAGATCGCGCGCGGCTTCATCCGGGCCGGTGAGGACCAGGGCGAGACCCACGCGACGGCCAAGGGATACCTCACCCACTCCTCGGTCGACCTGTGGCGCTGGGCGGCCCAGGAGACCGTGATCTACAACCGCGCCAGCGATCTGCAGGTCCGTCGCACCGGCGACAGCTCCATCGAGGTGCGCGTGGCCCCGGTGGGGATGCTCTCGACGGATGGACGCTACCGGGATGTGGCACCCGGCACGGTGGTGCGGGCGGTGTTCGGGCTGAGCCGCGTGGCTGGGGAGTGGCGCCTCGAGCTCCCGCGTGAGGGGTTCGGGCTGTGGCTCGAGGCGAGCGCCTTCGACAACCTCTACGTCGCCGCCCCCATCCACTTCGTCACGCTGTCCGGACGCGAGCTCATCCCCGACACCCGGTGGTTCCTCAAGGGACCTCGGCTCGCGACGAGCCTCGCGCGGGCCCAGCTCGAGCCCGTGCCACCGCACCTCGCCGGGGCCGTCAAGAGCGGCTTCCCGGCCAGCACGCGTCTGGCGGTGAACTCCGTGCCCGTCGAGGCCGGCCACGCCCAGGTCGACCTCAGCGCCGCCGCGCTCTCGGCCGGGGCAGAGGACCGTCGCGCCATGTGGGCGCAGCTGTCCGCGACGCTCACCCGCGCGTTCGTGACGTCCATCTCGGTGTCGGTCGAGGGGACCCAGCTCGAGCTGCCCGGCCTCGGTACGACTCTGACCGCCCCACAGGACGTGGGTTACGGCTTCACCTCTCCCATCCTGTCCGACTCCGCGCTCCTGCGCACCGCCGACACCTTCAGACGGATCAACCCGTTCTTCATCCCCGACGACGCCAAGGCGCAAGGCCGGCGGGGGACGGAGTCGCTCAAGCCGGACGACCCCACGAGGATGCCGGTGGGCTGGGTGCGGCTGTCCCTGTCCCGCGACGAGAAGCAGGTCGCGGCGGTGGGAGGGGACCTGGAGGAGGTCTCCATCTGGCCCGCGGGGGAGGAACCCCTCCACTTCAGAGAGGACTGGAGCGGTCTCGTCCGGCCGTCCTACGACCGGGACCAGTACCTGTGGATTGCCGGGCGCGGGCCGCAAGGTCCGGCGGTGTGGGCCCTGAACACGTCGTCCCTCGTGCCCACCCCGGAGCCGCAGCCGCTCGACGTGCCCTGGCTCGGCGAGGACGAGGTGGTTGCCCTGACGATCTCGGCGGACGGCACCCGCGCTCTGGTCATCACGAGGAGCCCCGCGTCAGGAGCCGAACGGCTGCTCGTCACCGGGGTCGTCCGGGAGCGCGGCGGCCGGCCCGTGGCGCTGGCCGAGCCGATGGCACAGGCCCAGCCGCTCGAGGCGCTCGAGGATGTCGTGTGGCTCGATGCCGAGTCCTTCGCCGTCCTCGGTCGGCTGGCCGACGACGACGGCACCCGTCCCTGGATCGGACGCGTCGGTGTGGGCCTGGACGGCCTTCGAGTGCGTTACGGGCAGACCGACCCCAGCCGTGAGCGCCTCGAGCCGGTTCCGGGTGCGCGGGCGATCACCACGGCGGGTGGCCTGCGCGGCCTGATCTGCCTGACGGACGACGGCGACGTGCGAGCCAAGGCCGGCCTGAGCTGGCGATCGATCGCCACCGGCTCAGACCTGCTCCTGCCGGGGCGCTGAGGCATCGCCGTCCCCGCCTCTGGGAAGGCCCTGACGCCGTCGAGCTGGTCCGCTGTCCACAACCCCGTCGCTGATCGGGGCGTGCTGCACAGCCTCGTCCGGGTCTCTCGCGGGACGGGTGCCAAGAGGGTGGGATGGGGGACATGAGCCGCCTCGTTCCACGCCTGCTCGACCTCGTGCTCCCGCTCGAGTGCGCGGCCTGCGGCCGCCCCGGCGCCGCGTGGTGCCGCAGATGCTCGCTGGCGCTGGCCCGGGCTCGCCTCCAGCCTGACCTGAGCCGGGTGTATCCAGATCCGTGCCCGCCGGGACTGCCGCCCAGCCATGCCTGGGGGCGCTACGCCGGCCCGCTGCGCGCCGCCATCCGGGCCTGGAAGGACGGCGGTCGCCGGGACCTGGACGGGGGGCTGGCCCGGCTGCTCGGGGCGGCCATGGCCGCCGCCCTCCGCGAGTCTCCCTGGCCCGAAGCGGACCGTGGCCTGCTCATCCCGATCCCCTCGTCCCGCGCTGCTGAACGGCTCCGCGGTGACCGACCGCTCGCCCGGGTCGCCGGGCGGGCGCTGACGCACCTCGAACGCTCAGGCGCTCACGACCCGCAAGGGCCAGCAGGCCAGTGGCTCACCGGGCCGGTCCTCGCGCTGAGGCACCGGAGAGGGGTCGCGGACCAGGCCGGCCTCGACGCCCGTGAGCGGGTCGCCAACCTCCACGCGGCCATGGTGGTGACGCCCCGTGCGAGGCAGCTCGTGCGGAGCCACCCCTGCCTCCTCGTCGACGACGTGATGACCACGGGCAGCACTCTCGTCGAGGCCACGAGGGCCCTGCGACAGGCGGGAGCACGGGACGTGCGAGCTGCGGTCATCGCCGCGACCCCCCGCCTTCCCACAGCCGACGTGGCGAAGTACTGTCATCAAAAGAGCCCCGGACCCGGGGACGGCGTCATCCGGACGACCGTGACCTCGGGGGCCTGTTCGAGGGAAGGGGTGGTGCCGAGGTGATGCGTGGGCCTGTCCCGGGCCCCTGAGCAACAGCACTGAGCGCCCCTGAGCGCGATCAAGGAGGAACCGTGGAGATTGTCGTGACTGGACGCCACGTCCAGGTCCCTGACCGATTCCGTCAGCTGCTGAACGAGCGACTGGCCAAGGTGCCGTCGCTGGCCCCGAAGATCCATCGAGTCGATGTGGTGGTGACGCACGAGCGAGTCGCGCGTGGGCGCGGGTCGGAACGCGTCGAGATCACCTGCCGCGCAAAGGGACCCGTGATCCGGGCCGAAGCGGCGCTCGATGACAAGTACGCATCGCTCGACGCAGCAGTCGACAAGCTCATGGAGAGGCTTCGCAGGGTCAACGACAAGCGCCGCGTGAGCCGAGGCCGCCGAGTGCCCGAGTCCGTCGCACAGGCCACTGCACGCATCGACACCAGCGACGGCGCTGCCGGGACGGGCGCGGAGGAAGGCGGCGCGGAGGAGACCGACCGCTTCGGCGCGGTGGGCAACTCGCCGATCGAGGTCCGCGAGAAGGTCCACACCGCGGCCCCCATGTCGCTCGAGGACGCGGTCAACCAGATGGAGCTCGTCGGCCACGACTTCTTCCTCTTCCACGACGTCGACACCGACCAGCCCAGCGTGGTCTACCGTCGACGCGGTTGGAGCTACGGCGTGCTGCACCTCGAGACGGAGGCGGCCGTGGCCGCCACTGGCTGACCCGCCACGACTCTCGGCAGGGGCGCCCACCGCACTGGCGGTGGGCGCCCCTGCCCATGTGGGGCGCTGCCGCCGCAGCGTCGGTGTGCCCTGCCAAGATGAACGGGTGAACGACGCCACCGGTGTGACGCCACCAGACGTGATCCGAGTCCTCATCGTCGACGACCATGCGCTCTACCGCCGCGGCCTGCAGACGGTCCTTGCCACTGAGGACGGGATCGACGTGGTCGGGGAGGCGGCGGACGGCAACGAGGCCGTCAGCGTGGCCGAGGAGACCTTGCCCGACGTCATCGTCATGGACGTGGGCATGCCAAAGCGAGGCGGGATCGAGGCCTGCCGGCTCATCAAGCAGCGCATCCCCTCGGCCCGCATCATCATGCTGACCAGCTCGGACGACGAGGAGAACCTCTTCGAGGCGGTGCGGGCAGGCGCCAATGGCTACCTGCTCAAGGACGTCCCCCCCGAGGAGGTGGCGGCCGGCATCCGGGGCGTCCACCACGGCCAGTCCCTGATCTCCCCCATGATGGCCTCCAAGCTGCTCCAGGAGTTCGCCCAGATGAGCCGCAACGACAGCGTCGTTCCGGCCCCGACCCCCGAGCTCGAGCTGCCCCGGCTCACCGAGCGCGAACTCGGCATCCTGCGGCTGGTCGCCCGCGGACGGCTCAACCGAGAGATCGCCAGAGAGCTCTACATCTCGGAGAACACCGTCCGGAACCACATCCGCAACATCCTCGACAAGCTCCAGATGCACTCCCGGATGGAAGCGGCGATGTATGCCGTCCGCCAGCGGCTCATCGAGCCGGGGGAGTGACCGGACCGCCATGCACCCAGGCCCCGTCCGGAGGCTGACCCGCGCCCAGGCCCGACGCATCGCCATCGTGGCGCAAGGGTTCCTGGACCCGCGTCCCGAGCCCTTCGCGGCGACGATGCGGCACGTCCAACGGGTCATCGACCGGGTCGGGGTCATCCAGATCGACAGTGTCAACGTGGTGGCCCGCAGTCACTACCTCCCGTTCTTCTCACGCCTCGGCCCCTACGACCGGGCACTGGTCGACCGTGCGCGCGACCGCGCTCCCCGCCGCCTCGTGGAGTACTGGGCGCACGAGGCGAGCCTCATCCCTCCGGAGACCTGGCCACTGCTCGACCATCGGATGCGCCGGGCCGAGCAGGACGCGTGGGGCTCGATCCGCCGGGTCGTCCAGGAGCGACCGGACTTCGTGGACGTCGTCCAGGCGGAGGTGGAGGCCAGGGGCCCGATGACGGCCCGCGAGGTCGAGCGAGCCCTGGAGCACGACCGGCCCCGGGAGCGGGACAACTGGGGATGGAACTGGTCCGAGGTCAAGCAGGCTCTCGAGTACCTCTTCTGGGCCGGGCGCATCAGCTCCTCCGGACGCACCACTCAGTTCGAGCGCCGCTACGCCGCCCTGGCGGTCACGCCGCCCCCACGACTCCGGAGCACCTGGCTCGAGCGACCCGGACCGGAGGAGGACCCGCAGCGTTTTCTCGAACTCGTGCGGATCGCCGCGAAAGCCCACGGGGTCGGCACCGAGCTCTGCCTGGCCGACTACTTCCGGATGAGCCGGGCCGACACCCGCCGGGCGATCGCCCGGCTCGAGGCCGACGGCGAGCTCATCCCCGTGGAGGTGCCCGGCTGGCGACCGGCCTGGCTGCACGCGGCGGCACGGGTCCCACGGCGGGTGCACGCCGAGGCCCTGCTCAGCCCGTTCGACTCCCTGGTCTGGCAACGAGACCGGATCCACGACCTCTTCGACTTCCACTACCGCCTCGAGATCTACACCCCGTCCCACAAGCGGGTGCACGGCTACTACGTCCTGCCCTTCCTGCACGGTGACGCCCTCGTCGCTCGCTGCGACCTCAAGGCCGATCGAGCCGCCGGGGTGCTGCGCTGCCACGCCGTCACCTGGGAACCCGAGGCGCCGGCCGAGGCGCGACCTGCCCTGGAGCGCAACCTCGAGCAGATGGCGCAGTGGCTGGGACTGCGCCCCGGCGCCGGGACGCGGGGCCCGTGAACCGAGCCCAGCGGCATACGACCGGGTTCTGGTGCTGCTCCCTCGGGAACTTCGCCGCGCGCACGGTCCGTTGGTGGGGAAGGCCAGGCTACGACTAGCCTAGGCAGGTCCCGTGACGAGCACGGGTGATCGTGCCCGCCCATCGGCGGGTGGCATGACGTTGAGTCGGGAGTGAGTACGCACCATGGTCTTGGGCATCGACAAGCTGCTCCGCGCGGGCGAGGGCAGGACCCTCAAGAAGCTCCACAACATCGCCGAGCAGGTCAACGCCCTCGAGGCCGACTTCGAGAAGCTGACGGACGAGGAGCTGCGCGAGGAGACGCCGAACTTCCGCAAGCGTCTCGACGCCGGTGAGAGCCTCGATGACCTGCTCCCCGAGGCCTTCGCCGCCGTCCGCGAGGCGAGCAAGCGCACCCTGGGCAAGCGTCACTTCGACGTCCAGCTCATGGGTGGCGCCGCCCTGCACCTCGGCAACGTCGCCGAGATGAAGACCGGTGAGGGCAAGACCCTGGTCGCCACCCTCCCCTCCTACCTCAACGCCCTGACCGGCAAGGGCGTCCACGTCATCACGGTCAACGACTACCTCGCTGAGTACCAGTCCGAGCTGATGGGCCGGATCCACCGCGCCCTCGGCCTCGAGACCGGCTGCATCCTGTCCTCGATGACCCCGGAGCAGCGCCGCGCCGAGTACGCCAAGGACATCACCTACGGCACCAACAACGAGTTCGGCTTCGACTACCTGCGCGACAACATGGCGTGGGAGCCCTCCGAGCTGGTCCAGCGTGGCCACCACTTCGCCATCGTCGACGAGGTGGACTCCATCCTCATCGACGAGGCCCGCACCCCCCTGATCATCTCCGGCCCGGCGGACCTCGCCACCAAGTGGTACGTCGAGTTCGCCCGGATCGCGGCCCGGCTCAACCGGGGCGAGGACGGGCGCGGCGACTACGAGGTCGACGAGAAGAAGCGCACCGTCGGGGTGCTGGAGGGCGGCATCGCGCGCGTCGAGGACCTGCTCGGCATCGACAACCTCTACGACACGGTCAACACCCCGCTCATCGGCTACCTCAACAACTCCATCAAGGCGAAGGAGCTGTTCAAGCGCGACAAGGACTACGTCATCATGAACGGCGAGGTCCTCATCGTCGACGAGCACACGGGCCGCATGCTGCCCGGCCGTCGCTACAACGAGGGGATGCACCAGGCGATCGAGGCGAAAGAGGGCGTCGAGATCAAGAACGAGAACCAGACGCTCGCCACGATCACCCTCCAGAACTACTTCCGCATGTACGACAAGCTCTCGGGCATGACGGGCACCGCCCAGACCGAGGCTGCCGAGCTCAACTCCATCTACAAGCTCGGCGTCATCCCGATCCCGACCAACAAGCCGATGATCCGCAAGGACCAGGCCGACCTCGTCTACCGCACCGAGGTCGCCAAGTTCAACGCCGTCGTCGACGACATCGTCGAGCGACACACTCTCGGCCAGCCCGTCCTCGTCGGCACCACGTCAGTCGAGAAGAGCGAGTACCTCTCGCAGCAGCTCAAGAAGCGTGGCGTCAAGCACGAGGTGCTCAACGCCAAGCAGCACGAGCGAGAAGCCGCCATCGTCGCCGAGGCCGGGCGCAGGGGCGCCGTCACGGTCGCCACCAACATGGCCGGCCGAGGCACCGACATCATGCTCGGCGGGAACTCCGAGTTCCGGGCCGTGGCGGAGCTCAAGCGCCGCGGTCTCGACCCGGTCGAGACCCCGGATGACTACGAGGCGGCCTGGGACGCGGCCCTGGCCGAAGCCGAGTCCGCGGTTGCCTCGGAGCACGAGGAGGTGACGGCCCTCGGTGGCCTCTACGTCCTCGGCACCGAGCGGCACGAGTCCCGCCGGATCGACAACCAGCTCCGCGGACGCTCCGGCCGCCAGGGCGACCCGGGGGAGTCGCGGTTCTACTTGTCGCTCCAGGACGACCTGATGCGGTTGTTCAACGCCGCCCTGGTCGACCGGTTCATGGTGTCGGCCGGCATGGAGGACGACCAGCCGATCGAGTCCAAGATGGTCACGAACTCCATCCAGAAGGCCCAAGGGGCCGTCGAGGCGCAGAACTACGAGATTCGCAAGAACGTCCTCAAGTACGACGACGTCATGAACCGCCAGCGCCAGGTGATCTACGAGGAGCGCCGCGCGGTGCTCGAGGGGCAGGACCTGCACGAACAGCTGCGGATGTTCGTCAACGACGTCGTGGGCGGCTACGTCGACGCCGCGACGGCCGAAGGGTTTGCGGGTGACTGGGACCTGGAGCGACTCTGGGAGGCGCTGCGTCAGGTCTACCCGGTCACGCTGACGATCGACCAGGTCGAGGAGATCGCTGGCGGCCGCAACGCGATCAGCGCCGACTTCCTGCGCGAGCAGCTCATGTCGGACGCGCACCACGCCTACGACCGGCGGGAGGAGACTCTCGGGCCCGACACGATGCGGGAGGTCGAGCGCAGGGTCGTGCTCTCGGTGCTCGACCGCAAGTGGCGCGAGCACCTCTACGAGATGGACTACCTCCAGGAGGGCATCGGCCTGCGCGCGATGGCGCAGCGTGACCCCCTGATCGAGTACCAGCGCGAGGGCTTCCAGCTGTTCGAGGCGATGATGGACGCCATCAAGGAGGAGTCCGTCTCCCACATCTTCTCGGTCCAGGTCGAGGTGAGCCCACCGGCTCCTCAGGTCGGGGCGGCCCCCGTCGCGGTGGGGGACCTCATGGGTGGACTCGCCGCTGCTGCGGCCGCCCAGCCTGCGGCGAGTGGTGCCGGAGCGGCTACGGGGGCACCGGCGACCCCCGCGGGCGATGCGGCTGCGGGCCTCAAGGTGTCCGGTGTGGATCTCGCCGAGGCCGCGCAGCGGCCGGCGGCGCTGCGCTACAGCGCCCCGGGCGAGGACGGCCGAGCCGTGGAGATGAGCCAAGAGCCGGTCGAGCGCAAGGCCGACCGCCGCGGCAAGAAGGTCAAGCGGCGTCGTCGCTGAACTGGTCGCCGGCCGTCCTGGCCGGCATACGTGGAG
>NZ_JAPFQL010000007.1 GCF_028446585.1 Intrasporangium calvum
CCTCGGTGTCGCCGCGGCGCAGGTTGTGGATGGCCAGGGCCAGCCCGCCCCACACCACGAGGATGGCGACGATCATCATGACGATCGCTCCCGTTGTCATCGTTCGACCTCCTCCCTGTCGTGTCCGTGGACGGGTGTGTCCGGTCGCCAGGGGATCCTGGCCAGCAGGAAGCCGGCGATGAGCACCACGAAGGCCGCACCCCAGCCGAAGACGAGCAGCATCCACTGCGGGTAGTCGCCGTACGGCTTCTCGATGACCGCGATGAACTCACGGATCAGCACGAAGCCGAGGGCGAGCGGGCTGATCGCCGAGATGAGCGCGAGCCACCAGACGCCCACCGGCACCGACCCGTCCCGATTGAGGTGGCTCTGCAGCCCCGGCAGCGCCCGCACGAACCAGGCGAGGACGATCATGCTCACGACGGCGACGAGCAGGATGCCGAAGCGGTTGATGAAGTGGTCGACGATGTCGAGGACGTAGAGCCCGCTCGTCGTGCTGAACCCGACCAGGCTGATCAGGGCGCAGGGGATGGTGACCCACAGGGTCGCCGCGATGCGCGACATCTCGAACTTGTCCCGCACGGCGGAGATGACCACCTCGAGGACGCTGATGAGCGAGGTGAAGCCGGCGAGGACCAGCGAGAAGAAGAACAGGACACCGAGCAGCGCGCCGGCCGGCGCCTCGTTGACGATGGCCGGGAACGCGACGAAGGCCAGGCCGAGCCCCGAGGTGGCGACCTCGCTGACGGCGACGCCGGACGCCTGGGCCATGAAGCCGAGGGCCGCGAACACGCCGATGCCCGCGAGGATCTCGAAACCGGAGTTCGACAGGCCGACGACCATCGCCGAGCCCGTCATGTCGGTGCGCCGGCGCACGTAGCTCGCGTAGGTGATCATGATGCCGAAGCCGATCGACAGCGAGAAGAAGATCTGCCCGTAGGCCGCGGCCCACACGGCCGGGTCGGCGAGCGCTGACCAGTTCGGCGCGAAGAGCGCGTCGAGGCCGGCTGCCGCACCGGGGAGGGTGAGGCCCTGGATGACGAGCGCCGTGAACGCGATGACGAGCACGGGGATGAAGATGACCGAGGTGCGGCCCACTCCGCGCTGCACCCCGAGGGCCATGAGGACGATGAGGGCTCCCCACACGACGAGGAGGGGGACGATGACGCCCGGCACGAAGTCGAGCGACAGGCCCGGCGTCTCGGCGACCTTGAGGTACTCACCGAAGAGGAACTTGTCCGGGCTGTCGCCCCACGCCTTGTTGAAGGAGAAGAACGTGTAGCTGAGCGCCCAGGCCAGGACCGCCGCGTAGTAGACGGCGATCATGAAGCAGACCCCGACCTGCCACCAGCCCAGCCCCTCGGTGCCGCGCGACAGGCGGGCGAAGGACAACGGCGCCGACCCGCGGAACTTGTGGCCGAGCGCGTACTCGAGGAAGAGGAACGGGATGCCCGCCGTGAACAGGGCGACGAGGTAGGGCAGGATGAAGGCGCCGCCACCGTTCTCGTAGGCGACGTAGGGGAACCGCCAGATGTTGCCGAGGCCTACGGCAGAACCGATGGCGGCGAGGATGAAGACCCGCCTGGTCGAGAACATTCCCCGACGTTCCTCGCGCACATCGTCGTCCGCTGTGGTGCTCATGAACCCTCCCGGATCGAGCGAGACTGGTGCTCCCCAGCATTCACCCAAGAGCGTGACCTGCGCCACCCCCGCATGATCCACATCGGAGAAAGGAGTCCCGAACGTGGTCAAGCAGATCCGCCTCATCGGCACCGGGCTCGGCCACAGCGCGCACCTCACGAGGGCGGCCACCGTCGCCCTCGGGACCGTCGACGTCGTCCTCGTCGTCGACGGCGACGCGGACGCGCAGCGGACCCTCGTCTCCGAGGTGCTCCAGAGGCAGCCGCTTCCGCGGTTCGCTGAGGCAACCACCCCTCTGAGCCCGCTTGCGCGCGAAGGCAACTCAGCGGCATACGGAGAAGCACTGCTTGCCGGCTGCCTCGACGCGCTGGGGGATCTGACGCCGGACGAGCAGATCGTGGGGATCCTCGTTCCCGGCCTTCCCAGGGTCGAGGCAGCGGCCGACCAGATCGCTCACCGGCTCGCGGACCACTTCGGCGCGGGGGTGGAGGTCGTCCCCGGCCTCGCGGCGGCGCAGCTGCTCGCCGCGGCCCACGGCATCTCCCTCGCCCAGGACGACGAGAACGTCAGGCTCGTGTCAGCCGAGGGCCTCAGCGAGAGCTACGAGCCGGCGGACGGCGTGGCCGTCGTCGTCGGCGACCCGGACCTGCGCTGCCTCGAGCTCACCGACCTCTATCCAGACCTGAACGTCTACTGGGGGGCACGGCTCGGCCGCGACGACGAGGTGCTCGTCGCCGGCCGGCTCGACGAGCTGACCGTGGAGCTCCCCGCCGCGTGCGCTCGGGCGCAGGCGGCCGGACCGCCCCTGCTGGATGCCTACATCGTGCGACCCGCGGAGACCCGAGCCCGCCCCGGGCCCGCGCCGTGGCCGGCCCTCGCCGAGCTGACCGACGGGGTGCTCACGCTCCGGCCGGTCACGACGGAGGACTGGCCGACGGTGTTGGCGGAGAACAACGACGAGGAGTCGCTCCGCTGGTCGCTCACCGGCGAACGACTCACCGAGGCGCAGGCCCGGCAGCGGGCCGCCGGCGCGCGCCGCGAGTGGGTCCGCGGCCGCGCCGCGCGCCTCACCATGGTCGACCGGGCCACCGGACGCGCGGCCGGGCAGCTCGGCGTGCTCCGGATGGGCCCGCCCGAGGTGGGCATCATCGGCTACGGCGTGCTGCCGGAGTTCCGCGGGCGGGGTTTCACGACGCGCGCGCTCCGGCTCGTCGCCGACTGGGTCTTCAGCACGACGTCGATCGGGCGGCTCGAGCTCGGCCACAAGGTCGACAACGTGGCGTCCGGAGTCGTCGCGGCCCGGGCCGGTTTCGTCCGTGAGGCGGTCCTCGCCGGCCGGCTGAGAAACGCGGACGGCTCCTTCTCCGACGAGGTCGTCTACGCCCGGGGGCGCCCCTGACCCCTTGGCCACCGGGTCGCAGCGCCTCCGGGCGACCGCGGTCGCCCGGAGGCAGCGGTCAGCCGGAGCGCTCCACCCAGGCGAAGGGGACCGACAACAGCCCCTCCGGGATGCGCACGCGATAGCGGGTCCGCCCGCGCGTCACGATCTGCCCGACGACCCCGTCGTACTGCCCCGGCGCCGCGATCCGCACCGTGGCCCCGGGGCGCAGCCGGCCGGGGGCGAGTTGAGGCAGCCCGAGCCGGAGCGCGTCGAGCTCGGCGACGTAGTTCGGGTGCATCGGCACCCGCTGACCGCGATGGGTCCAGGTGAAGACCCGGGAGAGGTCGGTGCCCGCGCACCGGGTGCACAAGGCCACCCGGGACGGCATCCGGTGCCGGGTGGTGCGGTGGCCCATGGCACACGTGCCCACCCAGTCACCCGCGATGCTCGGCACATCTGCCGAGGAGCAGCGGTTGCCCGAGCAGCCGATCTGGTGGGCCTTGGCCCGCCACACGGAGTCATGGCCGTGCCCGGGGCCGACGAGCGCGTGAGCGATCTCGTGGAGGATCGTGTCCCGGACCTCTTCCTCCGGGTGGAGCCGCGTCAGGTGCGCGCTCAACGAGATCTCTCGGGTGGCCGCTCGACAGACTCCCGCCCGCGTGCGGGCTCGGTCGAGGTTCAAGGACCAGTCACCCAGGCCGTGGGCGGCCATCAGCTCCCGGCCCAGTTTCAGTGCAGCACTCAGCTCCATCGCGTTCCCAACTGTCGATGCCCCTGCGGTGACCCTAGGAGATCCCACCGACACCGGGCCGACGAGCTGCCCGTGCCGGCCCGGACGGTTGGCCGGGTCACCCCGATATCCGTGGGGTCGATCTCACCTCGCTGCGTCGACAAGACCTGGATGCGCAGGATCGGCATCCCACTTCACCTGGATGCGGCGGGTTGAGGCGACGCATCCACGCCATCCGGACCCTGCGGGATGAGACCAGCCACCACATACCCCCTGGGGTATATTCGGTCCAGCCTTCCCCTCCACTCGGTGGAGAATGGCCCTGCGACCCGTCCCGTCAGGAGCTCACATGTCACCCCGTCGTCGTCTCGCCGGCGCCCTCCTCGCCCTCGCCGCCCTCACCTCGGTCGCCGCCTGCAGCGGCTCGGACGGCGGCGCCAGCCTGACCGCCGCTGCCCCTGCCGCCGCAGCCCCGACGCTCGGTGCCGAGCTGTCGCCGGCCGACTTCGCCGCGGCCGCCAAGCGCGAGGGCACCACGATCCTCGACGTGCGCACCCCCGCTGAGTACGCCGAGGGCCACCTGCCCGGTGCGGTCAACATCGACGTGCAGAGCCCCGACTTCGCTGCACGGATCGGCCAGCTCGACCCCAAGGCGACCTACGCCGTCTACTGCCGCTCCGGCAACCGGTCCGCCGCCGCCCTCCAGCTGATGCAGGGTGCCGGGTTCACGTCCGCCTACCACCTCGGCGGTGGCATCGGCGCGTGGCAGCAGGCCGGCGGCGAGGTCGTCACCAACTGATCCTGATGCCCCGACCTCCCCTACCGCCTTATCTGACGGCAACCACGGCCGAGCTGGCTGCCGAGCGGCTCACCGGGGCCGACGAGGACGTGCACTTCAGCGAGCACGTCGCGGCGGAGGTCATCGAGCGCCTCACCGATCCCGGTGACCTCGTGCTCGACCCGTTTGCGGGCTTCGGCACCACCCTCTCCGTCGCAGACCGGCTCGGTCGTCGGGGCCTCGGCGTCGAGCTGCTCCCCGAGCGGGTCGAGCTGGCCCGCACCCGCGCGCCCGGCGCGACCGTGATCGAGGGCGACGCCCGCGGTCTGCACCGCTTCATCGCCGAGCCCGTCGCGCTCTGCCTCACGTCACCGCCCTACCGCACCGCGAACGACCACCCGCACGACCCGCTCACCGCCTACACCCTGGTCGCGGGCAGCTACGAGAGCTATCTGGCTGACCTCACCGCGGTGGCGCAGACGGTGGCCCGCCATCTCAGGCCGGGCGGCCACCTCGTGCTCAACGTCGCCAACATCCGGCACGACCGCCACACGACCACCCTCGCGTGGGACGTGGCCAGAACCATCGGCGCCGTCCTCCCCTTCGTCGGCGAGACCGTGATCCACTGGGACACCCTCCCGCACGACCTGACGGGCGACTACCTGCTCACCTTCAGGCGGGAGGACTGACTCCCGTCAAGGGCACGATGGGCGACGGCCAGCAGCTCACCCACCCCGCCGAGACGTGACTCGCCTTCGGCGCAGGCGAGCCCAGCGGCATACGGACGCTGTCGTATGCCGCTGGGCTGGGTCCCGCTCAGCGCGCGTGCCTGGCCAGCCGGAGCCAGGTGTCAACCACGGTGTCGGGGTTGAGCGACATCGTCTCGATGCCCTCGTCGAGGAGCCACTCCGCGAGGTCGACGTGGTCGGACGGGCCCTGGCCGCAGATGCCGACGTACTTGCCCTGGGCGCGGCACGCCTGGATCGCCATGCTCAGCATCTTCTTGACGGCCGGGTCGCGCTCGTCGAAGGAGCCGGCGACGAGCGCGGAGTCGCGGTCGAGGCCGAGCGTCAGCTGCGTCATGTCGTTGGAGCCGATGGAGAAGCCGTCGAAGTGCTCGAGGAACGCGTCGGCGTTGACCGCGTTGGACGGGACCTCGCACATCATGATGACCTGCAGGCCGTTCTCGCCGCGGCGCAGGCCGTGCTGGGCCAGCAGGTCGATGACGCCCTCGGCCTCGGCGACCGTGCGGACGAACGGGATCATGACCTTGACGTTGGTCAGGCCCATCTCGTCGCGGACGAACTTCAGCGCCTCGCACTCCATCGCGAAGCACTCCGCGAAGTCGGCTGACAGGTAGCGCGACGCACCCCGGTAGCCGATCATCGGGTTCTCCTCGTGCGGCTCGTAGCGCTCGCCGCCGATGAGGTTGGCGTACTCGTTGGACTTGAAGTCGGACATCCGAACGATGACCGGCTCGGGCGCGAAGGCCGCCCCGAGCATCGCGACGCCTTCTGCGAGCCGCTTGACGAAGAAGTCGCGCGGGCTGTCGTAGGCGGCGATCAGCTCGGTGATCTGCTCGCGGAGCTCCGGCTCCTGGTCGTCGAGCTCGAGGAGAGCACGCGGGTGGATCCCGATCTGGCGGTTGATGATGAACTCGAGGCGGGCCAGGCCGATCCCGCTGTGCGGCAGCCGGGAGAACTCGAAGGCCTGCTCCGGCGTGCCGACGTTCATCATGATCTTGACCGGGACGTCGGGCATCTCGTCGAGGGCCGTCTCGTCGACGGTGAAGTCGAGCAGCCCCTCGTAGACGAAGCCCGTGTCGCCCTCGGCGCAGGACACGGTGACCTCGTGACCGTCCTGCATGACCGACGTGGCGTTGCCCGACCCGACGACGGCCGGGATGCCGAGCTCACGGGCGATGATCGCGGCGTGGCAGGTGCGGCCACCCCGGTTGGTGACGATGGCGCTGGCGCGCTTCATGATCGGCTCCCAGTCGGGGTCGGTCATGTCGGCGACGAGCACCTCGCCCGGCTGGAACTCGTGCATCGAGGCGACGTCGGTCAGCACCCGGACCGCACCGGCGCCGACCTTCTGGCCGATGGCGCGGCCCTCGGCGACGACGGGGCCGCGCTCGTTCATCCGGAAGCGGCGCAGCGTCGACGAGCTGGCCCGCGACTTCACCGTCTCGGGGCGGGCCTGGAGGACGTAGAGGCGCCCGTCGATCCCGTCACGCGCCCACTCGATGTCCATCGGGCGGCCGTAGTGCTCCTCGATCTTCACCGCGTGCTGCGCGAGCTCGGTCACCTCGTCGTCGGTGAGGCTGAACCGCGCCTGGTCGGCTGCGTCGACGGGGACGAACTCCGTCGTCCGCCCGACCGACGCGTCCTGCGTGTAGACCATCTTCGTCGCCTTGGCGCCGATGCCCCGCTTGAGGATCGCCGGGCGGCCCGCCCGCAGCGCCGGCTTGTAGACGTAGAACTCGTCCGGGTTGACGGCGCCCTGGACGACGCCCTCGCCGAGGCCGTAGGCGCTCGTGATGAAGACGGCGTCGGGGAAGCCGGACTCCGTGTCGATGGTGAACATGACGCCCGAGGCGCCGATGTCCGACCGCACCATCCGCTGGACGCCGGCCGAGAGCGCGACGCCCGAGTGGTCGAAGTTGCTGTGCACGCGGTAGGCGATCGCCCGGTCGTTGTAGAGCGAGGCGAAGACGAGCTTGATCGCGTGGAGGATGTTGTCGATCCCGCTGATGTTGAGGAAGGTCTCCTGCTGCCCGGCGAACGACGCGTCGGGCAGGTCCTCGGCGGTCGCGCTCGAGCGGACCGCCCAGCTCACGTCCGGGCTGCCGGCCGCGGCGACGAGCTCGTCGTAGGCCGACCGGATCTCGCTCTCGAGGTCGGCCGGGAAGGGCTGGGACTCGACCGCGTCGCGGATCTCGTGCCCCACCTCGGCGAGGCGCCGCACGTCGTCGACGTCGAGGTCGTCGAGGAGGGCGTTGATCCGGTCGGCGAGCCCCTCGTGCGCGAGGAACCGCCGGTAGGCGTCCGCCGTCGTCGCGAACCCGTCGGGGACGGACACACCCGCCTTGGAGAGGTGCTGGACCATCTCGCCGAGGGAGGCGTTCTTGCCACCCACCGACTCGACGTCGCTCAGCCCCAGCTCACGGAACCAGAGGATGTTGGCGGTCATTGTGTTGTCCTTTCGTCGGCGATGACGGGCCTGTGACAGGCCGCTGACGGGCAGCGGCGGGCAGTGTCGGGCGGGCTGCCCGCTAGGCGAGGTTGTTCATGTGTCGGGTCTGCATGATCACCGCAGCCATCTCCTCGACCGACATCGATGCCGAGTTGATCGAGGGGATCTTGTGGGATCGGTAGAGGGCCTCGGCCCGCCGCAGCTCATAGCTGCACTGGGCGAGGGAGGCGTACTTCGAGCCCGGCCGCCGCTCGCTCCGCACCTGGGCGAGGCGGGCGGCGGTCGAGACGAGGCCGAAGCACCGGTCGGCGTAGTCGCGGATCGGGCGCGGGAGGTCGTTGGACTGGAAGTCCTCCTCGACGAGCGGGTAGTTGGCGACCTTGATGCCGTGCTGGAGCGCGAGGTACATCGAGGTCGGCGTCTTGCCGCAGCGCGAGGGGGCGACGAGGATCAGCTCGGCCTGGGCGAGGTTGCGCAGGCTCTGGCCGTCGTCGTGCTCCATGGAGAACTCGATCGCCTTCATCCGCTGCTCGTAGCGGCGCGGGTCGCCGACGCCGTGCAGGCCGGCCCGGTTGTGGCTGGCGTTGACGTGGAGGACCCGCTCGATGGCGTCGAGGTGAGTGCCGAAGAGGTCGATGAAGGCGCACTTCGTCTTGACCAGCTCGGTGCGCACCTCCTCGTCCGCGACGGTGGAGAAGACGAGCGGGGTCACCGAGTCCGTCATCGCCGCGTCCATCTCGGCGACGACCTGGCGGGCGACCTGCGGCGTCGTGATGAAGGGGATCTTGCGCCGCCGGAACCGCACCGTCGGGAACTGGTTGAGCATGAGGTTGCCGAGCGTCTCGGCAGAGATGCCCGTGCCACCGGCCAGGAAGAACACCGGTGTCTCGGCGACGTTGTCGGGGGCACTCACGGCGCCACTGTGCCACAGCCACGGCTGCGGGCGCCCCTTCCGTCCGCTCCTGCGGAACGGGCACCGCCGATCTGGCAGACTGCGCGCGGCGAGAGGAGGCCGCGCGTGACGGGTCGGGTCGGGTCGAGAGCCGCCGGGCTGGCGCTGGGCTTCGTGGCGGACCGCCTCCTCGGCGACCCGCGCCGCTGGCATCCCGTGGCGGGCTTCGGGACCCTTGCGGGGCATCTCGAGAAGCGGACGTATGCCGCTGGGCGCGCTCCCGGAGTCGCCCACGTCGCGCTGCTGGTGGGCTCAACGGCCGCCCTCGGGCTCATGGCCGAGCGGGTGACGCGGCGCTCTCCCGTGGCCCATGCGGCGGCGACGGCAGCGGCCACGTGGGCGGTGCTCGGTGGGCGGTCGCTCGTCCGTGAGGGCGATGTCATCAGTGGGCAGCTGTCCTCCGGGGACCTCGCGGCCGCCCGGCTCCGGCTGCGCAACCTCGTGGGCCGCGACACGACCCGGCTCGACCCGGATGGGATCGCCCGGGCCTGCGTCGAGTCCGTCGCCGAGAACACGTCCGACGCCGTCGTCGCCCCGCTGCTCTGGGGCGGCGCGCTGGGCGTCCCGGGACTCCTGGCCTACCGGGCCGTCAACACGCTCGATGCGATGGTCGGCCACCGGACACCGCGCTATCGCGAGTTCGGCTGGGCTGCCGCGCGCCTGGACGACGTGGCGAACTGGGTTCCCGCGCGGTTCGCCGCCGGGGCCGCGCTGACCAGTGCCGCACTTGACGGTGACTCCGTCGCGGTGTCCCGGGCCCGGGACGCGATCCGGCACGACGCCCCCGCGCACCCGAGCCCGAACGGCGGCGTCGTCGAGGCCGCGTTCGCCGGGGTCCTCGGCGTGACGCTGGGCGGCACCAACGTCTATGAGGGCCGGGCCGAGGACCGAGGGAGCCTGGGCGCGGGACCGAGCCCAGCGGCATACGACATCGGGCGGGCGAACCGCCTGTCCCGGCGCGTGGGGACGCTGTCGCTCCTGGGGGCGATGGCGCTCGCGGCGGCTAGGAGTCGGGGTGCCGCGGCTGCCGCGGGACCGGGGGGATCTCCAGGCCCTTGAGCGGGTGGCCGTGGTGCTCCTCGTACCACCTCGCGTAGGCCGCGACCGCGGTCGGCAGCGTCGGGAAGATGTGGTCCTCGCCCACCTGGTCGACGAACCCGGCCGCCTCGAGCGGCTCGCGCATGTCCTGCTTGACGCGAGCCATGGCGAAGCGGATGCCCTCCTCCTCCAGTGACAGGCGCAGCGTGTCGAGCGCATCGACGGCCGTCAGATCGACCTCGGTGTTGGCCTCGGCGTTGAGCAGGAACCACTCGACCGGCGCGACCCGCTGGGAGTCGGCGACGGCCTGCAGGGCGCGGCGGACGAAGTCGTGCGAGTTGGCGAAGAAGAGCGGGGAGTCGTAGCGATAGACGACGAGCCCCGGCACCTGGACGGCGTTGGAGTGGTCGTCGATGTCGTGCATCCCGGCCACGTTGGGGACGTAGCCGAGCACGCCGTCGTGCGGGTGGACGATCCGCCGCAGCAGGTCGAGGACTGACAGGACGATCGCGACGCCGATGCCCGGCAGCACCCCGAAGACGAGGACGGCGACCGTCGTCGACACGGTCAGGACGAGCTCGCTGTGCCGGAAGCCGGTGATCCGGCGCAGCTCCGCCACGTCGACGAGCCGCAGCGCCGCGTAGACGACGACACCGCCGAGTGCCGCCGTCGGGAAGGCGGCCAGGATCGGGCCGAGCCAGAACATCGTCGCCGCCAGCACCCCCACCGAGACGAGCGAGTGCAGCTGCGTGCGCGCGCCCATGGCGTCGGCGAGCACGGTGCGGCTGCCGCTCGAGCTGACCGGGAACCCGGAGGTGAGGCTGGAGGCGATGTTGGCCGCACCGAGCGCGACGAACTCCTGGTTGCTGTCGATCGTCTCGCGACGCTTGAGGGCGAACGCCCGGCCGGTGAGGACGTTGTCGCTGTAGGCGACCACAGCGACCCCGATCGCGGCGGGGAGCAGCTTCCAGATCTCGACGTCGTCGAGCCGCGGGAGGCCCATCGGCGGCAGGCCCCTCGGCACCTCGCCGACGACCTTGATGCCCTCGTCGGCGAGGCCGAGCACCTGGACGAGGGCCGCGGCGCCGAGCATCGCGATGAGCGGGCCCGGCCAGCGCCTGGCCCACCGCCCGAAGGCGAGCAGGACCGCGAGCACGCCGAGCGCGATGGCGAGCGTGGGCGCATGCGCCTGGTCGAGGTGGGTCGCCGTGAAGCCGACCTCCTCGAGGAACGAGTCGCCCTCGACGTCGATGCCCGTGATCTTGTCGAGCTGGCTGACGATCATCAGCGCCGCGATGCCGGCCATGTAGCCGACGAGCACCGGCTTGGACAGCAGCTCGGCGAGGAACCCGAGACGCACGAGCCACGCGAGGACGCAGACCACCCCGACGGCGAGGGCGAGCAGGGCGGCGAGCTCGGCGTGACGGCCGGCGCCCGCCGCGCCCGCGAGCGCGCCGATCCCGGCCGCGGTCATGAGGGCCGTCGTCGACTCCGGGCCGACGGACAGCTGCCGCGACGACCCGAGGAGCGCATAGACGACGAGGGCCGGGGCGCACGCCCACAGGCCGGTGATGGCCGGGAGACCCGCCACCTCCGCATAGGCCATCACCTGCGGGACGAGGTAGGCGGAGACGGTGACGCCCGCGAGGACGTCGCCACGCAGCCAGGTGCGGTCGTAGGAGAGCAGCACGCCCAGCCCTGGGGCGAACCGCGCCCACCTGGCCTGCCGCTCCTCCCGCGTGTCCGTCACGAGCCGAACGTACCCGTCGGGCCGTGCTGTGATGGAGAAGACGCGTGCGGTGCACCACAGGTGTCAACCGGAGGGACCGGCCAGGAGTCAACTGGGGGTGACGGAAGAAGGCGCCATGGGTGCAGCGTCTCGCGGCAGGCTCCGCTGGTTCGCAGGGGCGGGGGTGGCGGCCGGTCTGGTGCTCTCGGCGTGCGGCGGCGCCGATCCCGAGCCGCCCGGCGCTTCGAGGTCCCCGACCGGGTCGGCAGCCACGAGCACCAGCCTCTCGACCAGCCCGTCATCCAGCACGACGAGCCCGTCGACGAGCACTCGCGCGACACCTCGGCCAAGGACGACCACGCCGCCGCAGACCACCCGGGTCACCACAGCGCCACGCACGACGACAACGAAGCCCCCGACCGCGGCGCCCAAGCCCTCGACCTCCACCACCCCGCGGCCCCCGGTCACCACCACAGCCCCTCGTCCGCCCAGCTGCTCCGTCCCGAGCGGGCTGCTCGGGCGCGACCTGACGCGCGTGCCGACCGATCGCAAGGTCGTCGCCCTGACCTTCGACGCCGGAGCCAGCAATGACGGGGTCGCCTCGATCCTGGCGACGCTGGCCGACAAGGGCGTGCCGGCGACCTTCTTCCTCACCGGCGACTTCGTCGACGCCTTCCCCGGGAGCGCCCGGGCCATGGCGAAGTACCCGATCGGCAACCACACGTACAACCACCCCGACCTGACCACCGTGTCCGACACCAGGGTGCGCACCGAGATCAACAGCGCCGAGAGCCGGATCAAGGCCGTCACGGGCCAGGACCCGAGGCCGTACTTCCGCTTCCCCTTCGGCGCCGTCACCGGGCACACCATCTCGGTCGTCAACTCCGAGTGCTACGTGCCGTTCCGGTGGACCGTCGACACCTTGGGCTGGAAGGGCACCTCCGGCGGCCAGTCGGTTGGCTCGGTCGTCGACCGGGTCCTCGATGCGGCGGTCCCGGGGGAGATCGTGCTCATGCACGTCGGCGCCCACCCGGAAGACGGCTCGACCCTCGACGCCGATGCCCTGCCGAGGCTGATCGATGCACTCCGGGCGCGCGGCTACGGATTCGTCACGCTGCAGGCCGTCCTCGGTTCGGCCCCGTGAGGCCTCCCATGTGCGCACCCAGCTTCCTCGACTCCGGCCCAGCGGTGCCGGGTCCACACGTCCACGACGGGCCGATGACCTTCGCACCGACGGCGCTGTCGGCTGGGTGCGGTCGGGTCTCCAGCCTCGGCCCGTCGTGGCGCCATCCCGTATGCCGCTGGGCCGGGTCCGCGCCCACCTCGACCTGAGCGCCCTCCGCCACCACCACCAATCGGGCCGGGGTCCGATCCGTGGTGGGCTCACGCGGCAGACGCCACCGCGTCCCGGGCCCGGGTCCGATGCGTGGTGGGCTCACGCGGCAGACGCCACCACGTCCCGGGCCCGGGTCCGATGCGTGGTGGCCCCTTCCCGTATGCCGCTGGGCCGGGTCCGCGCCCACCTCGACCTGAGCGCCCTCCGCCACCACCAATCGGGCCGGGGTCCGATGCGTGGTGGCCCCTCCGTAGCCTCAGCCGGCTCCGCATCGGCCGCACCGGACACGTCCTGCCAGAAGGCCGGGCTGAAGACCCTGATCGGCGCCGGGCTCATCGACGACGTCGCCAAGGGCGGGCTGCCCGGATGCAGCCTTCTGCTCCGGGGCGGGCGTCGTCCTGTCTAGGCCGGGCGCCGGGACGTGAGGGTCGACTCGAGCAGCTCGACCCCCGCCCGGACCTGGTGCCCGAGGGGGACAGAGCCGGCACCGACGTCCTCCTGCCGGCCACCACCCACGAAGGTGACGACGTCGGGACGGGCGGTGCGCAGCTCCTCGCAGACCTGGCGGGCCGGCACGACGTCGGCTTGCCGCGGCACCGCGAGGACCACCGCGGCGGCGGCTCGCGCTCCGACTGCCGCCACCCAGTCCCCCGCGGGGAGGTCGGCTCCGAGGTAGGCCGTCGAGAAGCCCGCTCTGCGCAGGCCGACGGCGAAGGCCAGGATCCCCAGCTCGTGCCGGGCGCCCGGCGGCAGGCCCAGGGCGACCACCGGACCGACGGCGCGACCTCCGGCCGCCTCGTAGGCCGCGGCCAGCCGGCGCTGGATCGCATAGCTGAGCAGGTGCTCACCCGCAACGGTGATGCGCCCGTCGGCCCAGGAGTCACCGATGACGACGAGTGCGGGCATGAGCCAGTCGTCGACGACTCGCTCGAAGGCCGCCCGTGCGAAAGCGTCGTCGAGAACGTCCGACACCCGGGCCGGGTCCAGCGCGGCCGCGGCCTCGACGAGCTCGGCCACGAGGTCATCCGAGACGGCCCCGGCGACAGCACTGCCTGGAGCCAGCCCCCGACCGGGCACTGAGCCCCCACTGCTGAGGCGCGCCTTGGTCTCGGCGGCCGCCTCACGGGCCGACCACCCCTCCTGGACCAGAGCCGCCATGATGCCGAGGGCGCGCAGGTCCTCCGCCGAGTAGAGGCGGTAGCGGCCGTCGGACCGTGCCGGGCTCACGACGCCATAGCGCCGCTCCCACGCCCTGAGGGTGGACAGGCTGATCCCCGTCAGCTCGGCCGCACGTTTGATGGTGTACATGGTTTGTCCAGTCTAGGTCTGGACATCACAGCGCGTGCAGGGCGCGCCGCAACCCGTCGGCTCCGTCGTCCACGAGCCGCTTCAGGGCCGGCGCCAGCAGGGGGGCGGCCACCTTGCGCCACCCCTTGAGCTCGAAGCTCGCGGAGTAGGTCACCGTCGAGCCGGAAGCGGCGCCGTCGATGGTCATGTCGTCATGGGCGACCAGGCTGGAGTTCTCGCCCCGCAGCACGATGCGGCGCCCGGGCTCGAGCTGCGTGACGACGTAGCTCACCTCCGCTTCGCGGCCCATGAACCGGGAGACGTTCCGATACCGCGTGCCGACGCCACCGTCACCCGAGACCCGCTCGGTGCGCACGGTGGCTGGATCCCACTCCGTCGTCGTCGTGAAGTCCGACAGGTAGGCGAAGACCCGGTCGGCAGGGGCCGGGACGGTGAGTGTGCGAACGAACTGCATGGGGTCCTCCTCGATAACCTTTGACAAACCTTATACAGAGACTCTACATTGACGAACAGGCCAGGGAAAGCCCATCCAGCCCCGACTCGGCTCCGAACGGCTGGCCATCCGCACCCCACGCAGTCCCCCGAGGGAGCACCATGAACCAGCGCCGCCAACCGACCACCGCTGTCATCGGCGCCGGCGTCGCCGGCCTGACCGCGGCCCACGTGATGTCCCGCACCGACGCCGTGACGCTCTTCGAGGCGGACCAGCGGGTCGGCGGGCACGCCCACACCCACACGGTCCCGGCCCCGGACCAGGGGGCGGGCGCCGATCCCCTCCGCGTGGACAGTGGCTTCATCGTCCACAACGAGCGGACCTACCCGCACCTGCTGCGACTCTTCCGCGAGCTCGACGTCGAGACCCGGCCAACCGAGATGAGCATGAGCATCACGTGCGAGCAGTGCGGGCTCTCCTACGCGGGAGGCCTCGGCCTGCGCGGCATCCTCGCCCAGCCGGGCCGGGCCGCGGACCCGCGGTTCATCCGGCTCCTGACCGAGGTCCCTCGTTTCCACCGCGCGGCGCGACGGCTCCTCGAGGACCCGTCCACCGACCCGACGTGGGGCCAGTTCCTCCGGGACGGAGGGTTCTCGACCTACTTCGTCCGGCACTTCGCCATCCCGCTCGTCGCCTGCGTCTGGTCCTGCGGAGACCTCGACGCCGAGACCTACCCGGCCCGGCACCTCTTCCAGTTCCTCGACCACCACGGCATGCTCACCGTGACGGGCTCCCCCCAGTGGCGCACCGTGGTCGGCGGGTCGGCAACGTACGTGGACCGCCTGGTCTCCCGGCTTCCCGACGTCCGCCGCTCCGCGCCGGTCACGGCCGTGGAGCGCCACGACGACGGGGTCGATGTCCGCGTCGGGGACGCAGCACCAGAGCGCTTCGACCGCGTGGTGATCGCCACGCACGCCAACCAGGCCCTCGACCTGCTCGCCGATGCGACGCCGCAGGAGAAGGAGGACCTGGCCGCGATCCGCTACTCACGCAACACCGTGTGGCTCCATCGCGACTCCGCCGTCCTGCCCTCCGCCCAGCAGGCCCGGGCCTCGTGGAACTACCGGATGCGCTCCTGCGACGCCCCCAGCTCGCACGTCGCGGTCAGCTACTGGATGAACCGGCTGCAGGGCCTGCCCGGCCCCGACGAGCACGTCGTCACCCTCGATCCCGAGGGCCTGGTCGACCCGGCCTCCGTCACGGCCGAGATGTCCTATGAGCACCCGATCTTCACCGGCGAGGCCGTCGCGGCGGCGAGCCGGCTCCGCACCGCGGGCGGGGAACGCCTGGCCTTCGCCGGCGCCCACCTGGGCTGGGGCTTCCACGAGGACGGCTGCCGCTCCGGAGTCGAGGCCGCCGCGTCCTTCGGGGTGACCTGGTGACGACCACCGTCACACCCCCACCGGTCCCGAGCCTCGTCGAGGGGACGGTCTCGCACACACGCCACACCCCGCTGACGCACCGCTTCCGCCACCGCCACTTCCAGTGGCTCGTCGACGTGGACGACCTCCCCCGACTGCCCTGGCCCACCTCCCTGCTCGCCCGGTTCGACGCCGCCGACCACCTCGACGGCGGACGGCTCGGCGGCGGCATCCGCGGCGACCTCGACCGGTTCCTCGCGGCCCGCGGGGTCTCCCTGCCGCAGAACAGCCGCGTCCTCATGCTCGCCCACGCACGCTCCCTCGGGCACGTCTTCGACCCGCTCACCGTCTACTGGTGCATCGCCCCGGACGGCGAGCTCCTGGCCACCGTCCTCGAGGTGCACAACACCTACCGCGGACGCCACACCTACCTCATCCAGGTCGACGACCGCGGTCGAGCCGCCGTCGACAAGGCCTTCTACGTCTCCCCGTTCAACGACGTCTCGGGGTCCTACGACATCCGCCTCGTCCTCGAGGAGCGACGCGTCGCCGTCGCGATCCGACTCAACCGCGACGGCACGACCGTCCTCGACGCCGCGGTCGCCGGTCGGCCGATCCCGGCCACCACGCGCGCCCTGCTGTCCACCACCGTCCGTCACGCCTTCATGACCCACCGCGTCACGGCCCTCATCCGGTGGCACGGCGTGCGACTCTGGATGCGGCGCCTGCCCGTGGTCCCCCGCCCACACCGCCTGGAGGAGGCAGTCCGATGACCACGATCCAGCCCCAGCCCATTGTCCCGACACTCACCCCGATCCGGTTGCGAGCCAAGCTGGCCCGCACCATCTTCGAGCAGGTCCTCGACCGCGTGCCCGTCGACGTCACACTCCCCGACGGCACCCCGCTCCGACGGTCAGCGGACAGCGGCACCGAGCCCAGCGGCATACGGCCTGGTGTCGAGCTGCGACGGCCGGCGGCCTTCTTCGACCGCCTCGCCCACCACCCGAAGATCGGCATCGGCGAGGCCTACATGGCCGGCGACTGGCGCGCCGCCCCGGGCACGGACCTCGCCGACGTGCTGAGGCCGTTCGCCGAGCGCCTCACCACGGCGATCCCGAAGCACTGGGTCGCCCTGCGCCAGGTCGTCGACCGGGCCATCCCGCACGAGCAGCGCAACACGCTGACGGGCTCGCGCCGCAACATCGAGGCGCACTACGACCTGTCCAACGACCTCTTCGCCGCGTTCCTCGACGAGACGCTCACCTACAGCTCGGCGCTCTTCGACCGGGCCGCCCCGCTCGAGGAGCAGACGCTCGAGGACGCACAGCTGCGCAAGGTCCACGCCATCCTCGACGACGCCCGCGTCACCGCGGGCACCCGCGTCCTGGAGATCGGCACCGGCTGGGGCACCCTCGCGATCGAGGCGGCCAAGCGCGGCGCCCACGTGACGACGCTGACGCTCTCGCGCGAGCAGGCCGCCCTGGCCCGCGAGCGCGCCGCGGCTGCCGGCGTCGCGGAGCGCATCGACATCCGGCTCGAGGACTACCGGGAGGCGCGCGGCAGCTACGACGCGATCGTCTCGGTGGAGATGATCGAGGCGGTCGGTGAGGAGTACTGGCCGACGTACTTCCAGGCGATCGAGGGCCTGCTCGCCCCCGGTGGCGTCGCCGCGATCCAGGCGATCCTCATGTCGCACGACCGCTATCTCGTGACGCGCCGCTCCTATGGCTGGATCCAGAAGCACATCTTCCCCGGCGGCCTCATCCCCAGCCTGCGCGCCATCACCGAGGTGACGCACCGGCACACGGACCTGCGCGTGGCGGGCGTGCGGGCCTTCGGGCGTGACTACGCCGAGACGTTGCGGCGCTGGCGGGCCACGTTCATGGAGCAGTGGCCCCACGTGGAGGGGCTCGGCTTCGACGAGACCTTCCGCAACAAGTGGGAGTTCTACCTGGCCTACTGCGAGGCCGGTTTCGCGTCCGGCTACCTCGACGTCGCGCAGATCCGCTTCGAGCGGCAGGGACCGGGCTTGGCCAGCGGTGGCAGTGACGTCGCCGGCGCCGCCATCGGCATCCTGGACGCCGCGTGAGCCGGGCGGTCCGGGGCGAGCGGATCTGGGTCGTCGGGGCGTCCAGTGGCATCGGCGCCGAGCTGGCGCGCGAGCTCGTCCGGCGCGGCGCCGTCGTCGCTATCAGCGGCCGACGGACCGACGAGCTCGACACGGTGTCCTCGGGCGACATGGTGACCGTCCCCCTCGACGTCACCGACACGGCTGCCGTCGACGCAGCCGCGGCGACGGTCCGCGAGCGCCTCGGCGGTATCGACACCGTCATCCACAGCGCCGGCTACTGGAAGCAGTTCGACGCCGCCACGTGGGACCGCGAGGTCTTCGCGCGCCACGTCGAGGTGAACCTGCTCGGCCTCAACAACGTCCTCGCGGCCGTCGTCCCCGGGCTCGTCGCCCAGGGCAGCGGCCACGTGGTCGGCATCGCGTCGGTCGCGGGCTACCGCGGGCTCGCCGGGTCGGAGGCCTACGGCGCCACCAAGGCGGCCCAGCTCAACCTCCTGGAGGCCATGCGGGCCTCCCTGTCGCCGCGCGGAGTTCGCGTCACGACGGTGGCCCCGGGCTTCGTCCGCACGGAGATGACGTCGGTCAACGACTTCCCGATGCCGTTCCTCATCGACGCCGACGAGGCCGCGCGGACGATCGCTGACGGCCTCGAGCGTGGGTACGAGAACATCGTGTTCCCCAAACGGATGGCGGTCGCGGCGAGCGTCGCCCGCCTCGTCCCCGGCCGGGTGTGGACGGCGCTCAGCACGCGAGGTGCCCGGGCGTGACGGTCTCGGTCCTCTGGTTCCGGCGTGACCTGCGGCTGTCGGATCACCCGGCTCTGCTGGCAGCGCTGGACGCGGGGACCTCGGTGCTGCCCGTCTTCGTCCTCGACCCCCGCCTGCTCGCGCCCGGCCGCCCCCGCTCGCGACGGCTCGTCGCGGCGGTGCGGGCGCTCGCGGCCGCCCTCGATGGGCGCCTCGTCGTCCGCACCGGGAACCCCGGGGAGGTCGTCCCCGAGCTGGCCCGTGAGGTGGGGGCCGAGACGGTGCACGTGACGCGGGAGACGACGCCCTTCGGGCGCCGCAGGGATGCGGCCGTCGCGGCCGCGCTGAGCGCTGAGGGTCGGCGCCTGGCGGCCACCGGCACTCCGTATGCCGCTGGGCCCGGTCGCGTGGTCACGCAGAGCGGGGCGGCCTACCGAGTCTTCGGGCCGTTCGCGAGGGCGTGGCGGGCGCATGGTTCGCCGCCGCCGGCCTCCCCGCCCCTGCGCATCCCGTGGTTCGACGGGGACGTCGGGGGCGTCGCCCTGCCCGCCGTGTCGGCCGTTGCCTCATCCGGGGGGCTGGCCGGGGAGGTGGCGGCCCGCCAGAAGTGGCTCGACTTCCTCGCCGACGGCAAGCTGGCCCGATATGGCGAGGATCGCGACCGGCCGGACCTCGACGCGACGAGCCGGATGTCGATCCCGCTGAAGTACGGCGAGATCCACCCTCGGACCCTGCTGGCCGACATCGCCTCCCACCCGGACGGCCGCACGAGTGGCGCCGCGACGTTCGTGACGGAGCTGGCGTGGCGGGAGTTCTATGCCGACGTGCTGTGGCACCGCCCGGAGTCGGCGTGGCAGGACCTGCGGCCGGAGCTCGCCCGAATTCCGTACGACACCGGCCCGGAGACGGACCGGCTCGTCGAGGCCTGGCGCGCCGGACGGACCGGCTACCCGATCGTCGACGCGGGCATGCGCCAGCTGCTCGCCGAGGGCTGGATGCACAACCGGCTGCGGATGATCACGGCCAGCTTCCTCACCAAGGATCTGCACGTGTGGTGGCCCGCCGGGGCCCGGCACTTCCTCGACCACCTCCTCGACGGCGACATCGCCTCGAACAACCACGGCTGGCAGTGGGTGGCCGGGACCGGGACCGATGCGGCGCCCTACTTCCGCGTGCTCAACCCACTCCGCCAGGCGCACCGCTTCGACCCCGAGGGCGAGTACGTCCGGCGGTGGGTGCCCGAGCTGGCCCACCTGCCCGGCGCGGCCGCGCACGAGCCGTGGGACCACCCGAACGGGTATGACCACGGGTATCCCGGCCGCATCGTCGATCACGACGTCGAGCGCCGGGAGGCCCTGACCCGCTACGAGCTGTCGAGGAGGTGACGTGGTGCGAGGCCCCGTCGCCGAGCTGCGCGCCTTTGTCGACGCCGCCCTGCTGAGGCCCGTCGCCGATGCTCGACCGGATCCCCCCGGGGCCCGGCTCCGGCGCCGCGTCGTCGTGGGCATCAGTCTCGTCGTGGGGGCGGCCCTCTTGGCCTGGGCGCTGCGGATCCGACCGGGCGACGCGCTGTTCTACGCGGCGACCCTGGGACTGGCTGCTGCCTGGGCCCTCGGGGCGCTGCTCTCGGGCCCCCTCCGCCTCGGTCTCGGAACCACGCGGCGCGGCGCGCGCGAGCGCCCCGTCGCACAGTCGCTCGCGCTGGGCGGGCTGCTCCTCGCCGTCTTCCTCGCCGGCGCTCTCGTCGTCGCCCGGGTTCCCGTCCTCCGGGCACCCGTCGACGACCTGCTCGACCACGCTCGCTTCGGGTCCCTCCCCGTCGTGCTCGGCATCACCGTGCTCAACGGCATCGCCGAGGAGCTCTACTTCCGCGGCGCCCTGTATGCCGCCCTCCCCCGCCACGCGGTTGCCGTCACCACCGTGCTCTACGCGTTGACGACGGTCGGCAGCGGCGTGCCGCTCCTCGTCCTCGCGGCCGGCGTCGTCGGCCTCGTCACCGCCCTGCAGCGGCGCGTCACCGGGGGAATCCTCGGTCCGGTCATCACCCACGTCACGTGGTCGACCGGGATGCTCCTGCTGCTCCCACCCGTCCTCGACCTCGTGAGGTGACCGCATGACCGCCACCACCACCCCGGCCAGGACCGCCTCGCAGCGGACCGCTCTCGTCACCGGCGCCTCCGGCTACATCGGCGGACAGCTCGTGCCCCGGCTGCTCGCCGAGGGCTGGGCCGTGCGGGTCCTGACCCGGCGAGCCGGCTCCCTCGACGACCGGCCCTGGGGGAAGCACGTCGACGTCGTCGTGGGGGACGTCGCGGACCGCGCGGACCTCGAAACCGCGCTCAGCGGCATACGGACTGCGTTCTATCTCGTCCACTCGATGGACGACGAGCCGGGGTTCGCCGAGCGCGACCGCGAGGCGGCAGCCGCCTTCGGCGCGGTCGCCCGGGAGCAGGGCGTGTCCCGGATCGTCTACCTCGGCGGACTCCACCCCGACGGTGAGGAGCTCTCGCCGCACCTCGCCTCGCGCGTGGAGGTCGGGCGGATCCTCCTCGAGTCGGGCGTCCCGACGGCGGTGCTGCAGGCCGCGGTCGTCCTGGGCGACGGGTCGGTGTCGTTCGACATGCTGCGCCACCTCACCACGCGGCTGCCCGCGATGGTGGCGCCGAAGTGGCTGGACAACCGGATCCAGCCCATCGCCATCGACGACGTGGTCACCCTCCTCGCGGGAGCGGCCGAGCTGCCGACCGACGTCAACCGGACCTTCGACATCGGCGGGCCTGAGGTGCTCACCTACCGCGAGATGATCCAGCGTTTCGCGCAGGTGACCGGGCTGCGCCGCCGCGTCGTCGTCACGGTGCCGGTGCTGACGCCGCGCCTGGCGAGCCACTGGGTCGGCCTCGTGACGCCCATCGGCGCCGGGATCGCCAAGCCGCTCGTCGGCAGCCTGGTGCACGAGGTGGTGGCCAAGGAGTCCGACCTGCTCGACCGCGTGCCCGTGCCCGGCGGGCTGACCGGCTTCGACGAGGCGGTGCGCCGGGCGATGGAGGGAACCCGGCCCGACACCGCCCTGCGCAACCTCGCGCTCACCGGTGCCGCCGTCACTGCTGCGGCCGTGCTGGGATCGCTTGCCACACAGCCGGACTCACGGTGGTATCGGAGCCTTGACCTGCCGCCGTGGCAACCACCGAAGTCGGCCTTTCCGATCGTGTGGAGCCTGCTCTACGCGGACCTCGCAGCGAGCACCGCGGCGACCCTGACGAGCCTCGACCGGCGCGGCGACGAAGCGGGTCGCCGCACCTACCTTGCCTCCCTTGGGGCGAACCTGATGCTCAACGCGGGCTGGAGTGTGGTGTTCTGGCGGGGCCGGAGCCCGGGCGCAGCAGCGCTCGAGTCCGCCGCCCTCACGGCGAGCGGAGCCGACCTGGTCCGGCGATCCGCAGCCGCCAACCCGGTCGCCGGTCGGGCGCTCGTGCCCTACGTCGCCTGGTGCGGCTTCGCGACGGTGCTCAGCGCGGTGATCCACCGCCGCAACCGTCGATGACCTTGTCTACGCTTATCTAGTACTGAGGCAATAGTTCCGAAGACACCGTGATCGACCGGTGTTCGGCGGGCCAGGGTGGCACCGGAGGTGGCGTCCGGACGTCGCGGCCGGCGAACGTGCGGCGATACTGGAGCGGAGGCAGGCCGACCTCCTTCTGGAAGTGGCTGCGCAGCACGGCTGCCGTGCCGAAACCGCAGGCCCGCGCGATCCCCTCGACGTCCAGGGTCGTGGTCTCCAGAAGGTGCCTGGCGCGGAGCACTCGCTGAGCGGTGATCCACTTGTGCGGCGTCGTGCCGACCTCCCGGGCGAAGCGGCGGGCGAAGGTGCGCTCGGACATGGTGGCCCGGGCCGCGAGCGCGGGCACGGAGTGCTCCTCGTCCAGGTGCTGCGCGAGCCAGTCGAGCAGCTCCCGCAGGCTGTCCGCCGACTCGACCGGCAGGGGCGTCTCGACGAACTGCCGCTGACCGCCGGCCCGGTGCGGCGGGACGACCATGCGGCGCGCGATCCGGTTCGCGACGTCCGTGCCCAGCTCCTGGCCGACGAGATGGAGGCAGGCGTCGATGCCGGCGGCCGTGCCGGCACTCGTCAGGACGGGTCCGTCGTCCACGTAGAGCGAGTCAGCGTCGACCCGAGCCTCGGGGAACCGCTCGGCGAGCAGCGTGGAGTGCTTCCAGTGGGTGGCACAGGCGCGACCGTCGAGGAGACCCGCCGCACCGAGCCAGAAGGCGCCACTGCACACCGACAGGACCCGCGCGCCGCGGGCGACTGCTCCGCGCAGCAGCTCCAGCGCCTCGGGATGGAAGGGGCCGTCGACCGAGCCGCCGGGAATCGCGATGAGGTCCGCGTCGCGCGCGGCCTCGAACGGGTGCGTGGCGACGACGCCCATGCCGGTCTTGGTCCGGAGGACCTTGGAAGGATCGGCGGCGCACACCCTGAAGTCGAAAGGGGGGACGCCATCCTCGGTGCGGTCGATCCCGAAGACCTCACACAGCACGGCCAGCTCGAACGGGGCGACGGGCTCCTCGAGCAGGACGGCGACCGTGTGCAGCATCGCTACAGTCTGCCACGAGTGGCAGGAAGAGGGCGAACATCGGCACTTCTGCCACTGGTGGCAGAAATCATTCACACGAATGATTTCTGCCATGACGACTTCAGTGCGCGCCGGCTCGCGAGCCGGTGAACGGCGAAACTCGCGAGACACGCAGGCGCCACCTGCTTACCGTCGTTCCGTGACCAGCCCCCGCAACTCCTCCACCGAGGCAGCGGCCCGCGCTCCAGCGAGGACCGAGCCACCGGCCACCCGGACGGCCACCTGGCTCGTGCTCGCCGCGATGGCCGTGACACTCGTCCTCTGGGCGTCCGCCTTCGTGGCGATCCGGCACCTCGGTCATGACGTCCCACCCGGCGCCCTCTCGCTGGGCCGGCTCCTCGTCGCCTCTGTCGCCCTCGGGGTGCTCGTCTTCCGGCGCCGACCGACCTGGCCGCGGCGCGGCGACTGGGGTCTGCTCATCCTCTGCGGGGTGGCCTGGTTCGGCATCTACAACCTGGCCCTCAACGACGCCGAGCGACGCATCGACGCCGGCACCGCTGCCCTGCTCGTCCAGATCGGCCCGATCATCGTGGCTCTGCTGGCGACGGTCTTCCTCGGCGAGCGACTGACGTCCTGGCTCGTGGTGGGGATGGTCGTCGGCTTCGCCGGGGTCTTCATCATCGCGCGCGGCTTCTCCAACGGTGGCTCGGGTGACCGGGTCGGCGTCTGGCTGGCGGTCATCGCCGCCGTGACCTACGCCATCGGCGTGCTGGCCCAGAAGCCACTGCTGCGACGCCTGCCCGGACCGGAGGTCACCTTCCTCGCCTGTGCCATCGGCGTCATCACGCTGCTGCCCTGGTCCGGCGAGCTCGTCGACGTGATCCGGCAGTCCGATGCCGACACCCTCCTGTGGATTGCCTACCTCGGGATCTTCCCGACGGCGGTGGCCTTCTCCCTGTGGGCCTTCGTCCTGGCCCGCAGCGATGCCGGCAAGCTGACGCTGACGACCTTCCTCGTGCCGTTCATCGCGACCCTCATCGCCTGGGCCCTCCTGGCAGAGGTTCCCCCGGCCCTCACCTTCCTCGGTGGCGCGCTCTGCATCACCGGGGTGCTGCTCACGCGCCGCCAACCGGCTCGAAGGGCCGGGCGGCGCTCCACGTAGTCCTTCAGACCCACCCAGCTGCGGCGCTCGGTGATCAGGGTGAGCACGACCAGAGCCGTTGGTCCCTGCTGCTCACGGGACGACGACGAGCGAGGGACTGCCGGAGGGAGCGGCCACGGGCCGGTCGGCTCGGCGCGCTGCCCGAACCTGGGCCACGGCCCGCCTGGCCAGGTCCACCCCTGCCGTCCACAGCCACCAGTAGCCGACCCCCACGGCAAGCGACACCGCAAAGGCCGGCACCGGCGCACCCCAGAGGTGCTCGAGCACCTGCCAGTGGATGACGTAGACGTAGAGCGAGCTCGCGGCGAGCACCTGCACGACGGGCACGAGCATGGCGGGGATTCGAGACACGGGCTTCCAGATGAGCAGCAGCACGAACGCGAGCGAGAGCAGGTCACGGGCAGGGTTGCCGGAGAAGGTCCCCACGCTGAGCACCGCCACAGCGGTCACGACCCACTGCTCACGTCGCGAAACGGCCCGGGCAATGGCCCAGCCGAGGAAGAAGAGGAAGAGGACGACCAGCGCCGAGCCCTGCATCCGGGGCCCGGGGAGGGGGTAGAGCGGCAGGCGAAGGGTGAACGCGACGGCGGTCAGGGCCAGCGGCAGACCCAGGGGCCAGCGGCGCTCGGCACGGGCGACCGCCGGCACAGCGACGAGCACCATCGCGACGAGGAGGGCGACGACGAGGGCCTCGATGAACCAGAACCGCCACGGCGGGCCGAGGCGCTCCTCGCCGAGGAGCCAGTTGGCGAGGAAGAGGTTGCGCGGCTCGTAGTAGCCGCCGATGAAATGTGCCGGCACGATGACGGCCAGCGTCGGCAGGGCGATCCGCGTTGCACCGCGCGCCAACGAGCGCAGCCGGTCGCGGGTCCGCTCAGACGCGAGGGCGAAGCGGACGACGTTGTAGCCGACGAGCACGAGCAGCGCGTGCGCGGTGCCCTGCAGGACGAACAGGTCGGCGTGGGTCCCGACGATGAGCACGATGGCGAGCGCGCGCAGCCACACGTTGGTCTCGACGGTGCGCCAGGCGCGGGACTGTCCCCGTCCGAGCCACCCACCGCCCCAGCCTCCCCGGCCGCGCCCCGGAGCGGGCCCGCCGGCCGCAGCGGGGTGATCGTCGGCAGACTGAGTCCGCAGGGAGGCAGCCTCCTCGAGGTCGGCGACCGAGGTGACATGCCAGGACGCCGGCAGCGTCCCGAGCAGCTGCTCGAGGCGGATGGACACCTCGACGTAGGACAGTGAGTCCCCACCCAAGGAGACGAACGTCGAGGACGGTGCCACCTCGGACCGGCCGAGGGCTGCCGCGTAGACGGCGGCGACCGAGGCGATGCGCTTCTCGTCGGTGGCCTCGATCCGGGCCCGGACCTCCTCGACCCGGGACAGCACCGCTGCGTAGTCCGTCTTGCCGTTCGCGCGGACCGGCTGCTCCGGGAACGCCACGACGGAGATCGCGGCGGCGGGCGCGCCGCTCAGCCGGGCGGCGGACCGGCGCAGCGCCCCGAGGTCCACCGACCCAGGAGCGTCCCCAGTGGCCGCGACGGCGACGGCGAGCAGTCCCTCTCGGCCGGCGCACCGGACGTCCTGCCCTGCGCGTCGCAGGCCCCGCTCGACCTGGTCGAGGTCGATGCGGTGGCCGAGGACCTTGACGAACCGGCTGCTCCGGCCGGTCACCTCGTAGAGGCCTGCCTCGGTGAGCCGACCGAGGTCACCAGTCCGGAGTCGGGTGATGGTGCGGGGCAGGGCGAGGTCTCGGGGGGACTCGGCGTAGCCCAGCATGACGTTGGGACCGGAGTAGACCAGCTCGCCGTTGACGACGTCGAAGGAGCCGCCGGGCACGGGGACGCCGATGGTGGAGGGGTGCTCGAGCGCCAGGTCGGGCGGCAGGTAGGCCATGCGCGCCGTCGCCTCCGTCTGGCCGTACATGACGAACAGGTCCCAACCGCGGGCCCGCCCCACCTCGGCCCAATGGCGCACCCGGTCCGGCTCCAGCCGGCCACCGGCCTGGGTGACGTAGCGCAGGCTCGGCAGGTCCATCGACTCGAAGCCGACCCGCTCGAGCAGCTCGAAGGTGTAGGGCACTCCTGCGAGCGTCGTGGCGCCTGACTCACGGAAGAGCCGCCAGAAGCACTCGTCGACGACCGACAGGTCGGTGAGCGCGATGCTCGCGCCGCGGCTCAGGTGGCTGTGGACGACGGACAGCCCGTAGCAGTAGTGCAGGGGCAGGGTCGTGGCGGCACAGTCGGACGGGCGGATGTCGAGGTACGTCGCGATCTGGTCGGCGTTGGCGGCGAGGTTGTCCCACGAGAGGCGGACGAGCTTGGGTGAGCCGGTGGACCCGCTCGTGCTGAGCAGGAGCGCCAGGTCCGGGTGCAGCTCGTGAGCCGAACCGTCGCGGACCACGTCGACGGAGCCGTCCGAGCCGATCACGGCGTCGGGGTCATATGCCGCTCGCAGCGTTGCGCGCGCAGGTTCACTGTCGCTCGGGACCAGGAGCACGACGTGCCCGCCGGCGAGGGCCCCGAGATAGCCGACGAGGCTCTCGAGCCGGTTGTCGCCCTCGACGAGGACGAGGCGCCGGGTGGTGCCGAGCGCGGCGGCGACCGCGTCGACGCGCTGGGCCAGCTCCGCGTAGGTGACGCTCGCGTCGGGGGTCGCGACGGCGCGGGCGGCGCCACGGGCGGCGAGGTCGCGGAGCCACGGGAGCCCACAGGGCGCCCGGGTCAGCTCGCCGGCCAGCGCAGTCACAGGGACATTGAAAAGGTAAGCCTTACCTAATGCAAACCGGCGTTCCGCGGTGCGGGACGCCGGCCCGTGTGAGGTAGCCCACCGCCAGCCCTGATGGTGTCTGAGGTAGCTACCCCGGCCACGCGTGGCCCAGAGATAGGGAGGTCGCCCGATGTGTGGGGATACCTCACCCGGCGAGCCTTGAGGAGTCACCAGAGAGGAAGAAGACAGGGAGCCATCATGACCACCTCGATCACCTTGATCACCCCGGAGTACATGCAGGCAGAGCTGCAGGCCAGGTACGGCCCGCCCTCTCGCCGCACCTGGCGCCGCCGTGCCGCCCCGTCGCTCGCCGTCGAGGTCAGGGCTCACCGGCAGCGCAGGGACGAGCCGGCCCGCCTGGCGACGCCGGCCCGCGCCTACTGACCCGGGCGGCGGCAGCGCCACCACGGACCGGCCCGCACCTGACCGCTGCAAGGACGTCCCACCCATGGACCCCGTCGAGCACGCGACCAGCCCCGCCACCTCCACCGTCCCCGAAACCCACGAGACGTTGTCGGACCCATCCCGGATAATTCGGCGTATGCCGTTCAGCTCCGGGGTCATGGTCGGACGCGAATCGGACCTGGCCCGCCTCGCGGAGGCCGTCGGGCTCGTCGACTCGCTCGACGGCACCCGCGGCGGCGTGGCCATCGTCTCCGGGGATGCCGGCATCGGCAAGTCGCGACTGCTCCTGCAGCTCACCACGGATGCGGGCCAGGCCGGTTGGCTCACCGTCACCGGCCACTGTGTCGGGCAGGCCGGTAGCGCTCTCGCGTACCTCCCGTTCGTGGAGCTCATCGGCCTGCTCGACACCCTGACGCCCGACGTCGTCACCCAGGTGCTCGGTTCTCATCCGAGCCTGGCCCGGCTCCTCCCACGCAGGGACGGCGGCACGGGTGTCATCACAGGGGGAGGCACCGACTCGGCGAAGGAGGCCAGCCCGGGCCTCGTCGCCGAGTCGGTGCACGCCCTCCTCACCGCGCTCGGCGCCCGCCGGCCGACTCTCGTCGTCATCGAGGACGTGCACTGGGCGGACCATTCCTCGCGCGACCTGCTCACGTTGCTGTTGACCCGGTCGTTCACGACGCCGGTGGCCCTGGTGGCCAGCTACCGGTCCGACGACCTGCACCGCAAGCACCCGCTGCACGAGACGCTCGCGGTGTGGGACCGGATCCCGCACGTCACGCACGTCAGCCTCGCGCCCCTGACGGATGCCGCCGTGGGTGAGATCGTCGGCGGCATCGAAGGGGTGCCTGAGGACGCGCAGACCATGCGCGAGATCACCCGGCGCGCCGAGGGCAACCCCTTCTTCGCCGAGGAGCTGGCTGCGAGCGCCGTGGCCGGCCATCAGGTCAATGGTGGCCTCGGTCGGGTGCTGCGGGCCCGCGTGGAACGGCTCGACGAGATCGCGCAGAGCGTGGTCCGCGCCGTCTCGCTCAAGGGTGACCGGTTCATCGGGCACGAGCTGCTGGCCCGGATCATGGACCTCCCCGAGCCGGAGCTCGACGCAGCGATCGCCCAGGCGGTGGAGCACCACGTCCTCGAGACGAGCTGGCCTCCGGCCTACACCTTCCGGCACGCGCTCCTGGGTGAGACGGCGGCGGAGGCCCTCCTCCCCGGGGAGCGCCTCCGGCTCCACAAGAGGTATGCCGCTGTGCTCGCCGAGTGCCCACACCTGGCTCCGGCGTCCGAGCTGGCTCGCCACGCCGCAGCGAGCGGCGACCTCCGCGCCGCGGTGGCGGCGAGCCGGGCCGCCGCGGAGGCGGCCATGGACGTGGGTGGCCCCCAGGAGGCGCTGTTGCACCTGGAGCTGGCCCTCAGCTGGCTCGCGGAGGACGCCGCGGAGCGGGACGACGTGACGATCCGGGCGTCCGAGGCGGCCACGGCCGCAGGCGACATCCTCCGGGCGGTCCGGCTCCTCCGCGACGCCATCGACCACCCGGGCCCAGGACAGCGCGACGACGTCCGGGCCGAGCTGCTCGCTCGCTACGCGACCTTGTCCCGGATGCTGGACCTGCCTGTCCAGGGACTGGACCTGACCACCACGGCCGTCGACCTGCTGCCGGCGGAGGAGACGCCGCGGCGCGTTCTGGTCCTCATCGCCCACATCCAGCAGCTCGTCGACGCGGGCGCTCTCGACGCCGCGGTCCGCACGGGCGACGAGGTGATGGCGATGGCCGAGCGGCTCGGCCTGCGCGAGTCCCTGCTCGAGATCCGCACCATCCTGACGCGGGTCATCGAGGCCCAGCAGGACCTGGACGCCGTCGAGGCCTACCTCCAGAGCCTCCTCGCTGCCGTCAAGGGCACGGACAGGCTGATCCAGCTGCGCCTCACCCACCAGCTCGCTGCCGTGGCCCACCGGCGCGGCGACCTGGCCGGCGCGCTCGCCCACTACGACGAGGGGACCCGGATCGCCCGTCGCCTGCACCAGGAGTGGGCCCCGTGGGGCCTGGACTGCCGCCTGCTGAGCGGGCTGACGGCCTATGAGCTCGGTGACTGGGACGGCGTCCGTAGCCGGTTGTCGGTGGCCTCGAAGGTGACCCCGCAGCCGGCTCGCGCCTTGTTCGAGGCGGCCGGGCTGGCCGTGTCCGCCGGCCGGGGGGAGGCGGCGCCGCCCGGGCGGCTGTCGGCGCTGCGTGAGTGGTGGTACGTCGACGGGATGGCCGTGGTGCTGACGGTCATGCCGGGCATCGACCTGCTCGGTGAGGCCGGCGACCTCACCGGTCTGCTCGAGATCGCCTGCGAGGCAGCCCAGACGCTGGACAAGGCCTGGGGGAAGTACCACGCCAGCGTCCGCCTCGCCGCTCTCGTCGCCGGTCAGGCCGCCAGCCTCGCTCCCCGGGCCCAGCCCGAGCTGCGCGAACGCTCGGTCCGCACGGTCGAGGACCTCCAGCGGCGCGCCGACCAGCTCGTCGCCAAGGTCATCCGCAAGTACCAGGGAGACGACTGGGAGCCGACCGACGTCGAGGTGCTGAGGGACTCGAGCACGGAGACCTGGGCCTGGGCGAAGCGGCTCCGCGCCGAGCGGTCGCGGCTCGCGTGGACCCTCGGGCAGGGTGAGCTGCCGGACGTGGAGGAGATGGTCATCGCCTGGCGTGAGTCAGTCGAGGCGTTCGAGCGTCTCGGCCACGTCTACGAGGCCGCCCGGTCTCGCGCCCGCCTCGCCGCTGCCCTGCACGCCGCCGGGCGGGAGGTCGAGTCGCGGCAGGTCGCCGATTCAGCCCGCGAGGTGGCCGAGCGGCTTCGGGCCCGTCCCCTGCTCGCCGAGCTCGAGGCCCTGGCGCGCCCGATGCCGGCCGCGGCCGTGGCCGCCGAGCTCACGCCTCGCGAGCTGGAGGTGCTCGCCCTGGTCTCCCGGGGCCTGTCCAACGGCCAGATCGGCAAGCAGCTCTACATCAGCACCAAGACGGTGAGCGTGCACGTCTCCAACCTGCTTGCCAAGCTCGGCGCGTCCGGCCGCACCGAGGCCGCCGCCATCGCGCGGGATCGGGCCCTCGTGCCGTGATCTGGCTGGACACTTTGCTCCGCTAAATCGCTGTTGGGGTAGTCAGGTTGGGCAGTGTGACCATCGATCACTGTACCGATTGCGCACCACCGGAGATGGGCGCACAGTGGCGGCAGACGACCCGGCGACCAGGCCGGTCCTGCACAGAGAGGGCCCCACCCATGCCAGCCATTGCCGAGCCTTACCGGATCAAGATGGTCGAGCCGATCACGATGACCACCCGGGAGCAGCGCGAGGCCGCCATCCGCGCGGCGGGCTACAACACCTTCCTGCTCCGCAGCGAGGACGTCTACATCGACCTGTTGACGGACTCCGGCACCTCGGCGATGAGCGACCGCCAGTGGAGCGCGATGATGATGGGCGACGAGGCTTACGCTGGGGCGCGCTCGTTCGACCACCTCGTCGAGTCGGTCCGGGAGAGCTACGGCTTCCCCTACGTCTGCCCGACGCACCAGGGGCGGGGCGCCGAGCACCTCATCTCCCGCATCCTCATCACGCCGGGCCAGCACGTCCCGGGCAACATGTACTTCACGACGACCCGCGTGCACCAGGAGCTCGCCGGCGGCACGTTCCACGACGTGATCATCGACGAGGCACACGACCCGAGCTCCCTCCACCCGTTCAAGGGCAACGTCGACCTGGACAAGTTCCAGGCCCTCATCGACGAGGTCGGCGCCGACCAGATCGCCTACATCAACGTCGCCGTGACGGTGAACATGGCCGGCGGCCAGCCGGTCTCGATGGCCAACATCCGTGCGGTCCGCGAGATCTGTGACCGCTACGGCATCATCATGTGGTCGGACGCGACCCGCCTCGCGGAGAACGCATACTTCATCAAGGAGCGCGAGGACGGCTACGCCGACCGCCCGGTCGCCGAGATCGCCCGCGAGATGCTCTCGCACTTCGACGGCATCACCATGTCGGGCAAGAAGGACTGCCTCGTCAACATCGGTGGCTTCCTCGCCATGCGGGACGAGGCCATCCTGACCAAGGCCCGCGAGCTCGTCGTCGTCTTCGAGGGCATGCCGACCTACGGCGGACTGGCCGGTCGAGACCTCGACGCGATGGCCGTCGGCCTGCGCGAGGCCCTGGACGATGACTACCTGGCCCACCGGATCGGCCAAGTGCGCTACCTCGGCGAGCGGCTGCAGGAGGCCGGCGTCCCCATCGTCCAGCCCGTCGGCGGTCACGCGGTCTTCATCGACGCTGCGGCCTTCCTCGACCACCTCCCGCAGGACGAGCTGCCGGCCCAGACCCTCGCGGCCGAGATCTTCCTCGACTCCGGGGTGCGCGCCATGGAGCGCGGCATCGTGTCCGCCGGCCGCGACGCCGACGGCAACCACCGCCACCCCAAGCTCGAGCTGGTCCGGCTGACCATCCCGCGCCGCGTCTACACGAACTCCCACATGGACGTCGTCGCAGAGTCGGTCATCCGGGTCTTCCAGCGGCGCAAGGAGATCCAGGGCCTGAAGTTCGTCTACGAGCCGCCCACCCTGCGCTTCTTCACCTCACGCTTCGAACCGCTCGCGGCCGACGCCGCCCTGGAGGAAGGGAGGCCCGAGCCGGCGCTCGCGGGCGCCTGACCATCAGTTGACCGAGGGGCCCGGACGTCGCCACACCACGCCGGGCCCCTTGGCCTGCGGATCAGCGCGAGGAGCTCGTCGGCGTGGGTCAGCTGGGGATGGTGTCCGGCCCCCGAGATGATCGACAGAGCGACTCCCGGCAGGGACTCGAGCAGGGCGAGGCCCTCGTCCGTCAGCGGGTCGTCCGCGCCGACGATGATGTGCACGGGCCCGGGATAGGCGGCCAGCAGGCGGTGCAGGTCGCGGCGCCAGGCAGCGGACGTCGTGCGCTGCAACAGTCGAGCCACTCGAGCAGCGACGCCGGCCCGGTGCAGGTCAGCGACCGCGGGCGCCAACCGCTCGGCCGCTGATGCCGAGCCGGTGAGTCGCCGCGACAGGCCCGCGGCCGTGACCCGGCGCAGGTAGGCCCTCGTCAGCGGAGCCACCCGAGCGAGCAGTCCCGCGGTCGGCTGGAGGAAGAAGGGCGCGACGAGCGTCAGCTGCTCGACCCGCTCGGGATGGACCGACGCCGCCTGGAGGGCGGTCGCGGCACCGACCGAGTGGCCGACCAGGTGGAGCCCTCCCCCCGTCGTGAGGGTCGTGAGCGCCGTGAGCGCCGTGAGCGCTGTGAGCCACGCCCCCCACTCCCGATCACCACTCCCCCGACTCAGGCCCAGACCCGGCAGGTCGACCGCGCTCAGGCCGGCGTCCTGTCGCACCAGGTCGGCCCAGGAGTCGGCGTTCACGGGAAGTCCGGGCAGGACCACGGTGGTGGCCGTCGGGTCACCGAGATGGAAGGTGCGCGTCCCGGCGACGTCGCGATAGCCGCGCACCGGTCCGCCCGAAGCGGTGCCGAAGCGTTGGCCGGCGAGGTGGTCTGCCCACGCCAGCGTCGCGGCCACCGGGTCGGGCTTGACCAACCGGTGCCGGGTCGCGACCTCCTGGGCGGCTCCCGTCGGGTAGCGGTCGCTGGACAGGAAGGTCAGGGTCTCCGGATCCGCCTTGGTGATGCGCTCCGGCAACCGCTTGAGCAGGCCGGCGGGGACGCGGAGCCGGGGCACCCTCACCTCGTAGTGCTGGCCCACCTGCGCGAGCAGGTCAGGGAGCGTGGGCGTCTCGTCGTCGAGGAGCCAGTAGGACTGGCCCACCGTGGTCTGGTCGGTCGGCAACAGTGCCATGAACCGGGCGAGGTGGTCGACGGTGACGATGGGCACGAACGTGGTTCCGTCGCCGGGGAGGGCAGGCAGCGCGCCGTGCCAGAGGTCCTTGAGGCTGGCAGCGAGTCCGAGGTACTGGTCGGACTCACCGGTCTCGCTGTGCCCGATCACCGTGGCGGGGTTGACGACCGTCCAGGGCAGCCCGTGCTGCTCGGCCCGGGCCCGGAACACCGCGTCCGCCTCGACCTTGGAGGCCTCGTAGGCGCCGAGCCGCGCGTAGCTGGCGCGGCGTTCCTCCTCGCTCCACGGGATGCCCTGCGGGTCGGCACCACCGACGCGGTAGCCCGAGACGTGCACGATGCGAGTGAGCCCGGGGAGACGCGCGGCGAAGGCGACGATGGCCTCCACGGTCGCGACGTTCGCCGACCGGGCCTCGTCGTTGCTCATCCCGAAGCGGAAGGCCCCCGCACAGTTGTGGATCTCGGTCAGGTCCGCGAAGGCCTCGGGGCCACCGGGGAGCAGCTCCGTCGCGGTGAAGTCGACGAGGACGTTGCGGGGCGCCTCCGCCAGACCATGAGCTGACAGCCACCCACGCAGGGCCGCGGCGGAGCGTTCACTCCGGGTGGCGGTGACCACGTCGGCACCCGCCTCGAGCAGCGCGAGCACGAGGTGTCGCCCCGTGAAACCGGAGGCGCCGAGGACCAGGGCCCGGCGCGGGACCGCGTCGTCCCTCATCGGGCGTCCACCAACCCGCTGAGCACCTGGCCGGCGCGCAGCAGGGGGACGACGCTGCGTTGGGCCCGGGAGATGATCGACGCCCCCTCCACGGTGCTCACGAGAGTCGTGGCGAGACCGCGGGCGTCGTCATCTGATCGGCCGTGCTCGACGAGGAGCTCGGCCACCGGGGAGATCCAGGACTCGAAGGCCGCGGCGCAGCTCTGGCGGAGGAGATCGCTGTCCGCGCCCATCTCGAGGGTGACCACGGAGACCGGGCAGCCGAGCTGGAAGTCGCTGGCCTCGAGCAGTGCGGCCAAGGCCTCGACCACGCGGCGCACGACACCACCCGCGGTGGGCTCGTCCCGTGCCGCAGCCGTGATCAGCTCGTGGAACTGATCGGCTGCCCGGTCGACCGCGGCGACGCCCAGCGCCTCCTTGCCGTCGGGGAAGTGGAAGTAGAGCGAGCCCTTCGGCGCGCGGGCGTGCTCGGCCACCGCGATGAGGCCGGTCCCCGCATAGCCCCGGGACTGGATCAGCTCGAGCATCGAGTCGACCAGTCGCGTCTTCGTCAGTTCCCCTTTGGTGGCCATGGCGAAAAACTAGACCGGTCTACATATTTTGTCCACTCACCTGGGCGCGAAGGACGCCGTGAAGTGCCGCAGGGCGGGAGGCTCGGCCGTGATCCGATAGCCGGGCAGGGTCGGCGCCACGTGCGCCAGCCGCTCGCACACCTCGATGACGTAGTCGATGTGGCTCTGGGTGTACGTCCGCCGCGGGATCGCCAGCCGCACCAGCTCCATCGACGCCGCCTGCTCGGAGCCGTCCGCCTGCCGGCCGAACATCACGGTCCCGATCTCGCAGGAGCGGATCCCACCGAGCTCGTAGAGCGCGACGGCGACGGCCTGGCCCGGGTACTCGAGCGGCGAGAGGTGCGGGGCGAGCGCGCGCGCGTCGATGTAGACGGCGTGCCCGCCGATGGGCGTCAGGACCGGGATGCCGAGCTCGACGAGCGCCTCGCCGAGATACGCGGTCGAGCGGATCCGGTAGCGCAGGTAGTCGTGCTGCACGACCTCTCGCAGCCCCTGGGCCAGGGCCTCGAGATCGCGCCCCGCCAGCCCGCCATACGTCGGGAAACCCTCGGTGAGGATGAGCATGTTGCGGCAGCGCTGGGCCAGGTCGTCGTCGTTCATCGCGAGCCAGCCGCCGATGTTGCCCATCGGGTCCTTCTTGGCGCTCATCGTCATACCGTCGGCGAGGCCGGCGATCTCGCGGACGATGTCGCTGACCTCCCGGTCGCCCTGCCCCGCCTCGCGCTCGCGGATGAACCACGCGTTCTCGGCGAACCGGCAGGCGTCGAGGAACAGCGGCTTGCCATAGCGGTCGCAGATCTCGCGGACGCCGCGGAGGTTCTCGAGGGACACTGGCTGCCCGCCGCCGCTGTTGTTGGTGATCGTCATCATGACGCAGGGCACGTTGTCGGCCTGCTCGGCGAGCAGCCCCTCGAGGGCGGCGAGGTCCATGTTGCCCTTGAAGGGATGGTCACTCCCCGGGTCCCGGCCCTCGGCGATCACCAGGTCGACGGCGCGGGCGCCGGTGAACTCCACGTTCGCGCGGGTGGTGTCGAAGTGGGTGTTGTTGGGCACGACCTTGCCGGGCCCACCGAGCGCGGAGAAGAGGATCTTCTCGGCGGCTCGTCCCTGGTGCACCGGGATGACGTGCTCGAAGGGGAACAGCTCGCGGACCGCGTCGACGAACACGTAGTAGGAGGGCGAGCCGGCGTAGGACTCGTCGCCGCGCTGGATGGCCGCCCACTGGTCACGGCTCATCGCGCCGGTGCCCGAGTCGGTGAGCAGGTCGATGAGTACGTGCTCGGCGCGCAGCTGGAACAGGTTGTAGCCGGCCGCCTGCAGGTGCTCCTGCCGCTGGGCTCGGGTCGTCATCGTCAGCGGCTCCACGGAGTGGATCCGGAAGGGCTCGATGATCGTGGTGAAGGGGGCGTCGTTCATACCCACAGATTGGCCGTATGCCGCTGGGCTCGGAAGGCGCATCGGGCACCGTTTCGCTGCGGTGACCTTGCGATCGTGTCGCAGTCAGGCGAGCCGGTTCACGATCGTGAGGAAGGGCCTCAGCGCTCTCGGAGCCCTGCCCTGCCCGATGCAGGGGCCACCGGTCGTGGGATAGGCTCCTCTTGTTTAATACGGCTGATTCCGTGATTAATGGCCGGCCGCCCTGCAAAGCGCCAACCCCGGAAACACCGACCCCCGAAACACCGACCCCCGAAACAGCAACCAAGGAGAAGGCATGACCACCGACCCGCAGCTCGACGTCCGCTCGGAGCCCCCGGCCCGGCGCCACACGCTCATTCTGGACACGTACCACGCGCTGGCGCCGGGCGCCGGCTTCGAGCTCGTCAACGACCACGACCCGAAGCCGCTCTACTACCAGTTCGACGCGGAGTACACGGACCAGTTCACCTGGGACTACCTCGAGGAGGGCCCCGAGGTCTGGCGTGTGCGCATCGGCCGCCCCGCTGCCTGAGCAAGCCCGCATCGACGGCCGGGGTCCGTCCGGTTCGGCCATGATGGGTGCCGTGGACCGCGTCGACTGGCACATCCTGTCCGAGCTCCAGGCGGATGCCCGGCTGTCGTTCAACGAGCTCTCCCGGCGGGTCAAGCTCTCCGCGCCGGCCGTGGCCGACCGGGTGCGGCGACTCGAGGAGTCTGGCGTCATCGCCGGCTACCACGCGCAGGTGGACCTCGAGAGCGCCGGCCGCCCGGTCCGGGCCGTCGTGGTGATGGACTGCTACGGCCCGACGTGCCTGCTCCGGGATCCCGACGTGGCCGGGTGGCCGGAGGTGCAGCAGTTCTACCGGGTGACCGGGCAGGGCTGCTCGGTGCTCGTCGTGGCCACGGCGTCGATGGACGCCTTCGAGGAGCTCATCGACCGCCTGGCCCGCTACGGCCGGCCCAGCAGCAGCATGATCCTCGCCGACCAGCTCCCTTGGGCCCCGGTGCTCCCGAGCCAGCCGGCCTGACTCCCTGCCGCGTCGCACCCGGCCGAGGTGCCGGGTGCCGCGGAACCCGGCCCAGCGGCATACGACACCTCCTGAGCGCCTCAGTGCGTCGTGGCCGCCACGCCGCCCGGGTGCTGCTGTGGTGACCTGGTCCGGAGGGCTTGAGCTGCCGCGAGGAGCGCGCCGAGCATGCCGGTTGCCAGCGCACCCATGGCGTCGAGGAGTCCCACCCAGAGTCCGAGACCGCTCAGCTCCTGGATGACCGCCGCGACGACGAAGCCCAGGCCGACATGCCACAGCGAGGTGGACGCGGCCCCCAGGTCCCGGCCTCCGACGAGCGCCAGCGGCACGACCAGGGCGAAACCGAACGTCGGGGCCGCGAAGCTCACCAGGAGGAAGGGCTCCCCGGTGCGGATCAGCGCGGCGCTCGCGACGGCCAGGCCGACGAAGATCGCCACCGGTCCGGCGGTGACCCGGGACCGGCCGGGCCGGACGGCATCCCACAGGAGCACCACTCCCGTGACGAGCGCCCCCGACAGGACGACGAAGGGCGGGATGCCGAGGTCGGAGGCGGTCCACATGCAGAAGTACGCGCTCACGAGAGTCCCCACCACCCCCGTCAGCACCGATCCGACCACCGCGACGGAGAGCGCCGCACGATACGCCGCGTGCATGCCGCTCATGTCCCGTCGCCTCCTCCCGACGGATACAGCTCGACCCGAGTCCCACCACCATGCTCAGCCACCGGCCCTGCGGACGGCAGGGCCAACAGTCCCGGGATCACACCGACCAGCCGGGAAAGTCGGCAAGTGCACTCGCCCGTAACCTGCTCCTGGTGAAAGGCTGCCTCGTGACGTGTCTCGCGTCACAGCCCGACCGGGTGACCAAAGGAGAACCGCCCCATGATCTCGCGCATCGCGATCGTCAACCGTGGCGAGGCCGCCATGCGGCTCATCCACGCCGTCCGCGACCTCAACGCCCAGAACGCCGGGGACGGGCGCAGCCACCGGATCGAGACGATCGCCCTGCACACCGAGGGTGAGCGGCGGGCGATGTTCGTCCGCGAGAGCGATCACGCCTACGACCTCGGCCCGGCCGCCAACCGGCCCTACATCGACCACGCCGTCCTCGAGCGGGCGCTGCTCGAGACGGGCGCGGACGCGGCCTGGGTCGGGTGGGGGTTCGTCGCCGAGGACCCCGCCTTCGCCGACCTGTGCGAGCGGATCGGCGTCACCTTCATCGGCCCGAGCGCCGAGGCGATGCGCAAGCTCGGCGACAAGATCGGCTCCAAGCTCATCGCGGAGGAGGTCGGCGTCCCTGTCGCCCCGTGGTCGCGCGGCGGCGTGGACACCCTCGAGGAGGCCAAGGAGGCGGCCGCCCGCATCGGCTACCCGCTCATGCTCAAGGCGACGGCCGGCGGTGGCGGGCGCGGCATCCGCAAGGTCGAGTCCGACGCGGACCTGACCGAGGCCTACGAGCGCACCCGCGACGAGGCGGCCCGCGCGTTCGGCTCCGGGGTCGTCTTCCTCGAGAAGCTCGTCACCGGAGCCCGCCACATCGAGGTCCAGGTGATTGCCGACGGCCAGGGCACGGCCTGGGCCGTCGGCGTCCGCGACTGCTCGATCCAGCGGCGCAACCAGAAGGTCATCGAGGAGTCCGCCTCCGTGGTCCTCTCCGCCGAGGAGACGGCGGAGGTCCGGTCCGCGGCAGAGCGACTCGCAGTGGCCGTGGGCTACGCGGGCGCGGGCACCGTGGAGTTCCTCTACCACCCGGGTGAGAAGTTCTTCGCCTTCCTCGAGGTCAACACCCGGCTCCAGGTCGAGCACCCCATCACCGAGGCGACGACGGACACCGACCTCGTCAAGCTCCAGATCCACGTCGCCGGCGGCGGGCGCCTCGAAGGCGAGCGCCCGGTGGAGCGGGGCCACGCCGTCGAGGCCCGGCTCAATGCCGAGGACCCCGACCGCGACTTCGCTCCGGCCCCCGGGCGCATCGCGCTGCTCGACTTCCCGTCCGGCCCCGGCATCCGGGTCGACACCGGAGTCGGCGAGGGCGACTCGATCCCCGCGGACTTCGACTCCATGATCGCCAAGATCATCGCCTACGGGCGGGACCGGGACGAGGCGTTGGCCCGCCTGCGCCGAGCCATGGCCGAGACGACCGTCGTCATCGACGGTGGAGCGACCAACAAGAGCTTCATCCTCGACCTCCTCGACCAACCTGAGGTGATCGACGGCTCGGCCGACACGGGCTGGATCGACCGCGTCCGCGGCGAGGGACGCCTCATGTCCCAGCGCCACTCCGGCATCGCCCTGGTGGCCGCCGGGATCGAGGCCTACGAGGAGGCCGAGGCCATCGAGCGCGCCCGACTCTTCGAGACGGCACGCGGCGGTCGCCCGCAGGTTCACCACCAGATCGGCCGCGGTGTCGACCTCAAGCTGCGCGGTGCCGTCCACAAGGTCAACGTCCTGCGCATCGCCCCCCACCGCTACCGCGTGACGGTCGGGTCCGGAGCCACCGGCGAAGAAGGGCACGTCGTCGAGGCCCAGCTCGACCGGATCGACGACTACCAGAGCCGCATCGTCATCGGCGGACGGAACCACCGCCTCATCACCGCGTTGCACGGGCCCGTCCTCCTCGTCGAGGTCGACGGGGTGATGCACCGGGTGTCCCGCGACGAGGGTGGCGTGCTCCGGTCTCCGGCCCCGGCTCTCGTCGTCGCGACACCCGTCGAAGTCGGCGCCGAGGTGGCGGCGGGCGCTCCGGTGCTCGTCCTCGAGTCGATGAAGATGGAGACCGTGGTCGCGGCCCCGTTCGCCGGCCGGGTCAAGGAGATCCTCGTCGGCGTCGGCGGCCAGGTCGAGACCGGCGCGGCCCTCGTCCGGCTCGAGCCCACCGGGGACGAGGACGAGTCGGCAGTGGGCGCTGCCCCTGCCGCCACGGTCGACCTCGAGCTGCCGGACTGCACCGTGGCCGGCGAGACGCTGCGCGACCGGCTCGTCCGCGGCGTGTCCGAGCTGTCGGCGGGCGTTCTCGGCTTCGACAACGACGACAACGGCAACCACCGCAGCCTCACCGCCTACCTCTCCGCCCGTGACCAGGCGACGGCGGCGGGAGAGAGCCCCCTCTCCGAGGAGATCTACCTGCTGGATCTCGTCGCCGACTTCGCCGAGCTGAGCCGCAACCGCCCGGCTGAGGAGGAGCGCCACACGGAGCTGCTCGTCCACTCCCCCAAGGAGCACTTCCACACCTACCTCCAGAGCCTCGACGCCGACCGTGCGGCCCTGCCGGCGGCGTTCCGCGACAAGTTGGCTCGCGTCCTTCGGCACTACGGCGTGTCGGAGCTCGACCGGACCCCGGACCTCGAGGAGGCCGTCTTCCGGGTCTTCCTCGCGCAGCAGCGGACCTCCCCCGAAGTCGCCCTCGCCACCTCGCTCCTGCAGCGCTGGCTCGGCGAGCCCGCGCCCACAACACCGCATGACACGGCCGCCCGCGACACCCTCGACCGCCTCGTGCTGGCCACCCAGCTGCGCTTCCCCGTGGTCGGCGACCTCGCCCGCAGCGTCCGCTTCCGCTGGTTCGAGCAGCCGCTCGTGGAAGCCGAGCGGCAGAGCGTGCTCGCCGGTGTCCGGAGCAAGATCGAGGCCCTGGCCGCCGAGGCCGAGCGCATCGGCGACGACGGCGAGGCGATCCCCGAGAGCGTCCACCGTGACTACACGGCCGGCGTCGACGAGCTGGCTGCCATCCCCGAGCAGATCGTCCGCTTCCTCGCCGAGCGGCTGGACCGGCCCGACGACAGCCTGCCCCGCCACGAGCCGATGGTCGAGGTGCTCATCAAGCGGCACTACCACGAGCACGATCTCCACGGGCCGCACCGCTTCCACGCCGGCGGACGGCCCTTCGCGGTGGCCGACTACACGCTCGACGGCCGGCCGACCCACCTCACCTCGACGATCGGCGACGTCGACGAGCTGACTCCCGGCAGCGACCTCGCTGTGTCAGTCGGCAACGACGTGTGGAGCCGGGTCGAGGAGCATGACGCCGTCGTGGACCTCTACCTCCGCTGGCGGGACCAGCCGGCCGATCCCGAGGGGGTCAGCGCGGGCCTCGCGACGCGGCTCAAGGCGCTGGACTGGGCCAAGGACCTGCGTCGGGTCGCCGTCGCCGTGACCGGCACGGGTGATCAGCCGGTCGGCTACTTCACCTTCCGCCCGCAGGGCGACGACCTCGTCGAGGACCGCCTCGTCCGCGGCGTGCATCCCATGGTCGGGCGGCGCCTGCAGCTGTGGCGACTGCGTGACTTCGAGGTCACCCGCCTCGAGGCGCCCGAGGACGTCTTCCTCTACGAGTGCGTCGCCCCTGACAACCCCGACGACCGGCGCCTCGTCGTGTCGGCACAGGTCCGCCAGCTCGTCGTCGTGCGCGACGACAACGGGCGGGTCTCCGGTCTGCCGCAGGTCGAGCGGGCCATCGCCAACTGTCTCGATGCCGTCCGCCGCGTCCGCGCGTCGCGTGGCTCGGCCGGCTCCCGCCTCGACATGAACTACGTCTGGGTGACGATCTGGCCGATCATCGAGGCCGACCTCGACCAGCTCACCGCCCTGCAGGCCCAGATCGCCCCGCTCACCGTCGGAGCCGGCGTCGAGGAGGTCCTCGTCCAGGCCCGCGTCGTCCTCGACCCGGAGGAGGGGCCCGTCCCGATCGCCGGCCGGTTCTCCTACCAACCCGGCTCAGGTGTGGTCGGGACCGTCGGCCAGCCTCCGGCCGAGCCCCTCAGGCCCCTCGACGACTACGCGTCGAAGGTCGTCCGGGCCCGTCGCCGCGGGCTGGTCTACCCCTACGAGCTGCAGTCGATGATCGCCGGGGAGGGCGGCACCGTCGTCGAGCACGACCTCGACGACACCGGGCGCCTCGTCCCGGTCGACCGGCCCCTTGGTCTCAACAAGGCCGGCATCATCGTTGCCCTGGTCACCTCCCCGACCGAGCGGCACCCGGAGGGCGTCGAGCGGATCGTGCTGAGCGGCGACCCGCTCCGCTCCCTCGGCTCGGTCGCCGAGGCGGAGTGCGCGCGCGTCATCGCGGCCCTCGACCTCGCCGAGGAGCGCCGTATCCCCGTCGAGTGGTACTCCCTGTCTGCCGGTGCACGGATCTCGATGGACTCCGGCACCGAGAACATGGACTGGGTCGCCCGAGCCCTCAAGCGGATCGTCGAGTTCACCCAGTCCGGCCAGGAGATCAACGTCGTCGTGGCCGGCATCAACGTCGGCGCCCAGCCCTACTGGAACGCCGAGGCCACGATGCTGATGCACACCAAGGGCATCCTCGTCATGACCCCCGACAGCGCCATGGTGCTCACGGGCAAGCAGTCGCTCGACTTCTCCGGCGGCGTCTCCGCGGAGGACAACTTCGGCATCGGCGGCTACGACCGGGTCATGGGCCCGAACGGTCAGGCGCAGTACTGGGCCAAGGATCTCGCCGCGGCACGCGACATCCTCATGTCCCACTACGACCACGCCTACGTCGCTCGCGGTGAGAGCGGTCCGCGCCGCGTTCCCACCACCGACCCGGTCGACCGGGACGTCACGTCCTATCCGCACTCCATGCCCGACTCCGGCTTCACCACGGTCGGCGACATCTTCTCCGCCGACAAGAACCCCGACCGCAAGAAGCCGTTCGACATCCGCACGCTCATGCGAGCCCTCGCCGACCAGGACCATGTGACCCTGGAGCGGTGGGCCGGCATGGCCGACGCCGAGACCGCGGTCATCCAGGATGCGCACCTCGGTGGCATCCCGGTCTGCCTCATCGGCATCGAGTCCAAGTCGGTGCCGCGGCGCGGCTTCCCGCCCACCGACGGCCCCGACACCTACACCGCAGGAACCCTGTTCCCGCGCTCGTCGAAGAAGGTCGCGCGAGCCCTCAACGCCGCCAGCGGCAACCGGCCCGTCGTGATCCTGGCCAACCTCTCCGGCTTCGACGGCTCACCCGAGTCGATGCGCAACCTCCAGCTCGAGTACGGCGCGGAGATCGGCCGGGCCATCGTCAACTTCGACGGCCCGATCGCCTTCACCGTCATCTCCCGCTATCACGGTGGCGCCTTCGTGGTCTTCTCCAAGGCACTCAACCCGAGCATGACCGTGCTCGCCATCGAGGGATCCTTCGCCTCGGTCATCGGCGGCGCTCCTGCGGCTGCCGTCGTCTTCGCGCGCGACGTCGACGCACGCACCGCCGCGGACCCGCGGGTGGCCGGCCTCTCGGCTCGCGTCGACGCCGCCGAGGGCGTCGAACGCGCCCAGCTGGCCACCGAGCTGGCGGAGCTGCGGGCGACCGTGCGCGCCGAGAAGCTCGGCGAGGTGGCTGCCGAGTTCGACAGCGTCCACAGCATCCACCGGGCGGTGGAGGTGGGCTCGGTCGACGAGGTCATCGAGGCCACGGACCTGCGGCCTCGGATCATCTCCGCGCTCGAGGCTGGCCTCGGGGACTGAGGAGCCCCCGGTCACGCGAAGCGACGAGGCCCTGCCCCGGTCACCCGGGGAAGGGGCCTCGTCCGCGTCCAGAGGGAGGGCCGAACGCGACCCAGCCGCATGCCGGTGAGTGGGGGCTCAGCGGCATACGGCTGGGTTTGGGGGCTGCGCGGTGCTAGCTACCGCGCCTTCACGACCGCCCGGTCGGGTGGGAGGGTGAGGCGGTCGGAACTGTGTCCGGCGTTGCCGGAGCTGGGGTGGCGTCGGGACGCTGCGTCGGGGAGACGCTCGGCACCGACTCGGGCTTGCCCGTGGGGGCGGACTCAGGCTTGCCGGTGGCGCGGTCCCCGGACTCGCCGGGTGCCTCGACCTCGGCGCAGAAGGCCTCGATCTCGTCCTCGCCGCCCGCAGCGGTGGCGAGGTTCTGGAACGCAACCGACTCCATGGCCTTGCCGTTCTGCGCGACGCCCTTCCACGCGGTGCACAGGCCGTAGGCGGCCGACCCGGTGGCGTCCGGACCCACCGGTGTGGCCGTGTCGTTCTGGCCCTTGGCGTCCTTGCCCGCGTCCGTCGCAGCGCCGGCCTGGGTGGGCGTCGCGGCGGCGGTGGCGCGGGTCTCGGGCGTGGCCGGCGTGCTGGCCGAGACGTAGGCCACGGTGGCGGCGCCACCGAGGCCCACGGCAATACCGGCAATGGTCGCGCCGAGCTTCGCGCCGGCGAGCGTTGAGATCATGGAGGGTCTCCGTCGTTGAGGGATGGGAGCGGAGACATGGGCGCGGAACGCCTCGAGGGGACCGTCGAAGCCGGAGAGCTCCCGCTCGCTGGGCCGGGCGGTGAGGAGGAAGGCCACCCGGGCCAGCTCCGGGTTGGCAGCGACCTCGTCGAGCAGGTCGTCGTGCGACCCGGCCCGATCGTGGAGCCCCTCACCATGAAATTCGTTGCTCATGTCACCCCCGAAGCGCCCGAAGGTCGCTCTGCGTTACGTCCTGCTTCGACAATTTCTTTGCCAGGCTCTCCAGGCCCCGGTGACAGGCCACCCGGATCGAGCCGGGCGTCCGTCCCAGCAGCTCGGCCACCTCTGCCACGGGAAGTCCCGCGACGACTCGGAGCAGCACGGCCTCGGCCTGGGCCGCCGGCAGGGTGCGGACGAGTCGCAGCATGTCCTCGGTGGTGGCCGCATCGACCACCGCATCGGCACTGTCCGCGGCCGTGTCCGACGCCCACGTGCTCGCGCGCCAGCCGAGGCCGGCCTCGCGGGCCCGTTTGCGGCCCGCATCGACCGCCCGTCGGCGAGCGGTCGTGAACACCCAGGCCCGCCATGCCGTCTCGTCCCCCTCGAAGCGCCTCAGGCCGCGGACCACCGTCGTCCACGTCTCCGCCGCCACCTCCTCGGCCATCTCGCCGCCAAGGCTCAGGTAGCGCAGCAGAGCCGGGTTGAGGTCACGCCAGAGCCGCGCGAACGCGTACTCGTCACCTGCCTGTGCGTCAGCGAGGACCTTCTCGAAGTCTGCGCCGATCACGCCGGACAGTCTGGCCTGTCGGAACGGAAATCGCTAGGGCGTAGCCGGACAAATCCGGCGAGCGCCCTGTGTGGGGTCGACTGGCCCCTCCACCGAACCGGAAGGCGCCATGCCGTCACCCACGAGGTCCTGTGGGGTGCGGGCATCGGGGTCGTGGCCGCGGTCATCCTGCTGACGAGCTGAGCCCGGGACTCAGTGCGTCGCCCGCCACCAGCGCTGGCCGCCGACGAAGGCGAGGAGGACCCCAAGGCCTCCGATCACCAGCCCGACGAGCAGCCACGTGCCGAGCTGCCCGTCACGGGCGACCGCCCCCGTGCTGCTTCCGCCGAGGAAGCCCGCCAAGGGCGCGATCACGGCCAGGATGCTTCCGAGGATGGTCATCCAGAAGCCGGGGGCCACGGCGTCGGGGCGGTCATGGAGCTCAGCATTCATGGGCAACTCCGTTCAAACGGGGCAGGTCGCAACGCCACCAGCGTAGCCAGCCACCGGCGGCGCAGAGCGCGGTGTGCCCGGGTCGGGTCGTAGGCTGGCCCCATGGTCGACGCTCCCGGAGCCACCCCCGACATCGACCCGAGCGTGCCCCCGAGCGGCACCGGCTGCGCCGAGTGCCTGGCCGCGAACGGCTGGTGGGTCCATCTGCGCCGCTGCGCGGCGTGCGGGCACGTCGGGTGTTGCGACACCTCGCCGTCGCAGCACGCCAGTGGCCACTTCCGGGCCACCGGTCACCCGATCGTGCGCAGCTTCGAGCCGGGCGAGGACTGGTTCTACGACTACCGGAACCAGGACTTCGTCACCGGCCCGGACCTGGCGCCTCCCTCGAGCCGCCCTGAGGGCCAAGGCGTCCCGGCCCCGGCCGACCGCGTCCCCCCGAACTGGCGCGACCTCATCCACTGAGCCCACTCACTGAACTGCCCCGGTGACCGAGCTCGGGGGGTTCTCGGCGCGCGGAGTTCGAGGGTGAGCCTCCTTCTGCTCGTCCCAGGACAGGCAGCGCTTTCCGCTGACAGATGGGAGGTTGGCGCTCAGGCCTGGGTGCGCAGGTAGCGCCCGAAGTGGGGCACCGTGAACGCGATCTGTCCGCGCTCGCCGGAGTAGATGAGCCCCTTCTTGATCAGTGCATCCCTCGCGGGAGAGAGGGACTGGGGCTTGCGCCCCAGGATGTCGGCCACGGCCGAGGTCGGGACGGCGTCGAGCTCGTTGACGATGCCGTATGCCGCTGGGCCGGCTCCCACACCACCGTTGTCCTCCGCTGTGGCGGGGTCGTCAGGCCCGCCCACCAGGGCCGCGTCGGCCATGGCCCGGAGGTACTCGCGTTCGGCGGGGGTGGCCCGCTCGAAGCGGGACCCGAAGAAGCCGACGGCGAGCTCGGACTCGGCCTCGGGCGCGGCGACGCGGATGTCCTCGGCGGTGATGGGGGACGACGGCGCGACGTCCCAGACGACCTTGCCGTAGGCCTGGATGAAGTAGGGGTAGCCGGCGGTGATGGCATACATCGACTCGAGTGCCTCGGGGTGGAACTCGCAGCCTTCCTCGGCAGCGGGCCCGGCGAGCGCCCGGTCGGCCGCCTCCCGGGGCAGGCGGTCGATGCGCTGGTAGCGGAAGAGCCGCTCGGAGTAGGACTTGGACGCCGACAGGACGGCGGGCAGGTGGGGCAGCCCCGCGCCGACGACGATCACGGGCAGCCCCGACTGAGAGATCTCGTGGCAGGCCCCACAGACTGCGGAGACGTCCTCGGGCCCGAGGTCCTGCATCTCGTCGATGAAGAAGGCGACGCCCTTGCCGAGGTCGGCGGCGAGCCCACCGATGTCGGTGAACAGCTCGACGAGGTCGATCTCGATGTCCCCGGAGTCGGCGCGGCCGGCCACGGCGGGAACGTCGATGCCGGGCTGCCACTTGTCCCGCAGCTTGCTGCCGGAGACGGCGTCCCTCAGCGCGAACGACTTGATGATGCCGAGCACCTGGTCGACGTCGTCGGCGCGCGGGTGGCCGAGCTCGCGGACGGCCTGGTGGGCCGCGGCGGCCAGGGGCCGGCGCAGTCGCTGTTCGGGGCGCGCCTCGAGCTTGCCCGTCCCCCAGTCGGCCCGCACGGCGGAGGAGCGCAGGGCGTTGAGCAGGACGGTCTTCCCGACGCCGCGCAGGCCGGTCAGCACGATGGACCGCTCGGACCGCCCTCTCGCGATGCGCTCCAGCACGACGTCGAACGTCTTCAGCTGCTCGTCCCGCCCGGCGAGCTCAGGGGGGCGCTGCCCCGCACCCGGGGCGTACGGGTTCGTGATGGGGTCCACGATCGGAGGCTATACGCGCTTCTAGGGAAAACCTGAGACATCGGCAGACAGGCCGATCGTGTCGCCGCGACAGCCTCGACCGCCTCGACAGGACATGAAAAGACGCCGTTCCGCACGGTCAGGGGTGGTCATGCGGAACGGCGCGATGCGAGCATAACGCGATGTGATGGTTGTCCGTCAACGAATCGCGTAAATCTCGACGGCTTCTCCCGGATTCGCGATGGCGTCCTGCCCCGCGACCAGCAGCATCTCCTCGCTGCCGGCCGCGTGCGTGCGCTCGAGGATCGCGTGCATCGTCGCGGCGGTGCGCACCAGCGCCAGCCTGGGGCCGTCGGTCAGGTAGTGCGCCAGGAAGATCGCCGCCGTCACGTCCCCGCCGCCCTTGACCGTCATCGGGAGGAGGGGCGTCGTGACGACCCACGCGCCGGCGTGCGCGACGCACGTCATCTGGATGCAGTCGTCGGGTGTGTCGTCGGTCAGGGTCGAGGTGACCAGGACGACCTGGGGCCCGCGGCGCCGCAGCTCCTCGGCTGCCTCCACGACCTCCTGCTGGCTCGTCAGGGAGCGACCGACGAGGAACTCGAGCTCGAAGTGGTTGGGCGTGATGATGTCCGCTCGGGGGATCACCTCGTCCCGGATGAACTCGGGGATGCCCTCGCGGACGAAGAAGCCGCGACCGACGTCCCCCATCACCGGGTCGCAGCAGTAGATCGCCGACGGGTTCGCCTCCTTGACCCGGGCCACCGCGTCGAGAATGACCTCACCGACCGCCTCGGCTCCCTGGTAGCCGGAGAGGACCGCGTCGATGTGTGGGAAGGTGCCGCGCTCCTCGATGCCGCGCAACACCTCGGCGACGTCGGTCGGTGCGATGAGCGGCCCGCGCGTGGCGCCGTAGCCGGTGTGGTTGGAGAAGGTGACGGTCAGGACGGGATAGACGTCGTGGCCGAGTCGCTGGAGCGGGAAGACCGCCGCCGAGTTGCCGGCGTGGCCGTAGGCGACGTGGGACTGGATCGACAGGATCTTCACGGGCCCACCATAACGACTGGCAGCCGTCACTTGTTCTAGTTATATTAGAACTATGCTCTTCCAGGTCGACCCCGCCTCCAGCGCACCGCTCCACGAGCAGGTCGCCGCGTCCGTGCGTCGTGAGATGGCGGTGGGCGGCCTCACCCAGGGCGACCGGCTTCCTTCCGCGAAGGAGGTCGCGAGCCTGCTCGACATCAACCTCCACACGGTGCTGCGCGCCTACCAGGCCCTGCGGGACGAGGGGCTCATCGACCTGCGCCGCGGCCGGGGCGCCGTGGTCATCGCGACGGACCCCGGCGGCCAGGCGCGACTGAGCACCCTCGTCACGGAGCTGGTGCGCGAAGCACACCGCGTGGGCGCAACCCGCGCCGACCTGACCCGACTCATCGAGAAGGCGTACTGACATGACCTCCACACACCGCGACCGCACCACCTCGGCCCTCGTGGCCGCTGCCCTGCTCGGGCCCGTCATCGCCGGCCTGGGGACGTGGTCCCTCTTGTCCGCGCGCGAGCAGCTACCCGATCGCCTCGTCGTTCACTGGGGTCTCGACGGACCCGATCGCTGGGTGTCCGTCCCCCAGTTCCTCTGGCTCACGGGGCTCACCACGGCGCTGGTGCCGCTGCTCATCGTCGCGCTCGCGCTGGGACCGAAACGGCGGCCTTCCCCGTTCAGTGGCTCGTGATCGGCGTCCTCCTCGGGGCCGTGGTCGGCTTCCTCCTGTGGCGGCTGGGGAGCAGGGCCAGGTCTCGCCCCTCACCCGCGCGGGGGAGGCGCTCGTGGTCCACCGCGTCGGAGCGCCCGACTTCCTCGTCACGGTGGAGCGAGCGGACGAGGCCGCCGCAGTCCTCAACACGCTCGACTCCCGAGTGGGCTGAGGCCATCAGCCCGTATGCCGCTGGGCTCGCCCCCGGGCCGGCCTGACCTCCCGTGTCAGGATGGCCCGCATGAGCATTCCCGCCGAGCGCCAGTCCGGTGTCCCGACGACCCATGTCCACGGCGTCCCCGACGACGCCCTCATCGTCGACGTCCGCGAGCCCAGCGAGTGGGCAGCCGGCCACGCCCCCAATGCGATTCACATCCCACTGGGCGAGCTGCCCTCCCGCATCGCCGAGTTGCCCGACACCGATGAGACGATCGCGATCACGTGCCGCGGCGGCGGCCGCTCCTCGCGCGCCGTCATGTGGCTGACCCAGCAGGGTTTCGACGTGGCGAACCTCGACGGCGGGATGAAGGCATGGGAGGCCGCGGGCAAGCCGCTCGAGGGCGAGCACCACGAACCCTTCGTCCTCTGATCGTCCGGCCTACTTGAGCAGCTTCGACATCCGGCGGTCGGCGAGCGGCTTGCCACCTGTCTGACAGGTGGCGCAGTACTGCAGCGACGTGTCGGCGAAGCTCACCTCGCGCACGACGTCGCCGCATTCCGGGCACGCCTCGCCGGTGCGTGCGTGGACGCGCATGCCGGCACGCTTGGCGTCCTTGAGCTCCTTCGCGGGTTTGCCCGAGGCCGCCTGCACCGCATGGGTGAGGGTCTCGCGCAGCGCCGTGTAGAGCCGCTCCACCACCTCGGGAGCGAGGGTGCCCGCGATGGCGAACGGGCTGAGCTTGGCCACGTGGAGGATCTCGTCGCTGTAGGCGTTGCCCACGCCGGCGATCACCTCCTGGTCGCGCAGCAGGCCCTTGATCTGCGTGCGTCGCCCGTGGAGCAGCTCGCCAAAGCGCTCGACGGTGAAGTCGTCGGCGAGGGGGTCGGGGCCCAGTCGGGCGATGCCGGGCACCTCGGCTGGGTCGCGCACGATGTAGGCGGCGAGGGACTTCTTGGTGCCCGCCTCCGTCAGGTCGAAGCCGGACCCGTCGGAGAGCCGGACGCGGAGCGCGATCGGCGACTTGCCGGGCCGCAGGACGGTCGTCGGGAGCTGGTCGCTCCAGCGCAGCCAGCCGGCCCGGGCCAGGTGGAAGACGAGGTGGGTGCCGTCGCAGTCGAGGTCGAGGAACTTGCCGTGCCGGCGCACGGCATCGATGGGCGCGCCCTCGAGTGACTGCGGGGGCGGGTTGAACGTCTTGAGCACGCTGATCGAGGCGAGCTCGACCTTCGTGACGGCCAGACCCGCCGTCCGCTCGGCGAGGAAGTCGACGAGCGCCTGCACCTCGGGCAGCTCAGGCATGGGGCCATCCTGCCAAACCGCGGGCCGGTCAGGTGAGGGGTGGACGTGACGGTTGCTCGTCGGCGGCGACGGGCTCACCGACCATCCCGGCCTCGTCGAGGAGCCGCAGCAGGCCGTGTCCGTCCGATGCGAGGAAGGTCGGCACCGTCTTGCTCGCCCAGCCCCGCTGCGGGCCCTCGGCCCGCCCGATGGGGTGGGACAGGACCTGCTCGGCCGGGGTGAGTTGGCGGATGCACACCGCCCGCACCTTGTCGGGCCGGGCCTCGGCGAACTCTGCGTAGAGCTGCGGGTCGTGCTGGCCGTCGTCGCCGACGAGGAGCCAGGTGATGTGCGGGAAGTCGCGGGCGAGCCGGTGCAGCGAGGTCCGCTTGTGCTCCTGCCCGCTGCGGAACCACCCCGTGTTGGTGGCGCCCCAGTCGGTCATGAGCAGCGGGCCCAACGGGTAGCCACCCTCGACGAGGAATCGGGTCAGCGTCGGGGTGGTGTTCCAGGCCCCGGTCGAGAGGTAGACGATCGGCGCCCCGGGGTGGGCGGAGAGGAGCCGGCGGTACATCGGGGCCATCCCGGCGACGGCCCGTCGCGTCTTGCCGCTGCGGACGAAGGTGTTCCAGGCGGCGAGCATGGGTCGCGGCAGCATCGTCGTGATGACCGTGTCGTCGATGTCGCTGACGATGCCGTAGGTGACGTCGTCGCCGACGATGAACACGTCCGCCGGCACGGGATCGGTGCCCTGCGCCGCGACGACGACCTGCTGCCACCCCGGCTCGAGGCCGTGGTCATGGGCGACGACGTCGATGTAGCCGCCCCGGTCCGAGCGGCCGTAGACCTCGCGGTCGCCGATGGTGACGACAACGGGCACGCCGGCGGCGGGGGCGGTGACGAAGACGCGCCACCCGCGGTCCCACCGGGCCGGCGCGAGGGCGCCGGTCGCGTCCTGCCGCTCGGGCGGCCCGGCCTCACCCCTGCGGCCGAGCACGATCCGCGCGAAGACGCGCACGTAGGTGCTGGTGCCGTAGCCGATGTGCGTGACCACGCGGTTGCCCCAACCGCGCCCGCGCAGCAGCCGTTCGACCTGCTCGTTGAAGGCGTCCTCGATGATGGCGGCCGCGTGCGGTCGGGACATGGGGCCCAACCTACTTGACGATGGTGTCCCGACCACGACGTACGGTGGTCCCCATGCACCGGGGCCCCTCCACACGCCGCCGCACCATCTCCGCAGCCGTCAGCCTGATGCTCGCCACGAGCCTGGTCGCCGGCTGCTCCCTCTTCGAGTCGGATCCCGATCCCCGGGGTTCCGCAAGTGCTCTTGCGGCCGGTCTGGCCAAGGGTGACCTCTCGGGGCTCACCCTCAGCGGGGCCACCGCGCAGCAGGCGACGACGTTCCTGGGGGAGGCCTACGAGGACCTGGGCGACCTGCGCCCCTCGGTGGCCGTCACCGACGTCGTGCCGGACGAGGACGGCACCCGCGCGACCGCGACGCTGCGCACGACCTGGGACGTGTCGCCGACCGACGACGACTGGACCTACGAGACGCAGGTCCCGCTCAGTCTCGTCGAGGACGTCTGGCAGGTGCGGTGGAGCCCCTCCCTCGTGGCACCCGACCTCGGCGCGGACGAGACCCTCGACCTGGTGCGCACGTGGCCGCAGCGGGCCGACATCGTCGCCCGCGACGGCACCAGGCTCATGACCGAGCGGGAGGTCGCCCACGTCGGGATCGACAAGACGAAGGTCTCCGGCGCCGCGGCCAAGGCGTCGGCCCGAGCGCTTGCCAACATCGTGGGTGTGGACGGCGACGCCTTCGCCGACCGGGTCGCCGCGGCCGGGCCGCGGGCGTTCGTCAGCGCGATCACGCTCCGGGTGAGCGACCCCGCGTTGGCCGACAACATCGACCGGATCGACGCCATCGACGGGGCCCTGCGGGTGCCGGCCATGCAGGTGCTCGCGCCCACGCGGACCTGGGCCGCTCCCATCCTGGGCCGGGTGGCGGAGGCCACCGCCGAGCAGATCGAGAAGTCGGACGGTGCCCTGGCCGCGGGCGACGCCGTCGGCCAGAACGGTCTGCAGCTGCGCTACGACGAGCGCCTGCGCGGCACCCCCGGCGTCGCCGTTCGCGCCGTCAAGCGTGGGGCTGACGGGTCGGCCCTCGACAGACGCGAGCTCTTCGTGGAGTCGTCCCGAGAGGCCGAGCCCCTCACCGTGACGCTCGACGAGGCGGCCCAGACCGCCGCGGAGGACGCCCTCGCGGACCAGACGAAGCACCCGACCGCACTCGTGGCCATCAAGGTCTCGACCGGCGAGGTCGTGGCCGCCGCGGTCGGTCCCGGCGCGGAGGGCGCTCCGCTCGCCCTGGCGGGCAAGGAGGCTCCGGGCTCGACCTTCAAGATCGCCAGCGCCCTCGCCCTCGTCCGCAAGGGCGCGACCGCCCGCTCCGAGATCCCGTGCACGGACCGCCTGACCGTCAATGGGCGCGTCTTCGGCAACTACAGCAAGTACCCCTCATCCCAGCTCGGTGACATCGCCCTCGAGCGCGCCATGGCCTACTCCTGCAACACCGCCTTCATCAGCCAGCACCAGAAGGTGTCGCAGGACGACCTCATCGCTGCAGCCGAGTCGCTCGGCATGGGCGAGGACCTCGACCTGCCGTTCACCGGCTTCCTCGGGTCGGTCCCCCAGACCGACGACACCGTCGAGCACGCCGCGTCGTTCATCGGCCAGGGACGGGTCGAGGCCTCCCCGCTCACCATGGCGGTCGTCCTCGCCTCGGTGATGAAGGGTGAGACGGTCCGGCCCCAGCTCGTCGTCTCCGACGAGCCGCTGCCGGTCCCCGCGACCCCGCTCGAGGCCGCCGAGGCGGAGGTGCTGCAACGCACGCTGCAGGCCGTCGTCAGGGAGGGCAGCGGCAAGGTGCTGAGCTCCGTCGGGGTCGAGTTCGCCAAGACCGGCACCGCCGAGTTCGGCACGGCGAACCCGCCCCGGACGCACGCCTGGATGGTGGCCGGCCGCGGCGACCTCGCCATTGCCGCCTACAACGAGGAAGGCCCCAGTGGGACGACCCACGCCGCGCCCTTCATCATCGACTTCCTCACGGCCTACGACCGGGCCGTCAAGGGCGAATGATCCGCCGACCGAACCGGCTGCGCCGACCACCTGCTGGACGGCGCAGGCAGCCGGGCGCCGAGAATGTTCACCGTAGTGTTGCAAACCTGCGCCCCAGTCGGCGCGCATCAAGGGACGTGAAGGGCGCATAGTGGTCGACATGGGGAGGACGGGGCTCGCGGTCGCCGCGGTGGGTCTCGTCGTCGGTCTCGGGGGGTGCTCCGGCGCCGACGGCGGCAGCAGCAGCACGCCGTCGCCGATCGACTCGCTGCCTGCCACCCGCACCTTCGCCGGCGGGCCGCTCGGCGACTCGACCGAGCCGCTGACGACTCCGGTCTTCCCGCTGACCCTCCATCGCGTCGGCGGCATTGCCGGCTATGACGACACCGTCATCCTCCACGCCGACGGCAAGGTCCTCGTCGACACCCGATCCGTCCACGGTCGCGTCTGCCAGCTGACCACCCAGCAGCAGAAGCACCTGCTCTCCCTGCTCAACACGCTGCGACTCGTGACGGTGACCGGCTCGCCGGCGCCCGGCTCCACCGAGGGCACCGTCCCGGTCCCGCCAGACATCGACGAAGAGCCGGGCAACGACGCGATCGTCATCGACATCACCGACCACAAGCTGCGGCCCCTCGACCTGAGCGACCCGTCGCTCGGCGAGGTGGCCGGCCTGGTCGGCGCGCTCGTCGCCGACGTGACACTCTCGTCCCCCGCTGCCACCGAGTGCGTCACCCCCACCAGCCCGATCCCCGCTCCCGCGACCTGAGCCGGAGCGGGTCCGGAGTCACACGCCAGGTCCCTCCACGCGTCGCCGCGCGTCCTCCAGCTCCTCCGGCGTGTCGACGTCCGTGGCCACGTCCGACGCGTCCACCACCTCGACGCTGGGCACCCCGGCGAGCAGCCGGCGCACGCTGACGCCCTCCGGTGATCCCACCGCCGCGAGCCGGTCCGTGAGCAGGGGCGCGGGCCAGGCGGCGCAGAGCCAGTTCGGGCCCGTCGAGGACCTCGTCACCGCCACCCGCCCGTGCCTGGCGGCGCGGACCAGGGACTCGAGGTGCGCCCGGGTGAGGAGCGGTAGGTCCCCGGCCAGCACGACGACGACGTCAGGTGGGCGCGGAGTCGGCCCAGCGGCATACGGCCTCTCGATCAGGGCGTCCCACCCCGCGGCGATCCCGGCCACGGGACCTCCGCCCGGTGGCTCCTCAGTCACGACCGGTGTTCGCTCGGGCACACCGGCGTCGCTCCCCACGACGACGACGGGCCAGCCGGCCACGGCATCGAGAATCCGCGCGACGATCGAGCGCCCGCCCACGGCGAGCGCCGGCTTGTGGCGGCCCATCCGCGACGACGCCCCACCGGTGAGGACGATCGCGGCGACTCGGGCGGGGGATGGCTGCACGCTGGGAGTCTGGCACGCTTGCCGTATGGGACGGGTCACGCAGCGCACCAAGGTCACGGTCGTCGACGTGTCGGCCGAGCAGCCGGTGTCGCGCACCCGCACCGACTCGGTGACGGTCGAGGAGCCGCTCGAGCTGCGGGTCGGCGGCACCCCGCTCACCGTCACGATGCGGACCCCGGGCCACGACATCGATCTCGTCCACGGCTTCCTCCTGACGGAGGGCATCATCGGCGACGCGGCCGACGTGACGCTCGCGCGCTACTGCGAGGGCGCCGTCGTCTCCGGGGAGAGCGGCTTCGACGAGAACACCTACAACGTCATCGACGTGACGCTCGCACCCGGCGTGGCACAGCCGGCACCGGAGCTGGCGCGGAGCTTCTTCACGTCGTCGTCATGCGGCGTGTGCGGCAAGGCGTCGATCGAGCAGCTGCGCGCCCGGACCCGCTGGCCCGTCCGGGACGACCCGACCCAGTGGCCGGCTGCGCTGATCGCGGCCCTGCCCGAGAAGCTGCGCGCGGAGCAGCGGTCGTTCGACAAGACCGGCGGGCTCCACGCCGCCGGTCTCTTCGGACCGGGTGGCGAGCTGCTCGCGGTCCGGGAGGACGTCGGGCGGCACAACGCCGTCGACAAGGTCCTCGGCTGGGCACTGCTGGCCGGCCGGCTGCCCGCAGCCGGTTGCGTGCTCATGGTGTCGGGACGTGCATCGTTCGAGCTGACCCAGAAGGCGCTCATGGCCGGGGTGCCCTGCCTCGCCGCAGTGTCCGCCCCGTCGTCCCTCGCGGTGGAGACGGCGGCCGATGCGGGGCTGACGCTGGCCGGGTTCGTCCGCGGCTCGACGCTCAACGTCTACTCGCGTGGCGACCGGCTCCGCACCACCTGACTACGCTCTCGGCATGGCCATCTTCGCGATCCACTACACCTACCCCGAGGACATGACCGAGGCGCTCAAGGTCCGGCCCGAGCATCGGGCGTGGCTGAGCGGGCTGCCGGGGCTGCGCGCCGCTGGGATGTATCAGTCCGGGCACGACGAGTTCTCGGAGGGCGAGGAGACGGTCGAGGAGCCGCCCAACGGTGCGTTGATCGTCGTCGAGGCAGCGTCCCTGGCGGACGTGCTGGCGACCTTCGAGGAGGACCCCTACTGGGTCGGCGGGCACGTCCTGCGCCGCGTCGTGCGCGAGTGGAACCCGCCACTCGGGCCGTGGGTGGCCGACGTGAGCCAGGGCAACGCCTGACGCACGCCGGCGGATCCCGTCAGAGCGGGTGGACGGTGACCAGGTCACCCGCGACGATCTGGTCGACCGCCTCGGGCACCTCGAGGAGCCCGTTGGCGCCGGCGAGCGCCGACAGATGACGCGCATCGGGCGCCGTCACCGTGCCGTCCTGCGCGATGACACAGGAGATGAACTGCACCTTGCCGGCCCGGGTGTGCCGGGTCCTTCCGACGTATGCCGCTGAGCCGGCTCTGCGCGGAGGGGCGCCATGGCGCGCGTCGAGTGCCGGTCGGACCAGCATCTCGAAGGACACGAAGGCCCCGACCGGAGTGCCGGGCAGGCAGACGACGGGCGTGGCGCCCCAGCGCCCCAGGCCCTGCGGCCCGCCCGGCTGTATGGCCAGGTGGACGAAGCTGAACGACTCGCGCGGTTCGCAGACCTGCCGCACCACCTCGTAGGCGCCGGCGCTGACGCCACCGGTCGTGATGACGAGGTCGACGTCGGGGGCCGCGTCGAGCTCGGTGAGCAGCCGGTCGAGGAGCTCGGGGTCGTCGGTGCACGTGTCGACGTGGGTGACGTGGCAGCCGGCACTGGCGGCGAGGGCGGCGACCATCTCGGAGTTGGACTCGTGGATGCCGCCCCGGCCCGGGTCGGCTCCGGGGGCCGTGAGCTCCGCCCCGGTCGCGACGACGGCGACCCTCGTCGGGGCGTGGACGACGGCCGCCGTGCAGCCGGCTGACCGGCCGAGAGCGATGACGGCCGCAGTGACCAGGGTGCCGGCAGCCCCGACCGGCGCTCCTGCAGCGATGTCCTCGGCGCGGGGGCGGATGTGGCGCCCGGGCTCGACCGGCGCCGTGAAGGTCACCTGATCCGGCGCGGGCCCGGTGCGGGCGGCATCGGTCTGCTCGACCGGCACGACGCCGACCGCCCCGGCCGGCAGCCGGGCCCCCGTCATGACGCGGGCAGCCTGACCGGGCTGCAGGGCGAAACGGGCCGCGTCGCCCGCCGCCACGTCACCGACGACGGGGAAGGTGAGCTGGTCCGGGGTGGCCGGAGCCGCGGCATAGCCGTCCATGGCGGAGCTGTCGAAGCGGGGCAGGTCGTCGACGGCGAGGAGCGGCTCGGCGAGGCGCCGGCCGAGGGCCTGCCGGTCCAGGGCGACGGTCTCGGTCGCGGACATGCCGATGACCTGTCGGAGGGCGACGCGGTGCTCGGCGACGGACGTGTGGGGCACGGGCCCCAGTCTGACGCACGGCCCGATCACCGCAACACGCCCGCCACCCAGCAACGCACCGCTGAGGCCACAGGGGGAGTTGCGAGGCGCCGGGCGTGTTGCGGGGTCAGGGGGTTGAGGTGCGGGGTGTGAGATGGAGCACACAGGCGTCCGGCTCGCCGAAGGCCTCCAGCCGAACTCCCGATGCGTCGCCACCTGCGGCTTCGAGGGCACCGCGGACGAGTCCGAGGTGCACCTGACAGACCACCTCGGGGTGGCGGCGGGCCACGTCGAGCATCGGGCACTGCCGCAGCCGCACGGACCCCCCGCGATCCTCGGGGTCGAACCCGAGCGTCTCGAGGACCCGCACCATGGTGCGATCCGGGTCGCCATCCCTGCCGTGCGAGTCGACGAGGCTGCGGCCCCATCCCGTGCCGAGCCGCGCCATGTCGCCGGCGACGTCCCCACCCTTGGCAGCCGCATGCTCAGCGAGAACCGCTGCGAGAGAGGCGTACTCACCAGCGGACGGGGAGCTGACGCCGGGCCGCGCCGTGTAGCCCCAGCCGGGACGACCGCGCCCGGTGGGGGCCAGCCGGGAGCGCTCGGCGAGGCCGGAGTCGACGAGGCCGTCGAGGTGCTCACGGACCGTGTTGACGTGGAGATCGAGGGCGTCGGCCACTGCCGCGACCGAGCGCGGCTCGACGTCGAGCACGTCGAAGACGCGTCGACGCTGCGCCGAGAGAGCGGCGACGGCGTCCGCCGCGCTGCTCCTGGAGGGCCTCGGGCCCCACCCCTCGTTCTTTTCCACGTTAATCACCGTCTAAAATGTACTTCGCGGTCGGCCGGACCGCCAACCCCGGCCATTGCCAGGCCCGTCGACCCCCGACTGGGAACCCACTGAACAGGAGTATCCCGTGACCGAACTGTCCCTCACCGAGAAGAGCCAGCACTCGTGCGGCTGCGGCTGCAGCGACGAGGGCGTGCCCACGCTCGATGTCACCGTCATCCCCCACGCCATCCGGCACGCCACGGTCTTCGGCGCCTTCAGCGCCATCCCCGCCGGCGGGTCGATGAACCTCGTCGCGCCGCACAACCCGCTGCCGCTGCTCGCCCAGCTCCAGCAGCAGTTCGGCGAGATCGGGATCGAGTACCTCGTCGAGGGCCCCGAGGCCTGGACCCTGCGCCTCACCCGCGCGGCCTGACCCGGTCAGCACCGCCGCACGAGACGACGCACGACACGACGCACGAAGGAGGCCCCGGCGATGTGCAGCTACTGCGGGTGCCGTGACATCTCACTCATCGGCCGCTTCATGACCGAGCACGAGGAGATCGTCAATGTCGCCGGGGTCCTCCATCGAGCGGTCGGGGGCGGCGACGCCGGCGAGGTGGGCACAGCCCTCGACCACACGCTCGCCCACCTGCACCCCCACACGGTCGCCGAGGAGCGCGGCCTCTTCGCGGTCCTGCGGCGCAACCCCGACTTCACCGACCACGTCGACCGGCTCTGCGCCGAGCACCGGCGACTCGACGACCTCGCCGAGCGGATCCGCGCCGGGGAGACGGACCTCGTCGACACCTTCTACGACGAGCTGCGCGAGCACATCGACAAGGAGGACAACGGCCTCTTCCCTGCTGCCGCGATCGAGCTCGATGGGCCAGACTGGGTCGAAGCCATCGAACTGACTCCAGACGAGGGACCCCACGCCCATGGCCACCCCCATGCCCACCCCCACTGAGGTCGACCCGCTCCCCACCCGCAGCGAGCGTCTCGACCGGCTGCCGTTCAACGCGCAGCACCGCCGGCTGCTGCTCGGCTCCGGCATCGGCTGGGCCCTGGACGCCATGGACGTCGGGCTCATCTCGTTCGTCATGGCGGCCCTGGCAAAGCAGTGGCTCATCACCCCGACGGAGCTGTCGTGGATCGGGTCGATCGGCTTCGTCGGGATGGCCATCGGCGCCTCCCTCGGCGGCCTGCTCGCGGACCGGATCGGCCGCCGCAACGTCTTCGCCCTGACGCTCCTCGTCTACGGCGTCGCCACGGGCGCTGCCGGCCTCTCCACCGGGCTGGCCATGCTCATCGGGCTGCGGTTCGTCGTCGGGCTGGGGCTGGGGGCGGAGCTGCCGGTGGCCTCCACGCTCGTCAGCGAGTACGCACCGGCTCGCATCCGCGGCCGCGTCGTGGTCATCCTCGAGGCGTTCTGGGCCGTGGGCTGGATCCTGGCGGCGCTCATCGGCTACTTCGTCGTCCCGGCCTCCGCGGACGGCTGGCGCTGGGCTCTCTTCATCGGCATCGTGCCGGCGCTCTACGCGCTCTACGTGCGAGCGCGGCTGCCCGAGTCCGTCCGCTTCCTCGAGGGGCGCGGTCGCACGGCCGAGGCCGAGGAGGCGGTCCGCCGCTTCGAGGCGGCCTCAGGGGTGCCACCGGTGCAGTCCCCAGAGGCTCCGCCGGCGCGGACGGCTCGCTGGTCGGAGCTGTGGTCCGACGGTCTGCGCACCCGCACCGCAGCGTTGTGGGCGGCCTGGTTCGGGATCAACTTCTCCTACTACGGCGCCTTCATCTGGATCCCCAGCCTGCTTGTCGCCCAAGGATTCTCACTCACCCGATCCTTCGGGTTCACGCTCATCATCACGCTGGCCCAGTTGCCCGGCTACGGCGTGGCCGCGTTCCTCATCGAGGTGTGGGGCCGCCGCGCCACCCTGGCCACCTTCCTGGTCGGGTCGGCGATCTCCGCCTACGCCTTCGGGCAGGCCGGCAGCGACGCCGCGATCATCGCCGCGGGCTGCGCCTTGTCCTTCTTCAACCTCGGGGCGTGGGGCGCGCTCTACGCGGTGACTCCGGAGGTCTATCCCACGTCCCTGCGCGGCACCGGCTCCGGCTCCGCAGCCGCCTTCGGGAGGATCGCCTCGATCCTGGCGCCGCTCTCCGTCCCGTGGCTGCTCGACCTCGGCGACAGCGGCCTCGTCTTCACCGTCTTCGGCGTCGCCTTCGCCCTGGCGGCCGCCGCAGCCCTCGCCCTCCCGGAGTGGCGCGGCCGGGCGCTCACTCCCTGACCCCGCCCCCCTCCCACCTCGCCGTATGCCGCTGAGCCGGCCCAGCGGCATACGGCACCGTGCTCTGTGGCGGAGCTCACCGGCCTGAGCGTCACCCGACGACACATCCCTGGTGCGGTCCCGAGTGGGTCCGCCTAGGCTGAGGCGCAGGGCCCCCTCCACCATGCCGGGGTCCAGAGTGACGCATGGGGGACTCATGGCGAGTGGCGATGCACTGCAAGGCGCCTCGGGACCAGACGACGTTCTCGTCGCGGAGGGACTGGTCCGGAGGTTCGGGGACCTGACTGCCGTCGATGGCGTGTCGTTCCGGATCCGTCGGGGCGAGACCTACGGTCTGCTCGGTCCCAACGGCGCCGGCAAGACGACGACGATCTCCATGGTGGCCGGCCTCATCGCCGCCGACGCGGGGACCGTGACGGTCGCCGGGCAGCGGATGGGCCCCGCCGAGGTCGAGCCGAAGCGCCACATCGGCCTCGTCCCGCAGGACCTCGCCATCTATCCCGAGCTGACAGCCCGGGAGAACCTCACCCTCTTCGGCCGACTGCAGGGCCTCGCGGGAGCTGCTCTGACCCAGCGGGTCCAGGAGGTCATCGAGCTGATCGGGCTGACGGAGCGCGCCAAGGACCTGAGCAAGGAGTTCTCCGGCGGCATGAAGCGCCGGCTCAACATCGGCATCGGGCTGCTCCACCAGCCGACCCTGCTCATCCTCGACGAGCCGACCGTCGGCGTCGACCCACAGTCGCGCAACCAGATCCTCGAGTCGGTCGAGCGGCTCTCCGTAGAGGGCATGGCCGTCCTCTACACCACGCACTACATGGAGGAGGCCGAGCGGCTCTGCGACCGCATCGGCATCATCGACTCCGGCCGCCTCCAGGCCGAGGGCACCCGGGACGAGCTGGTCCGGCTCACCTCCGGCGCCGACGTCATCCGCCTCGTGGGCACCGGCGACACCGCCGCCGCCTCGACTGCGCTCCGCGGCCTCCCCACGGTCCAGCAGGTCATCGCAGACCGGCACGCTCTTCAGCTGACCGTGAACGACGCGCCGGCGGCGGTGGCGCAGATCGTCACGAGCGCCACCGCCGCCGGCATGAGCCTCGCCGACGTGGAGATCACGAGGCCCGACCTGGAGTCGGTCTTCCTCCACCTCACCGGCAAGGCGCTGCGGGACTGAGGGCCACCATGAGGGAGCTCTGGACGATGACGCGCTACGACCTGCGTCAGCGCATCCGCGACAGGTCCGTCATCATCTTCGCCATCATCGTGCCGCTGGCGTTGATGTTCGTCCTCGATCTCGTCCTCGGGGACCTGACCGATCCCGAGCTGCAGCCCACCGCGGTGGCGGCGGCCGCCCCCGCTGGCGACCCGCTCGCCGCCGCCCTCGTGGACGTCGTGCGTGCGCTCGACGGCGCCGAAGGGCTGGACATCACGGTGCGGACGGCTGCCGCCGACGAGGTGCACGCGCTGACTCGCGACGGCACGGTGCAGGTGGGGCTCATCGTGCCTGCCGGTTTCGGGGCGGCACTCCAGCAAGGACGCGCCACCGAGGTCACCCTCGTGTCGGGTGGGGGCACCGGCATCGAGCAGTCCATCGTCGTCTCCGTCGTCCGGTCTGCCGTCGACCGCTTCTCCGCGGCGGCGCTGGCGGCGGCCGCCGGGGCGGAGGCGGGGCTGCCGCCGGCCGACCTCGCGGTGATCGGCCAGGAGGTCGCCACAGCCCAGAGCACCATCGGCTTCACCGAGGGCGTTGCGTCCAACGAGCAGCTTTCCAGCACAGGCGCGCTCGTAGCGGGGCAGGCAGGGCTCTTCCTCCTCTTCACGGTTGGCTTCGGCGTCACTGCACTCGTCACGGAGCGGGAGCAGGGGACGTTGGCCCGGCTCAAGTCCATGCCCATGCCGGCCTGGACGATCGTCACGGCCAAGGCTCTGGTCAGCTTCATCCTCGGGATCGTGGCGACGACCGTCCTGCTCAGCGTCGGAGGATGGTTCTTCGACGTCAGCTTCGGCTCACCCCCGGCCGTCGCGGTGCTCATCGTCGCCGCCGTCACGGCCGCGACGTCGCTGATGTTCGTCATCGCCAGAGTCGCGCGCACCAGCGAACAGGCCAACATCGCTCAGTCGATCATCGCCCTCGTCCTCGGCATCGCCGGCGGCGCCTTCTTCCAGATCACGGCCGGCGGGTGGGTCGGCTCCGTGCTCGACCTCAACCCCGTGTCGGCTTTCATCCGGGGGCTCGGGGTCACCTCCGGGGGTGGCGGCATCACCGACCTGGGCACGCCGCTGCTCACGATGGCCGGCTTCACGGCACTGGTGCTCGTCGCCGCCCGGCTGATCCCCGACCGGGGGGCCGTGCGATGAAGCGACTGAAGCCGGTCCTGGCCATCACCGGCGCCGAGCTGCGCCGCTTCCTGCGCGACCGGTCCAACATCTTCTTCGTCTTCCTCATGCCGTTGATGCTGGTCGTCGTCATCGGCGCCCAGTTCGGCAGCAACGCCTCGGCGGGCCGGGTCACCGTCGCCGGTGAGGACGGGGCGCTGCGCCAGGCGATCGTCACGGAGCTGGAGCGTGGTGACCTGGTCGTGGGCGCGGGGGAGTGGGACGACATCGTCGACGAGGTGGCCCGGGGCCGCACGACCGTCGGGCTGCACGTCCCCGTCGGGGCCAACGCCGCCTTCACGGCCGGCGAGCCCGTCACCCTCGAGATCCTGCCGAGCTCACAGTCAGCCGCGCTGGCCGCTCAGCAGGTCGTCCGGGCGGCCGTCGAGAAGGTCCAGCTCGACCGGGCGCAGGTCGCTGCCCTGGTGACCCGCGGCGTCGGCGAGAAGGCTGCCGCTGACTCGATCGCCACGGCCCGCTCGCAGGTCACCGGCCCGACCGTGCGGGTCGAGGACGTCGACCGGCTCGCGCAGGAGTTCTCCGGTCTGGGCCAGTTCGACCTCGGGGCGTCGTCGATGGTCCTGCTGTTCACGTTTCTCTCGTCCCTGGCAGGCGCCGCCACCCTCATCCAGGCCCGCCGCCAAGGCGTCATCGCCCGGGCCCTCGCCGCGCCGGTGTCGAACGGCCAGGTGCTGCTCGGACAGGCCGGGGGCCGCTTCACCATCGCGCTGTTCCAGGCGGTCTACATCGCCGTCGCCACCGCGCTTCTCTTCGGCGTGGACTGGGGAAACGTCTGGCTCACGGGGGTCGTGCTGCTCGTCTACTCGGCCGTGTCCGCGGGAGCCGCCATGGTCCTGGGCTCCGTCCTCGACAACGAGGGCGCCGCCTCCGGGATCGGCGTGGGCCTCGGCCTCGTCCTCGCCGGCCTGGGCGGCGGGATGGTCCCGCTCGAGCTGTTCTCGGACACCTTGCGGACCGTGTCCAAAGTGACGCCCCACGCCTGGGCCTACGAGGCGTTCGCCGAGATCCAGCGGCACGACGCG
>NZ_JAPFQL010000070.1 GCF_028446585.1 Intrasporangium calvum
CGGCCGCCGGTGCCGTATCTTCCCTCGTATGCCGCTGAGCCCACTCCCGCCCGGAAGTCCCGTCCCGTTCGTGCTGGGTTCCGCCTCTCCGGCGCGGCTGAAGACGCTGCGTGGCGCGGGGGTCGAGCCCGTGGTCCTCGTCAGCGAGGTCGACGAGGACTCGGTGGTGGCCGAGGCGCTCGACCGCTACGGCCCGATCGAGCCGGCCGACATCGCGCTGCTCCTGGCGCGGGCCAAGGCGGAGGACGTGACGAGCCGCACCGACTCGCCGGCACTGGTGCTCGGCTGCGACTCGGTCCTCGAGCTCGACGGCGAGGTCCACGGCAAGCCGGCGGATGCGGCGGAGGCCGCAGCACGGTGGCGCCGGATGCGGGGCCGGTCGGGCATCCTGCACACGGGGCACTGGCTCATCGACGACCGGGACACGGGGGGCGCGACCATCGGCGCCACCGCCTCGACCACGGTCTACTTCGCCGCTCTCACCGACTCGGAGATCGAGGACTACGTCGCCACGGGAGAGCCGCTGCGGGTCGCCGGCGCCTTCACCGTCGACGGCCTCGGAGGACCGTTCGTCGCCGGCATCGAGGGAGACCACCACAACGTCGTCGGCCTGTCCCTCCCACTGCTGCGGGACCTGCTGGCGGACGCCGGCGTGGGCTGGTTCGACATCGTCACCGCCCGCTGACCCGTCGGGGTCAGGGATAGAGGTCGTCGGTGAGGTTCTTGATGATCAGGTAGTGCTCGAGCCACCACCACATGAGGATCGCTCCGACGACGACGATCCCGCCGAGGACCCAGTAGCGCCACCGGCTCCACCACCGCAGCTTGAGGAACCACGCGATGATGAGGGTGAAGGGGAAGGCCAGCAGCGCGTAGCGGACCCGGCTCGGGGTGGTGCTCGTGACGAGCAGGATGTAGCCCGGGTAGCCGCCGGCCCAACCCCAGATCTCCGGGCCCCACCGCCAGGAGTGCTTGGAGAGCATGAACCACGCGAACGCGACGACACCGAGGACGCCGAGGAGCTGTCCGATCACGCCCCAGTAGGCGTAGAGCAGGTCCCACCACATGTAGAGCTTGATCTTGGTCTGGATGTTCCAGGCCAACATCGTCTGGTTGTAGGCGTCCGGGGTCTGGGTCACCACCGAGACGATGGTGGGCCAGAGGAACGTCAGAGCCGCCGCCCAGCCCGCGAGGGCCGCCATGGCCCAGCGGAAGCGGACCGGATGCGGCCCTTCGTCGCCCAGCCGCCAGCGCACGACCGTGTGGGCGATGATCACCGGCACCATCGCGATCACGACGTTGCGAGTCAGGGAGAGAACGACCAACGCTGCGACGACCCACCAATACCGGCGGGCGCGAAGCAACAGCAGGATCGTCACGACGAGCAGCAGCGCCGACGACTCCGTGTAGGCGGCCGAGAAGACCGGCGAGGCCATGTAGAAGCAGGTCGCGACGACAGCGACGATGGCCTCCCACCGGCCGATGACCTGGTCGACGAGCCTGAAGAGCAGGTAGATCGCGGCGAACCCGATGAGCGTCGACAGGACCGGCCCGACGACGTCGAAGGGCAGCCCCGTCACCTTCATGATGGCGCCGACCGTCATGGGGAACACCGGGAAGAAGGCCCAGGGGTTCATGTCGATCCCCCCGTGGCCGACCCGGGGCAGGACCCGCGGGTAGCCCTCCTCCGCGATGACGCGGTACCACTGGCCGTCCCAGTTCGTCATCGCGGCGAGGTAGCCGGGGTCCTGCGGCAGCGGATACGAGATGCGGATCCGCTCCAGGCCGATCGGCAGCGCGATCTGCCCCTTGGCGAGCAGGATCCCCGCCACGAGGACGTAGAGCCGCGAGACGGCATACACCGCCACGGGGAACCAGAAGCTGAACCGCCGCCACCAGGCCTGTCGCGCCTCCGCGGCGCGATCGACCCGCTCGAGATCCGCCAGGGCCGGTTCAGACCGGGGGGACGGAGCGGCGTCGTTCGCTGAAGTGACGGTCACGCCGGGCAGCATAGGACAGTCGACGGATGAGGTCCGAACGCAACTCGTCCGCCTCGATGATGGAGTCGAGGACGAGGTCGGCCGCGAGCCGCTCGATGTCGACGTCCTCCTCGTACTCCGCGCGCCGGGCTGCGACGAACGCGTCGCGTGCCTCGCTCCCCTCCGACCGCTCGACCTCGGCGATCTTGTTCGCGTAGACGGCGTTCACCGCGGCCTCCGGACCCATCACGGCGATGCGGGCGGTCGGCAGCGCGATCGTCGCGTCCGGGCCGAAGCCCGGGCCGGCCATCGCGTAGAGACCGGCCCCGTACGCCTTCCGGACCACGACGCAGACCTGCGGCACCGTCGCCGACGACACGGCACTGACCATCTTCGCTCCGTGGCGGATGATCCCGCCGCGCTCCACCTCGGAGCCGATCATGAAGCCCGGGACGTCGGCGAGATAGATGAGTGGGATGTTGAAGGCGTCGCAGAGCCAGATGAAGCGCGCGGCCTTGTCGGCACTGTCCGTGAAGAGGACGCCGCCCTTGACCATCGAGTTGTTCGCGACGATCCCGACCGTCTCGCCGTCCATCCGGCCGAAGCCGATGACGAGCTCGGCCGCCCACAGGGGCTTGAGCTCGAAGAACGAGTCCTCGTCGACGAGGCCCTCGATCACCGTGTGGATGTCGAAGGGGACGGACTCCCGCTCCGGCACCGTGTGCTTGGTCAGCGGCTCGCTCGGCCCCTCGGCGTGGTAGCTCGGCGGCCGGTCGCGCCAGCTTCCCGGCACGTAGGAGAAGTAGAGCTTGGCCAGCTCGATCGCCTCGACGTCGTCCTGCGCCAAGAGGTCACCGACCCCGGAGACGGTGCAGTGCATCCGCGCCCCGCCCATCTCCTCCAGCGTGACCTTCTCCCCGACGACCATCTCGGCCATCCGGGGGCTGCCGAGGTACATCGACGCGTTGCCCTCGACCATGATGATCAGGTCGCAGAAGCTGGGGATGTAGGCGCCGCCCGCTGCGGACGGCCCGAAGAGGCAGCAGATCTGGGGCACCTTGCCCGACAGGGCCACCTGGTTGTGGAAGATCCGCCCCGCGCCCCGACGGCCGGGGAACATCTCCACCTGGTCGGTGATCCGGGCGCCCGCCGAGTCGACGAACCAGAAGACGGGCAGCTCCTCGCGCAGTGCCATCTCGGTCGCCCGGACGATCTTCTCGACGGTGCGGCTGCCCCAGGACCCGGCCTTGACCGTGGGGTCGTTCGCGATGACGATCGCCGGCCGGCCGTCCACGGTCCCACGGCCGGTGACGACGCCGTCAGCGGGCAGCCCTTCCTGGAGGGCGTTCGCAAAGCGGCCGTCCTCGACGAAGGACCCCTCGTCGAAGAGCAGCGCGATCCGGTCGCGGACGTAGATCTTGCCCTGGGCATCGAGCTTGGCCTGCGCCTTCTCCGGGGCCCGGTCCGAAGCCGCCCACGCGGCGTTGAGGCGGGTCCGGACGTCCGCGACGCGCGGATCATCACCCAGCGAGTCAACGGCGAAGGGTCCTTGGGTGGGTAGGTCACTCGACGGCATGGGGCTCATCCTTCCGGTTCGTCGGCGCGAGGTCAGGACTGCGGGAGGCCGAGCCCGCGGGCGATGAGCATGCGTTGCACCTCGGAGGTGCCCTCCCCGATCTCGAGGATCTTGGCGTCGCGGTAGAACCGCGCAACGGGGAACTCCTCCATGAAGCCGTTGCCGCCGAAGACCTGCGTGGCGATGCGGGTGGCGGACACGGCCGCCTCGGTCGAGTACAGCTTGGCGATGGCGGCGGCGTGCTTCACCTCCTTCACCGAGCGACGACCCTCGTGGAGCTCGTCCTTGAGCCAGGCAGCCTTGTAGGTCAGGGTCCGGGCGGCCTCGACCATGACGGCAAGGTCGGCGAGCTGGAACGAGATGCCCTGGTTGACACCGATCGGCCGGCCGAAGGCGATCCGCGTCTTGGCATAGTCGGTCGCGAGCTCAAGGCAGGCCTGGGCGCAGCCGACCGCCAGCGCGGAGATGGCGATGCGCCCGTCGTCGAGGGTCTTGAGGAACTGCTTGAAGCCCTCCCCCTCTTCGCCGAGCAGGTTCTCCAGCGGGACGTGGCAGTCCTCGAAGGTGAGGCCGTGGGTGTCGGACACGTGCCAGCCCAGCTTGTGGTAGGCGGGCTCCACCGTGAAGCCCGGGGTGCCGGACGGGATCATGATCGCGGAGATCGCCGCGGTGCCGTCCTCGTTCGTGCCCGTGCGAGCGGTCACCGTGACAACCGACGTGATGTCGGTGCCGGAGTTGGTGATGAACGCCTTGGACCCGTTGACGACCCACTCGTGTCCGTCGCGGGCGGCCCGCGTCTTCGTCGCCGCCGCGTCCGACCCGGCCTCCGGCTCGGTCAGGCCGAAGCCCGCGAGCGCCCGGCCCGCGACCAGGTCCGGGAGGAAGCGCTGCTTCTGCTCGTCATTGCCGTAGGTGAGGATCGGGTTGATCCCGAGGCCGACGCCCGCGGACAGGGTGATGCCGATGGACTGGTCGACGCGGCCGAGCTCCTCGATCGCGACGCAGAGGCTGGTGAAGTCGCCCTGCCCCTCGCCGGCGCTGCCGCCGTACTCCTCGGGCACCACGAGGCCGAAGAGACCGAGCTCGCCCATCTTCGGAACGAGGTCGGCCGGGAAGTGCGAGGCGCGGTCCCACTCGGCGATGTGGGGTGCGACCTCCTTCTCGGCGAAGTCCCGGACGACCTTGCGGAAGTCCTCGTGCTCCTGGCTCAGCTCGAACATGTCGCTCCTCGTGGGTTCCTGCTTGACGCTTACGTAAACGTAAAGCAGAATCGCAGCCATGACAAGTGGGCCCGAGTGGACGATCGCGCAGATCGCGGACGAGTTCGGCGTGACCCACCGGACCATCCGCCACTACGAGGACCTCGGCCTCGTCTCCCCCGAGCGGCGGGGCACCCAGCGGATCTTTCACCGCCGTGACCGCACCCGTCTCAAGCTCATCCTGCGTGGCAAGCGCCTCGGTTTCCCGCTCGAGGAGATCCGGACCATCGTCGACCTCTTCGACGCCCCACGCGGTCGACGGGCTCAGCTCGAGTACGTCCTCGACCAGATCGACGCCCGCCGCGCTGACCTGGAGCAGCGGCTCAAGGACGTGCAGGACGCCATCGCCGAGCTGGGCGAGTTCGAGCGCAGCTGCCGGTCAGACCTGGACCGGCTCACTCCGCCAACCCCGTGACACGATGGGGTCATGACTGGCGAAGACCCCAAGCTCGCGGCCTACGCGCACCCGGAGCGCCTCGTCACCACGCAGTGGCTGGCGGAGCAGATCACGGCCGGACGCATCGGCGGGCCGGACGGCATCGTCCTGCTGGAGTCCGACGAGGACGTCCTGCTCTACGACACCGGCCATATCCCCGGCGCGCTCAAGATCGACTGGCATCTTGACCTCAACGATCCGGTCACCCGGGACTACGTCGATGGTGCGCGGTTCGCCGAGGTGATGGGGTCGCGCGGCATCGCCCGCGACACGACGGTCGTGATCTATGGCGACAAGTCGAACTGGTGGGCGGCCTACGCCCTCTGGGTCTTCAGTCTGTTCGGTCACGAGGATGTCCGGCTCGTCGACGGGGGGCGCGCCAAGTGGGTCGCCGAGGGTCGCGAGCTGACTCGTGAGGTGCCGACGCCGCAGCCGGTCGAGTACCCGGTCGCCGAGCGCGATGACGCGCCGATCCGCGCCTTCAAGGACGACGTCCTCGCGCACCTCGGCAAGCCGCTCGTCGACGTCCGCTCCCCCGGCGAATACACCGGCGAGCTCCTGCACATGCCGGACTACCCGCAGGAGGGTGCGATGCGGGGCGGGCACATCCCGGGCGCGAAGTCCGTGCCCTGGGCCCGCGCCGCAAACGACGACGGCACCTTCAAGAGCCGTGCGGATCTCGAGGAGCTGTACCTGCGCGAGCAGGGACTCTCCCCGGACGACGACATCGTGGCCTACTGCCGGATCGGCGAACGCTCGTCGCACACCTGGTTCGTACTGACCCACCTCCTCGGCTTCGAGTCGGTGCGCAACTACGACGGGTCCTGGACGGAGTGGGGCAACGCGGTCCGCGTGCCCATCGAGAAGTGACCATGCACCCGCCTGCCGAGTCGCCTGCCGAGTCGCCCGCCGAGCTGCCGGCCGAGCTCGGCGAGATCGCGGCGGACTTCCGTTCGGCGACCAACGACCTCAAGCTCCAGCTGCTGCTGGAGTTCAGCGACGAGCTGCCGTCCCTGCCGGAGCGCTACGCAGGACGACTCGACCAGCTCGAGCGCGTCGATGAGTGTCAGACTCCGCTCTTCCTCGTTGTCGAGGTCGACGAAGCCGACTCGCCGGCTGACCGCCGGGTCCACCTGTTCTTCGACGCGCCGGCTGAGTCCCCCACGACCCGCGGCTTCGCCGGCATCCTCCACGCCGGACTCGACGGCTTGCCTGCCGCCGACGTCCTGGCAGTGCCGGACGATGCACCGATGCGCTTCGGCCTGGCGGACGCAGTCTCGCCGCTGCGCCTGCGCGGGATGGCGGCGATGCTGGCGCGGATCAAGCGACAGGTACGCGCCAAGCTACCCGCCGCCTGACCCTTGCTCGCCGCCGCCTGGCCTGCCCTCGGCGCCACCCCTTTGCCCGTGACGTCGCCTCACTCGTGCCAGGGGCTGCGGCGGCTCCGCCAACGCCACCCTTGCCGTCGTGGTGACTACGGCACTGCTCAGCCACAGTGAGCAGTGCCGCAGTCCCGGGCAGTCCCCCACGCGTCCGGCGTCAGCCCCGAACGCCCCAGTACGGCACTGCTCAGCCCCAGTGAGCAGTGCCGTAGGGCTTGCCGAGCAAGGGCTGTCGGCGTCCCGTGCCACGCTGCCCGCATGCGCGAGCTCGCTGGAAACCCTGATCTCAGTGACCCGGACACGGTCGGCCGGCTCGTCGTGCGTGCTCGGAGACAGGCTGACCTCAGCCAACGGGATCTCGCCGAGCGCATCGGCAGCGCGGCATCGAGCATTGCCAGGGTGGAGTCCGGCAAGGGCCTGCCCAGTCTGTCGGCCCTCCACCGGATGCTGCAGGCCTGCGGCCTTCGGCTGACCGCAGTCGACCACGAGGGACGACCGGTCGAGCCGGCACCCGCGGGACTCGTCAGGGACAACGGCGGTCGGCGCTTCCCTGCACACCTGGACGTCGACCCACCCGACCAGCTCCCTCAGGAGGCGCTGTACAAGCCTCGCCACGATCGCCCGCCGGCCCGAGGCTGGTTTCACCACAGGGCCGAGCGCGACAGAGCTGCCGACCAGTTCCCCCAGCGGGCCCGGCCGACCGACCACCCGACGACCGACCAGCTCGAGCTGCGAAGGCGCCTCATGCGTGGCCCTCAGCCCGTGGTCCGGCAGGCACCCGTCGAGCTGGAGTGCCGCTGTCTGGATGAGTGCTTCGAGCTCGCCTGCCTGGGGCCGTGCCCCTGCCAGTGCGAGCCACGACACCGAACTCAGGAGCCAATGCGGGTGCGCAGTTCGTAGAGCTCGGGGAAGAACGTCAGGTCGAGGGCGCGGCGGAGGAGGTAGACGCCCGTGGAACCACCCGGGCCGGCCAGCCTAGGGCGCAGGACGCGGACGAAGGTTCGCGAGGTGTGTCACCACTCCCGGCACCCAACCGGTCTCACCCCGCATCCATCGGGCGCCGACCAGGTTGTGCGGCACGATCACGGTGTCAGCTCGCGCTGCCACCAGTCCGAGGTCGGTGCCGAAGACGTCCGTGACGACAGCCCATTCGCGAGCGCTGTGGCGCGCGAGGTACTCCCCGATGGCGATTCCAAAGGTCTCGACGACCACGTCGGCACCCTCCCCGCGGCCGGTGCGCGCCTCGGTGAACGCTTGGTCGTAGGCAGCCCCGATGGCGGCGAGGTCGTCGACGTCGACACCCCTGGCCCTCAGGGCCGCCAGTCCCGCAGCGATCCGATCGCGCTCCGCGTCGGTGAGGGGTGAGGTGACCGGACGCCCGTCGAAGTCCTCGGGCAGTTTGGTCCCCGCGTCAGCGCCATCGCCGGCGCGGTCGTTCGTCACGTCGGGCGACTCGTCCTTGGGCCGTCGGGAGAAGAGTCCCATGGACCCAACGTACTGCGGTCGGTCAGCGAGGAGTGGCCCAGAACCGGTCGGGGTCGGGACCGGTGCGCATGCCACGCTCGAGCGTCGCGAAGGCGTCGAGATCCTCCTGGTCCAGGCGGAAACCGAAGACGTCAGCATTCTCCGCGATGCGCGAGGGCGTCACCGACTTCGGGATGACGACGTTGCCGATGTCCAGGTGCCACCGGATGATCGCCTGGGCGGGCGTGACGCCGTGCTTCGCGGCGACCTCTCCGATGGTCGCGTCGGTCAGGACCTCCTTGCCCGACGCGAGCGGGCTCCACGCCTCGGTGGCGATGCCGTGCTCGGCGTGGAAGCGTCGCAGCTCGTCCTGTTGGAGATACGGATGCAGCTCGATCTGGTTGATCGACGGGAGGACTCCGGTCTCGTCGAGCAGCCGTTGGAGGTGTGGGACGTGGAAGTTGCACACACCGACGGCCCGGACTCGCCCGGACTGCTGCAGCTCGAGCAGCTGTCGCCACGCCTCGACATGCGCGTCGGCACCCGGGGCCGGCCAGTGGATGAGGTAGAGGTCAAGCACCTCGAGCCCGAGCCGCTTCAGGGAGGCGTCGAACGCCGCGGCCACGTTTCGATGGTCGTCGTTCCACACCTTGGTCGTGACGAAGACCTCCTCGCGGGGCACGCCCGATGCGGCGATCGCCCGCCCGACGCCTTCTTCGTTGCCGTAGATGCGCGCGGTGTCGATGTGTCGGTAGCCCGTGGCCAGCGCCGTGCCGACGGCCGCCTCGACCTCGTCCGCTGGGACCTGCCAGACCCCGAAGCCGAGCTGGGGGATGCGGACGTCGTCAGCCGACGATTCTTCGAGCAGCACGTTGGGGCTCGAAAGGGGTGCAGTCATGACACTCAACCTACGTGAACGACCGTGTGCCGCACGTCACGAGCCGACCGTGGAGTAACGCCCCGACGGCGGGGAGTGCACGCCTGGCGAGACGCTAGAGTCCGTCGCATGGCTTCCATCAGCAAGGTCCTGATCGCTAATCGTGGTGAGATCGCTGTCCGAATTGCACGTGCGTGCAAGGACTCGGGCATCGGGTCCGTGGCGGTATATGCAGAGCCCGATCGGGATGCGTTGCACGTGAAGGTGGCCGATGAGGCGTACTCGTTGGGTGGGTCCACGCCCGGCGACAGCTACCTGGTGCAGGAGAAGCTGCTCGAGGTGGCCAGGCAGTCGGGTGCCGATGCCGTGCACCCGGGCTACGGCTTCCTCGCCGAGAACGCCCATTTCGCCCAGGCCGTCATCGACGCCGGCCTGACCTGGATCGGTCCCGGCCCCGCAGCCATCGACTCGCTGGGTGACAAGGTCAAGGCGCGGCACATCGCCACGAAGGCCAACGCCCCGTTGGTGCCGGGCACGAAGGACCCGGTGTCCGGCCCCGAAGAGGTCGTGGCGTTCGCGGAGGAGCACGGTCTGCCGGTGGCGATCAAGGCGGCCTACGGCGGCGGTGGACGCGGCCTGAAGGTGGCCCGCACCATCGAGGAGATCCCGGACCTGTACGAGTCGGCGGTGCGTGAGGCCGTGACGGCCTTCGGCCGCGGCGAGTGCTTCGTCGAGCGGTTCCTCGACAAGCCCCGGCACGTCGAGACGCAGTGTCTGGCCGACCACCACGGCAACGTCGTGGTCGTCTCCACCCGGGACTGCTCGCTCCAGCGGCGCAACCAGAAGCTGGTGGAGGAGGCCCCGGCCCCGTTCATCTCCGAGAGCCAGCACGCCGAGCTGGTCCGCGCCTCGAAGGCGATCCTGCGCGAGGCCGGCTACGTCGGCGCGGGCACCTGCGAGTTCCTCGTCGGCCAGGACGGGGGCATCAGCTTCCTCGAGGTCAACACCCGCCTGCAGGTCGAGCACCCGGTCACCGAGGAGGTCACCGGCGTCGACCTGGTCCGTGAGCAGTTCCGGATCGCCAACGGTGAGGCACTCACCTTCACCGACCCGGAGCCGCACGCTCACTCCATCGAGTTCCGGATCAACGGCGAGGACGCGGGGCGCAACTTCCTGCCCGCCCCGGGCACGGTCAGCCGCATGGTCGTGCCGCAGGGTCCCGGTGTCCGCTGGGACGCCGGCATCGTCGAGGGCGACACCGTCGCGGGGGCGTTCGACTCGATGATCGCCAAGCTCATCGTCACCGGCCGCGACCGCACCCAGGCCATCGAGCGGGCGCGGCGCGCGCTGCACGAGCTCGTCATCGAGGGCATGCCGACGGTGACCCCGTTCCACCGCGCCGTCGTCTCGGACGAGGCCTTCGCTCCCTCGGACGGGTCCCCCTTCACCGTGCACACGCGGTGGATCGAGACGGAGTGGGACAACACCGTTCCCCCGTATGCCGCTGGGCTGGCCGCCGCTGACGGCGACGCCGAGGACGCGGCTGAGCGCCAGACGATCGTCGTCGAGGTGGGTGGCAAGCGGCTCGAGGTGTCCCTGCCCGGTGGTCTGAGCCTGGGCGGCGGCGGCGGGACCTCCACGGCGAAGAAGAAGGCCCCGAAGCGCTCGGCTGGTGGCAAGGGTGGCGCCGCCGCCTCCGGTGACTCGCTCACCGCCCCGATGCAGGGCACGATCGTCAAGATCGCCGTCGAGGAGGGTGCCACCGTGGCAGAGGGCGACCTCGTCATCGTCCTCGAGGCGATGAAGATGGAGCAGCCGATCAACGCCCACAAGTCGGGCGTCCTGACCGGTCTCAAGGCCGCGGTCGGAGAGACCGTCACGTCCGGCGCGGTCCTGGCCGAGATCAAGGACGCGGCGGCGGACGCCTGACCCGGAGCGAGAGAGCAGCTCGTCCCCCGGACGAACTGCTCTCTCGCTGTTTCAGGACCTGGTCGGCGGTGGGTCACCCAGCGTGGTGTCGCCCTGTGCCGGCTCGTCCGACGCCGGGGTGGTGGCCGGCTCGGCCTCCGGAACGGGAGCGGGCTCTGGCTCCGGAACGGGAGCAGGCACGGGCTCGGGAACCGGAGCCGCGTCCTCGGCGTCCGGCGGCAGCCCGAGGTGCTCGCCGATCGCGTCCGACCCCTGGTCGACGTGCTCGGCGTACTTCCCGCCCGTGCGCTCGTTGATCAGGTCCTCGGCCTTCTGCAGTGCATCCTTCGCCTGCTCCGGGTGACCCTTGATGAAGTCCTTTGCCTTGTCGATCCAACCAGTCATCGTCGTTGACGCCTCCTTGCCCGTGTTTGTCGTGCTCTGACCGTACTCCGGCGTCACTCGGACTGGTGGAGCTGCCGCGCCGCCTCGGCGATGGACCCGGACAGCGACGGGTAGACGGTGATGGTGCTCGCCACCTGGTCGACGTTGAGCCGGTTCTGGACGGCGAGGGCCACGGGGTGGATCAGCTCGGAGGCCTTGGGGGCGACGATGACGCCACCAAGGATGGTGCCGTAGCCCTTGCGGCAGAAGAGCTTCACGAAGCCTTCGGTGATGCCCTGCATCTTCGCGCGTGGATTGCGGGCCAGGGGCAGCATGACGGACTCGACGTCGGTCTGGGCGTCGGCTGCGACCTGGCCGATGCCAACGGTCGCGATCTCCGGCTCGGTGAAGATCGTCGCGGCGACGCCGCGGACGTTGAGCGGGGCGACGGCATCACCGAGGGCGTGCCACATCGCGATGCGGCCCTGCATCGCGGCGACCGATGCCAGGGGAAGGACGCCCGTGCAGTCGCCGGCCGCGTAGATGCCGGGCACGGAGGTCCTCGAGACCCGGTCCACGGTGATGTGGCCGGACTCGGCGAGGTCGACGCCGACCTCCTCGAGGCCGAGCCCGCGGGTCGCGGGGATGGCCCCGACGGCGAGCAGGGCGTGGCTGCCTTCGACGGTCCGACCATCCTCGAGGCGCACGATCACGCCGGCTTCCGTGCGTTCGACGCCGGCGGCTCGGGCGCGGTTGAGCACCTCCATGCCGCGCTTGCGGAAGACCTCCTCGATGAGCGTGGCGGCGTCCGCGTCCTCGCCGGGCAGCACGTGCTCGCGGGAGGAGACGAGGACGACGTCGGAGCCGAGGCCGAGGAAGGCCTGGGCGAGCTCCGCGCCGGTCACACCGGAGCCGATCACGACGAGCCGCTCGGGAAGCTCGGTCAGGGAGTAGATCTGCTGCCAGGTGAGGATGCGGTCTCCGTCCGGCACCGCGGACGGGAGGACGCGCGGTGTGGCACCCGTGGCGATGAGCACGATGTCGGCTGCGATCTCCTCGGTCTGTCCGGAGCCGTCGATCTCCGCGACGACTCGCCCGCGGTCGGCGACGCGGCCGACGCCACGGACCACGCGCACGCCGGCCTGCTCGAGGCTGCCGTGGATGTCACCGCTCTGGGCCGAGGCCAGCGCGAGGATGCGCTCGTTGACCGTCTGCGGCTCGACGACGACGTCCTCGACGACGTCGCCCTCGTGGTCGGTCAGGTGCACGCCGAGGCCCCCGGCGACCTCGAAGTCGGACATGTAGTCGGCCGTCGCGATCAGCGCCTTGCTCGGGACGCAGTCGGTGAGGACTGCTGCCCCGCCCACCCCCTGCCGCTCGATGATGGTGACGTCAGCGCCGAGCTGGGCGCCGACGAGCGCGGCCTCGTAACCGCCGGGGCCGCCTCCGATGATGACTACGGACGTCTCTCGGGTGATCACCCACACATCCAACCACCCATCCGGCCGTATGCCGCTGGGCTCGCTCCCAGCAGACCGCGCCTTTCCGGGGTGGAGCCGGCACCTGCGGGTGCCTGGCGTCGCTAGAGTCCGGAGGGTGAGCATGAGCGCCGTGGACCTGAACGATCCGACCGTGGACCCCTTCGAGGTGGCTGCCCGGGCCGCTGCGGTGATCGCGGAGCGAACCGGCGTCGAGCGCCACGACGTCGCGCTGGTCCTCGGCTCGGGGTGGCGTGAGGCAGGCGATCGGATCGGCGCGACCGTGGCCACCATCGACAACGCGGACGTGCCCGGTTTCTCCGCCTCCGCGGTGGCCGGTCACTCGGGGACGATGCGGTCGGTCGCCATCGGCGACACGGGCCGACGCGCCCTCGTCTACGGGACTCGCACCCACTTCTACGAGGGCCGGGGCGTGCGGCCCGTTGTGCACGCCGTGCGAACAGCACATGCTGCGGGGTGCGGCACCGTCGTCCTCACCAACGGCTGCGGGGGTCTCGACCCCGCGTGGACCGGCAACCCGGTCCTCATCCGTGACCACATCAACCTGTCGGGCCAGTCACCGATCGAGGGTTCCCACTTCGTCGACCTCACCGATGTCTACACGCCACGGCTCCGGGAGATCGCACGTGAGGTCGACCCCTCGCTGCAGGAGGGCGTCTACATCCAGTTCCGGGGACCCCAGTACGAGACCCCGGCCGAGGTGCGGATGGCGAAGGTGCTCGGCGGCGACCTCGTCGGCATGTCGACGGCTCTCGAGGCCATCGCCGCCCGTCAGCTCGGTCTGGACATCCTGGGCATCTCGCTCGTGACCAACCCGGCGGCCGGGATCAGTGACACGCCGCTCAGCCACGAGGAGGTCCTCGAGGCAGGCGAGGCCGCGGCAGACCGCTGCGCGCGGCTGCTCGCCGACATCGTCAGGAGGCTGTGATGCCGGCCGACGACGTGGCGGAGCTGCTCGCATCGGCCCGAGCCTGGCGCGACGACGACCCGGACGCGACGACCAGGGCCGAGCTGGGGACGCTCATCGAGCAGGCCGAGGCCGGTTCGCGTGAGGCAGTGGACGAGCTGGCCGACCGCTTCTCCGGGATGCTGGAGTTCGGCACCGCAGGTCTGCGCGGGGCCCTCGGCGCCGGACCCAACCGGATGAACCGCAGCGTCGTCATCCGAGCTGCGGCCGGGCTGGTCGGCCACCTCTACGCCACAGGTCTGTCCGGGGCCACGCCTCTGGTCGTCGTCGGTTATGACGCCCGCCACAACTCGGATGTCTTCGCCCGGGACACCGCCGCGGTGGTCGAGGGCGCCGGCGGTCGGGCCCTGCTGCTGCCGTCACCGCTGCCGACCCCGGTGCTGGCCTTCGCGATCCGCTACCTCGGCGCGGACGCCGGCGTCATGGTCACCGCGAGCCACAACCCGCCCCAGGACAACGGCTATAAGGTCTATCTCGGCGACGGCAGCCAGATCGTGCCGCCGTCGGACAGCCAGATCGCGGCCCGGATCGCGGCCGTGCCGTCAGTGGCGTCCGTCCCGCGCGCCACTGACGGGTGGGACACGCTCGACGACTCGCTGGTCGAGGACTACATCTCGGCCGTCGTGTCCGTGGTGGCACCCGATTCCCCGCGAGATCTCAACTGCGTCCACACCAGCCTCCACGGCGTGGGCCACGGCACGATCGCGGTCGCCTTCGCCAGGGCCGGTTTCGCGCCACCGACGCCGGTCGACGAGCAGGCGCTGCCCGACCCTGACTTCCCGACCGTGGCCTTCCCCAACCCGGAGGAGCCGGGAGCCATCGACCTGGCGCTCGAGCAGGCCCGGGCCGAGGCGTGCGACCTCGTCATCGCCAACGACCCCGACGCCGACCGGTGTGCGGCGGCCGTTCTCGACCCCGCCCTCGGCGACTGGCGGATGCTCCGCGGGGACGAGGTGGGGGCGCTCCTCGGGGCGCACATCGTCCGGCGCGGGGTCGTCCCGGGCGACGTCTTCGCCAACTCGATCGTGTCCTCCCGGCTCCTCGCCGCGATCGCCGCAGCCGCGGGGATCCGGCACGCGGAGACGCTCACGGGCTTCAAGTGGATCTCCCGGGTCGAGGGCCTGCGCTACGGCTACGAGGAGGCCCTGGGCTACTGCGTCGCACCGCACCTGGTCAAGGACAAGGACGGGGTCAGTGCCGCCCTGCTGCTCGCGGAGCTCGCGGCGACCCTGAAGGCCGAGGGACGGGCGCTGACTGATCTGCTGGACGACCTCGCCCTGGCCCACGGACTGCATGCGACCGACTCGTTCTCGGTTCGCCTCTCTGACCTCGCCCAGTCCGAGGAGCTGATGAGCCGACTCCGTCAGGCTCCGCCGACGTCCATCGCCGGCCGGGCCGTCACCCGACTCGACGACCTCGCCACCGGTAGTGCCGGGCTCCCGCCGACCGAGGGCCTGCGCTACTACCTCGACGACGACTCGAGGATCATCGTCCGCCCGAGCGGCACCGAGCCGAAGGTCAAGGTCTACCTCGAGGTCATCGAGCCGGTCCGGGACCGTCCCGGCCTCGCCGTTGCTCGCGCTGCAGCTGCCTCCCGGCTCGCCGGGATCCGCCCGGAGTTCGAGCACCTCACCGCCCTGTCCTGATCCTCCGCCCGGCACCCCAGCCCGCGCCCGAGGGGAAACCGGCTCAGCGGCATACGCCGGCTGCCCCTCCTCAGAGCGCGAGGACGGTCACGACGAAGAACGCCGCGGCTCCCACGAGCATCGCGACCGCGGGCGCGTCCCAGGACTGGACATCCGTCCTCGGGGCGCCCGTCCGGGCAGCAGCGGGCCGGCACCGGTCAGCAGCGATGCGGCGCTCGATCTCCTCGGCGACGGTCTGGGCCTCGGCCTTCGGTCGCCGGCCCGCCGAGGGCGCCGAACCCGACCCGGACCAGCCCTCGGGGGGAGCCACGGTCGAGCGACCGTGCCGAGGGCGGCCGGGGTCGGCGGGCACGCCCCAGGCCGTGTAGCGGCGCCCCGCCGAGACGAGCTCCAGCGCCCACCTCGACCGCACCTCCTCGATGACCGGCCAGGTCAGGTCGACCACCCGGAGCGGGTTGACCAGCCGGATCCCGTCCGGGCCCAGCTGGGCGCAGGGGCGCACGACGAAGAGCCAGAGGAGCACGAGCGCCAGGACGATCGAGGAGATCACCACCCAGTCCCGGTCGGGCCCCCGCAGGGCGGGCAGGAGCAACGCGAGACCAGCCACGGCCCCGAACGCGCCGATGGCGATCGAGGAGCCCGGGCGCAGCGTCACCACGCTCCGCTGGTCGACCGACCCCGGGCGATGGGGGTCGGTCGGCGACGTTCCGCCGGCTCTCATCGTCTCGCTCGTCCTTCCGGGCACTGTCCTTCGACTGTCTCACGCTCGACCTCGCTTGTGGCCCTTCGGAGCCTGCGATGTGGGCCGGGTCCACACAACTCACCGGTAGACTCCCCCGGGTGACAGTCAGCACCACGGCGCACGCCGTCCAGGACCTCACGGCTGCTGCCCGGGACCTGCTCGGCGTCTCACGCCTGACCAACCGGGCGCTCGCCTCCTGGGTCCATGGCCTCCCGGGGGTCGACCAGGTCGGCTGCGAGGCTCGGGCGGCCTCGCTCGGCACCCGTTCGATCAAGACGACGGCCAAGGCGTGGGCCATCGACACGGCGATCAGCATGATCGACCTCACGACGCTCGAGGGCGCCGACACCGTCGGCAAGGTCCGCTCGCTCTGCGCCAAGGCACTGGTGCCCGACCCCATCGACCCGACCACCCCACGTCCCGCCGCCATCTGCGTCTACGGCGACATGGTCGCCACGGCCAAGCAGGCCCTGGGCGACAGCGGCATCCACGTGGCAGCGGTCGCGACGGCCTTCCCGTCTGGCCGGGCCGCGATGCCCGTCAAGCTCGCCGACACCCGCGCGGCGGTCGAGGCCGGCGCCGACGAGATCGACATGGTCATCGACCGGGGCGCGTTCCTCTCCGGTGACTACCTCACCGTGTTCAGCCAGATCGCTGAGGTGAAGCAGGCCTGCGGCGACGCCCACCTCAAGGTCATCCTCGAGACGGGTGAGCTCGTCACCTACGACAACGTGCGCCGCGCCTCCTACCTCGCCATGCTCGCCGGCGGCGACTTCATCAAGACCTCGACCGGCAAGGTGTCCCCCGCCGCGACGCTGCCGGTCACACTCGTCATGCTCGAGGCCGTGCGGCACTGGCGGGAGCTGACCGGCGTCCAGGTCGGGGTCAAGCCCGCCGGCGGCATCCGCACGTCGAAGGATGCGATCAAGTACCTCGTCATGGTCAACGAGGTCGCCGGCGACGACTGGATGTCACCTGAGTGGTTCCGCTTCGGCGCCTCGAGCCTGCTCAACGACCTGCTGCTGCAGCGCCAGAAGCTCGCGACCGGCGCCTACTCCGGCGCCGACTACGTGACGATCGACTGACCGGGAGAACGTGCACATGCCGAAGTTCGAGTACGCCCCCGCGCCCGAGTCGCGAGCCGTCGTCACGATCGAGAAGTCCTACGGTCTCTACATCGACGGTGCCTTCAGCCGGCCGAAGGACACCTTCGAGACCATCAACCCGGCCGACGAGTCGGTCCTGGCCGAGGTGAGCCAAGCCGGACCGAAGGACGTCGACCGGGCCGTCGCCGCGGCCCGCCGGGCCTACGAAGGGGTCTGGGGCCGCCTGAGCGGCTCCGAGCGGGGCAAGTACCTCTTCCGGATCGCCCGGATCCTGCAGGAGCGGGCCAGGGAGTTCGCTGTCCTCGAGACGCTCGACAACGGCAAGCCGATCAAGGAGACCCGCGACGTCGACGTCCCGATCGCCGCCGCGCACTTCTTCTACCACGCCGGCTGGGCCGACAAGCTCGAGTTCGCCGGCCTCGCCCCGACTGGCGGCACGCCGCCCCGGCCCCACGGCGTCGTCGGACAGATCATCCCGTGGAACTTCCCCCTCCTCATGCTGGCCTGGAAGATCGCGCCCGCCCTGGCGACCGGCAACACCGTGGTGCTCAAGCCCGCCGAGACCACTCCCCTGACGGCGCTGCTCTTCGCCGAGGTCTGCCAGCAGGCCGACCTGCCGCCGGGCGTCGTCAACATCGTCACGGGTGACGGACGCACCGGTGAGGCCCTCGTCGACCATCCCGGGGTCGACAAGATCGCCTTCACCGGTTCGACGGAGGTCGGCAAGGCGATCGCCCGCCGGATCGCCGGCACGTCCAAGAAGGCGACCCTGGAGCTCGGCGGCAAGGCGGCCAACATCGTCTTCGACGACGCCCCCATCGACCAAGCGGTCGAGGGCATCGTCAACGGCATCTTCTTCAACCAGGGGCAGGTGTGCTGCGCCGGGTCACGGCTGCTCGTGCAGGAGAGCGTCCACGACGCCGTCCTCGCGCGCCTCAAGCGCCGGCTCGAGACGTTGCGGGTCGGCGACCCGATGGACAAGAACAGCGACCTGGGCGCGATCAACAGCCGTGCCCAGCTCGACCGCATCACGTCCCTGGTCGACGCCGGTGTCGCCGAGGGCGCCGAGCGCTGGAGCCCGGAGTGCACGCTGCCGGCCCGCGGCTTCTGGTTCCCTCCGACGGTGCTGACAGGCGTGTCCCAGACGCACCGGGTCGCGACGGAGGAGATCTTCGGGCCGGTCCTGTCGGTGCTCACCTTCCGGACGCCCCAGGAGGCCGTCGCCAAGGCGAACAACACCTCCTACGGCCTCTCCGCAGGCGTCTGGACGGAGAAGGGGTCGCGCATTCTCTGGATGGCCGACCAGCTGCGCGCCGGTGTCATCTGGGCCAACACCTTCAACCGTTTCGACCCGACCTCGCCCTTCGGCGGCTACAAGGAGTCGGGCTACGGCCGCGAAGGTGGCCGGCACGGGCTCGAGGCCTACGTCACCACCGCCGCCCTGACGACAGGAGCCGCCCGATGACCCGCCTCGACGTGCGCAAGACCTACAAGCTCTACATCGGCGGCAAGTTCCCGCGCAGCGAGTCCGGCCGTTCCTACGAGGTCGTCTCGGCCAAGGGCGCGTTCCTGGCCAACGCCTCGATGGGCTCACGCAAGGACGTCCGGGACGCGGTCGTCGCCGCCCGGGCCGCGCTGGCCGGCTGGGCCGGTGCGACGCCCTACAACCGGGGCCAGGTGCTCTATCGGGTGGCCGAGGTCCTCGAGGGCCGCCGTGCACAGTTCATCGACGAGGTCGGCGCGAGTGAGGGCCTCGGCACCAAGGCGGCCGGCGCGGTCGTCGACGCGTCGGTCGACCGTCTCGTCTGGTACGCCGGGTGGACCGACAAGGTCGCCCAGGTGCTCGGCAACCTCAACCCGGTGGCCGGCCCGTTCTTCAACGTGTCGGCTCCCGAGCCCACTGGAGTCGTGGGCGTCCTTGCGCCGCAGCGTTCGTCGCTCCTCGGCCTCGTGTCCGTGGTCGCCCCGGTGATCGCCACCGGAAACACTGCGGTCGTCCTCACCTCTGCCTCCCGCCCGCTTCCCGCCATCACCTTCGGCGAGGTGCTGGCCACCTCGGACGTGCCCGGCGGCGTCGTCAACCTCATCACCGCCCAGACCGCCGAGGTCGCGCCCTGGCTGGCTTCACACCGCGACGTCAACGCCATCGACCTCACGGGAGCCGCAGAGGCCGACGGTGTCGAGTGGGGCGCCCTCGAGGCAGAAGCCGCCGGCAACCTCAAGCGGGTCCTGCGTCCCTCGCTGGTTGACGGCCGGGCCGTCGAGCCCGACTGGGCGGCCGGACCTGGCCTGGACCGGATCCGCGCCTTCGTCGAGACGAAGACGGTGTGGCACCCCAAGGGGTTGTGAGTGCGCCACCGTCG
>NZ_JAPFQL010000071.1 GCF_028446585.1 Intrasporangium calvum
CGGCCCAGCGGCATACGGCATCGGCTTGTCCTGACGGTGGACCTCAGAGGAAGGCGCTGATCCCCGTCTCGGCGCGGCCGATGAGGAGCTTCTGGATCTGCGACGTGCCTTCGTAGAGCGTCATGACCCGGGCGTCGCGCAGGTACTTCTGCATCGGGTACTCGTCGATGTAGCCGTAGCCGCCGAACGCCTGGAGCGCTCCGTTCGCCGCCCGCACGGCCGCCTCCGACGCGAAGTACTTCGCCTTGGACGCCTCGACGCCGAAGGGTTCGCCCCGCTCGATGAGGTCGGCGGCCCGCCACGTGAGCAGTCGGGCGGCATCCACGTCGACGGAGATGTCGGCGATGATGTCCTGGATCAGCTGGAACGACGCGATCGGCCGGCCGAACTGCTTGCGCTGCGTCGTGTAGGCGACGACCTCCTCGAGGCAGCCCTGGATGATCCCGGTGCAGCCCGCGCCGACGGACACGCGGCCCTTGTCGAGCGAGTGCATCGCGATCTTGAAGCCCTCGCCCTCCTCGCCGAGGCGCGCGGACTCCGGCACCCGCACGTCGGTGAGGAAGATCTCGGCGGTCGCCTGGCCGCGCAGCCCGAGCTTGCCGTGGATCTCGCGCGCCTCGAAGCCGGGCGTGTTCGTCGGCACGAGGAAGGCAGAGACACCCTTGGGGCCGTCGCCGCCGGTCCGGGCGAAGACGAGGCACACATCGGCCCAGGTCCCGTTGGTGATGAAGATCTTCTGCCCGCTGATGACGTAGTCGGACCCGTCGCGGCGCGCCCGCGTCCGGAGGCTGCCCGGGTCGGACCCGTTGTCCGGCTCGGTGAGGCCGAAGCAGCCGAGCAGCGTGCCGTTCGCGATGCCCGGCAGGTACTGCTGCTTCTGCTCCTCGGTGCCGTGCGAGAGGATCACCTTGCCGACGAGGCCCATCGACACGGAGACGATGCCGCGCACCGAGGAGTCCGCCCGGCCGAGCTCCTCCATCCCGATGCAGTAGGTGATGTAGTCGCCGCCGAGCCCGCCGTACTCCTCGGGGATGGTCAGCCCGAAGAAGCCGATCTCGCCGAGCTTCGGGATGATCGCCGTGTCGACGGACTCCCGGCGGTCCCACTCGGCTCGGTGCGGGACGACCTCCTTGTCGAGGAACTCTCGGGCGAGCGCCTTGAAGCCGAGCTGGTCCTCGGTGAGGGACAGGTCCATGGGGTTCTCCTGCGGGTCCGAAGGTGCGTAGGTGGGTGGGCCTCAGCGCCCGGTGAACTGGGCGGGGCGCTTGCCGAGGAACGCGGCGGTGCCCTCGGCCTTGTCGCTGCTCTCGTAGAGGACGGCCTGGGCCAGCCGCTCGATCACCTGGCCGGTGCGCTGGTCGGTGTCCATGCCGGCGCGGACGACGAGCTTGGCCAGCCGCGTGGCGAGCGGGCCACGAGCGAGGATCGTCGCGGCGGTCGTCCGAGCGGTCGCGATCAGGTCGGCCGGGTCCGCGACGGCGGTGACGAGGCCGATGCGCTCCGCCTCCGGCGCGTCGACCATCCGCCCGGTGAGGATCATCTCGACGGCTCGGCCCGTGCCGACCAGCCGCGCGAGCCGCTGCGTGCCGCCCGCGCCGGGCAGGACGGACAGCGCCGTCTCGGGAAGCCCGAGCCGGGCCGTGGCGGAGGCGATCCGGATGTCGCACGCCATGGCGAGCTCACAGCCCCCGCCGAGCGCGAAGCCGTTGATCGCGGCGATGGTCGGCTTGGGGAACTCCTCGACGAGGTCGAACAGCCGCTGCAGATCGGAGGCGAGCGCCGTCTCCTTGGTGTAGCCGGCGACTTGCGCAATGTCGGCGCCCGCGATGAAGGCCTTCTCGCCGGAGCCGGTGAGCACGACGGCCCCGACGGAGTCGTCGTCGCGTGCTCGCTCCAGGACCGCGCGCAGGTCGAGCTGCACCTGCCGGTTGATCGCGTTGCGGACCTCCGGCCGGTTGAACGTCACGATCAGGACACCGTCGGTGACCTCCGCGAGGATCGTCTCGAAGGGTCCGTACGATGCTGGGCTGGCTTGCGTGCTCATCCGTGCTCCTCCCGTCAGACCTTCTCGAGCAGGAGGGCGGCGCCCTGGCCGACACCGACGCACATGGTGGCGACGGCCCGGTCGGCCCCGCGGTCGGCCAGCTCGATGGCCGCGGTGAGGGCGAGACGGGCACCGCTCATCCCGAGCGGGTGGCCGAGGGCGATGGCGCCGCCGTTGGGGTTCACGTGCTCGGCGTCGTCGGGCAGGCCGAGCCCGCGGAGGACGGCGAGCGACTGAGAGGCGAAGGCCTCGTTGAGCTCGAAGAGGTCGATGTCGCCGACCTCAAGGCCGGTGCGGGTGAGCAACGCCTTGACCGCGGGGTCGGGGCCGATGCCCATGACGCGCGGCTCGACGCCGACTGACAGGGACGTGGTGATGCGGGCGAGCGGCGTCAGGCCGTACTCGGAGACCGCCCGCTCGGACGCGACGAGCAGCGCCGCGGCGCCGTCGTTGACCCCGGAGGCGTTACCTGCCGTGACGCTGCCTCCGGGGAAGATCGGCCGAAGCGCGGTGAGCGCCTCGAGCGAGGTCTCGCGGGGGTGCTCGTCGGTGTCCACGACGGTCACGGCACCCTTGCGGCCCGGGACCTCGACCGGGACGATCTCGCGGGCGAGGCGACCGGACGCGATGGCCGTGGCCGCCCGCTCCTGCGACCGCAGCGCGAAGGCGTCCTGGTCCGCGCGGGAGATGGCGTAGTCGTCGGCGACGTGCTGGGCCGTGCCGGGCATCGAGTCCGTGCCGTACAGCTGGTCCATCTTCGGGTTGACGAAGCGCCAGCCGATCGTCGTGTCGTGCACCTCAGCGCGGCGCGACCACGCCGCGTCCGGCTTCGGCATGACGAGCGGCGCCCGGGTCATGCTCTCGACGCCACCGGCGATCATCAGGTCGGCGTCACCGGCCCGGATCGCACGGGCGGCCGCGCCCACGGCGTCGAGCCCCGATGCGCAGAGCCGGTTGACCGTGATGCCAGGGACCTGGACGGGCAGGCCCGCGAGGAGCCCGGCCATCCGGGCGACGTTGCGGTTGTCCTCGCCTGCTTGGTTGGCGCACCCGAGGATCACGTCGTCGACGCGTCCCCAGTCCACGGACGGCAGGCGCTCGACGAGGCTCGAGAGGGCGTGGGCAGCGAGGTCATCGGTGCGCACGGGAGCGAGCCCAGCGGCATACCGCCCGATGGGGGTTCGGACGCCGGCGACGAGGTAGGCAGTGCTCATGCCTGCTCACCCGCGTAGCGGTCGCGCAGGGCGTACTTGAGGATCTTGCCGCTCGGTGTCCTCGGCAGCTCGTCGAGGACGTCGAGGCGCTCGGGCCAGTACTGCCGGGCCACGCCGCGCTCGCGGAGGAAGTCCTGCATGTCCTGGAAGGACAGGGTCGCGCCGGGCTTGAGGGTGACGCAGGCGACGGCGCGCTCCTGGAGGCGCTCGTCCGGCATCCCGACCACAGCGACGCCCTCGATGCGCGGGTCCTCGTAGAGGGCGTTCTCGACGTAGACGACCGGGATGTTCTCGCCGCCGCGGATGATGACGTCCTTCGTGCGCCCGGACAGCTTCACGTAGCCGTCCTCGTCGATCATCGCGAGGTCGCCGGTGTCGAACCAGCCGCCCTCCTCGAAGTTGGCCCGGGTCATCTCGAGGCGCTTGGCATAGCCGACGAAGAGGAACGGCCCGCGCACCTGCAGGCGGCCCTCCGTGCCCGCGGGGACGCGGGTGTCGGAGTCGAGCTCGACCGTGCGGATCTCCATGCCGGGCCACGGGTAGCCGTCCGTCTCGACGATCTTGTCCTCGGGATCGTCGGGACGGCTCAGCGTGACGAGCGCGTTCTCGGTCTGTCCCCAACCGCCGAGGACGTGCAGGTGCGGCAGGAGATCCTTGGCGAGACGGACGAGCGCCCGCGGGATCGGCGCGCCCATGCAGCAGAAGCGGACAAGGGTGTCGATGTTGTGCTCGGCGATGCCCTCGACGGAGAGCACGTCGTGGAGGAAGGGAGTGGCCGCCGACGTGTAGGTGACGCCGTGCCGCTCGACGAGGTCGATGAAGGCCTTCGGGTCCCAGACGTCCTGGAGCACACCGGTCGCGCCGTTCTGCACGGGCAGCCTTGCCCCGTAGAGGAACCCGGTCAGGTGGGCCAGGGTCGAGGCCATGTGGATCACGCTGTCGGGCGTGATTCCGAGCCGCTCGGGCAGCGGGTTGTTCGCCGCGACGACCGTGTTGTGGGTGTGCATGACGCCCTTGGGCTCGCCAGTCGTGCCCGAGGTGAAGATGAGCAGCGTCACGTCGTTGGGGTCGGGGCGCAGCGCGGCGAGTGACGCGGGGTCGCGGCGCTCCTCCCATGGGGTCGCCATGAACTCCTCCCACGAGTCCGGCGAGCTCGGCCCGCCGACGACGAGGACCCGCTCGAGGGACGGCCACTGAGGGCGCAGCTCGTCGATCATCGCGACGTAGTCGAAGCCGCGGAAGTCACGCGGGACGACGACGAGCTTCGACTCGGCCAAGGCCACCATGAAGCTGATCTCGCGGGCCCGGTAGATGGGGATGAGCGGGTTGCTGATGGCTCCGATCCGGGTGCAGGCGTAGTGCAGGACGACCCAGTCGATCCAGTTGGGCAGCTGGAACGACACGACGTCACCCGGCTTGACGCCCGTCTCCAGGAGACCGAGGGCGCACCGGTCGACCTCGGCGCGCAGCTCTCGATAGGTGACCTGTCGCCGGGAGTCGATGAAGGCGACCTTGTCCGGGGTGCGCTCGGCCCAGTCGTCGAGATAGTCGGTGATCGTCCGCCCGACCCAGTAGCCGGCGTCGGTGTACGTGGCGATCAGCTCGTCGTTGAGGATCGTCTCGAAGGTCATGTCAGGTCCGTTCAGCTCATCGTCAGGCCGCCGCTGACGCTCAGCGTCTGGCCCGTGACGTAGATGGAGTCGTCGGACGCAAAGTAGGCCACGGCGCCGGCGACGTCGTCGGGCTGGCCCAGGCGTCGCAGCGGGATGGCCTTGGTCAGGGCGTCGCGCAGGCCCTGGTTGTCGCCGGCGAACTCGGCGAACAGCTGGGTGTCGGACGGTCCCGGGCAGATGACGTTGACGCGCACCTGCTTGCGGGCCATCTCGCGGGCCATCGACTTGGTGAACGCGATGACGCCGCCCTTGGCCGCGGAGTAGACGGCCTCGCCGGACGAGCCGACCCGGCCGGCGTCCGAGCTGATGTTGACGACCGAGCCGGAGCCCTGCTCGGCCATGATCGGCAGCACCGCCTTCATCGTGTGGAGCACGCCGTAGAGGTTGATCCCGATGATCCGTGGCCACAGTTCCTGCTCGAGGTCGAGGAACGGGGCGGCCTTGTCCCAGCCGGCGTTGTTGACGAGGACGTCGACGCGCCCGTGCTGGTCGCGCACGGCGGCGACCATCGCCTCGACGGAGGCGTAGTCGGACACGTCGCAGCCGAGCCCGAGCGCGCCGTTGCCGGTCTGCGCTGCGATCTCCTCGGCGGCCTCCTTCGCGCCGGCCTCGTTGACGTCGGTGACGACGACGGTCGCGCCCTCGGACGCGAGCCGCTCGGCGATGCCGCGGCCGAGGCCACGGGCGGCGCCCGTGACGATGGCGATCTTGCCTTCGAGCCTGTTCATGATGGTTCCTTCACACAGTCGATGGGGTATGCCGCTGGGCTGGCTTCGCGTCAGGGCGCGTACTTCCGGCCCAGCAGGTTGCGGGAGATGACGAGCTTGGAGACCTGCGCCGTGCCGTCGCCGATCTCGAGGCCGATGACGTCACGGAGGCGCTGGCCGACCTTGTGCTCGGTGGAGTAGCCGACGTGCCCGATGGTCAGGAGGCACTGGTGGATGACGTCGGCGGCGAGCTTGGGGGCCCAGAACTTCGCCATCGCCGCCTCGGCGCTGTGCTCGCGGTCGTGGTCCTTGCGCCACAGCGCCTCGAAGCAGACGTGACGTGCGCCCTTGAGATAGGTGGCTGCCTCGGCGAGCGGGAACGAGACGCCCTGGAACGTGCCGATCGGTGCGCCGAAGGCCTCGCGGTCACGGGACCACTGGATCGCCTCGTCGAGGCTGGCCTGGGCGGCGCCGATGCAGAGCAGGCCGATGATCGCGCGCGAGTAGTCGAAGCCCTGCATGACCGAGACGAAGCCGCCGCCCTCCTCGCCGATGAGGTCGTCCCGGGTCACGGGGGTGCCGTCGAAGTGGAGGCTGGCGCGACCGATGGCGCGGCTGCCGAGGTCGTCGAAGGCGCTGCGGCTGACGCTCGGGTGGGCCAGGTCGACCCAGAAGGCGCTGACGCCGCGGGCGCCGGGGCCGCCCGTGCGGGCGAGGACGACGGCGCGGTCGGCCGCCATGCCGAGGGTGATCGACGTCTTCTCGCCGTGCAGAGTCCAGCCGGTGCCGTCCGCGGTGGGCGTCGCCTTCAGCTCGAGGCTGGCGGCATCCGTGCCGTGGCCGGGCTCGGTGATGCAGATGCAGGGCACCGTCTCGCCGGTGGCGATGCCGGGCAGCCAGGCCGCCTTCTGCTCGTCGGTGGCGTTGCGGACGATGATGTCGCTGATCAGCGCGGTGTTGATGATGAGGTAGCCGGCGTTGAAGTCCTCGCGGCCGACCTCCTCGGCGGCGATGCCGGCGATGACGGCGGTCGCCTCCTGCCCGCCGTACTCCTCCGGGATGCGCAGCCCCGTCAGGCCCATCCCCGCCATGTCGAGCGCCAGCTGGCGGCGGAACTCCGCAGCCTTGTCGTCCGACTGGTAGTGCGGCGCCAGCGTCTTCACGGCGAACTTGCGGACCTCCTGGGCGTAGGTCTCCTGGTCCTCGTCGAACGCGTAGTGCATCGGACTCCTTCGTCACTCAGTGCCGGTCGGGATGGACGGGGGTGCCGTCGCTCAGTGCCAGTTGACCTTGCTGCCGAACTCTGGCTTGCGCTTCTCGGCGAAGGCGGCGGCGCCCTCCTTGCCCTCGTCGGAGGCGACGAAGAGATCGAGCGCGGTCATCGCCATGTTGGAGAACCCGGCCTGGTGGTCGGTGTCGGCGTTGAAGGACTGCTTGAGGAACTTGATCGCTGTCGGGCTCTTCTCGGCGACCTCCGCAGCCCAGGCCTTGGCCTCGGTGAGCAGCTCGGCGGAGGGGACGACCTTGTTGACGAGGTTCATCGCCAGTGCTTCCTGCGCGTCGTAGATCCGGCACCAGTACCAGATCTCGCGGGCCTTCTTCTCGCCGACGACGCGCGCCAGGTAGGCGGAGCCGAACCCGGCGTCGAACGAACCGACCTTCGGGCCGGCCTGGCCGAAGCGGGCGGTGTCCGCGGCGATCGAGACGTCGCACAGGACGTGGAGGACGTGGCCGCCGCCGACGGCGACGCCGTTGACCGCGGCGATGACCGGCTTGGGGATGTCTCGAATCAGCTTGTGCAGGTAGCCGATCTCGAACATGCCCGACTCGCTCGGCCCGTAGTCGCCGGTCTCGGCGCGCTGCTTGACGTCGCCGCCGGTGCAGAAGGCCTTCTCGCCGGCGCCGGTGAGGATGACGGACCGGACTGCGCGGTCGGCCCAGGCGCTGCGGAAGGCCTTGATCAGCTCGTCGACGGTCTTGGCCCGGAAGGCGTTGTAGCGGTCGGGGCGGTTGATCGTGATGATCGCCGCACTGTCCTCGATGACGTAGGTGATGTCCTCGTAGCTGCTCATTCGACGGGCTCCGTTGCTTGTTGAATGGACGTTCATTCATTAATGTAGGGACCAGAGCGGAGCGCCGTCAATGGTCTCGACGGAATCCGGTGACGCGAGGAGGACGATGTGGTGGCGACCGCGACCGCTCGGCAGCAGCGCACGCAGCGCCGCCGGGCCGAGATCATCTCGGCGGCGATCGAGCTGTTCCAGGAGCGCGGCTTCCATGCAGCAACGACGCACCAGGTCGCCGAGCGGGCGGGCCTCAGCGTGGGCCTCATCTACCAGTACTTCGGCAACAAGGAAGATCTGCTCCGCGCGGTCATCGTGGACATCCTCGGCGAGTTCCGGGACCGCATCCCGGTGGAGATCGCCGCTTCCGGCGCCGACCCGGTGGCCCGCTTGCGGGCGGGCTATCGGGCGTACGTCGCTGTCATCGACGAGAACCGCGACGGCACCCTGCTCACCTACCGCGAGGGCCTGACCCTCGCTCCCGACGGTCGCGAGGAGATCAAGAAGCTCGAGATCGAGACGGCGGCACCGCTGCGTGACGTCATCCTCGAGGGAATGGCCTCAGGAGCGTTTGTCGATGTCGATGTCGACCTCGTCGTGCACAACCTCATCCTCAGCGCGCACGGCTGGGCCCTCAAGCACTGGCGCCTGGCCAAGTCCTATGACGTCAGCTCCTACGCCGACGCCCAGCTCGACCTGCTGCTGCGCGCCATCCGCCCCTGACGGCGCACCCCCAAACTCGAGTGGCCCCGGCATCCACACCTGGGGTGTGCACACCGGGGCCACTCGAGTTCCCCGCTACGTCGAGTGGCCCCGGTATCCACACCTGGGGTGTGCACACCGGGGCCACTCGAGTGAGGTGGGGAGGGCGCTTACTGCACGCGCTCCCACCCGCGGCCGGGGGCCCGGGAGCCCACGCCGGTGCCCTCGCGCTCGTCCTTGGTGCGGTAGACGATGTAGGGCCGGGTGATGTAGCCGACCGGCGCCGAGAAGACGTGCACCAGACGGGTGAACGGCCACAGCGCGAAGAGGAAGAACGCCACCAGCGCGTGCAGCTGGAAGCCGAACGGCACATCCGTCATCAGGCTGGCATCCGGCTGGCCGTAGAAGATCTGCCGGAACCACACGGACACGCTCTCGCGGTAGTTGAACGAGTGGCCCTCACTCCCGCCGAGCCCGAAGATGCTCGACGCGATGGTGTTCCACATGCCGAGGACGATGACGAGCGCCAGGAAGAAGTACATCGTCTTGTCCATCGGCGTCGTCGCCGAGAAGACCGGGCCGACCGTGCGGCGGCGGTAGATCAGGATGACGAGGCCGACCATGACCATGATCCCGGAGATCATGCCGCCGATGACGGCGACCCAGTGGTAGGCCGTCTCGCTGATCCCCACCGCGTCGGTCCACGTCTGCGGGATGAGGAGGCCGATGATGTGGCCGCCGACGACGCCGAGCAGGCCGAAGTGGAAGAGCGGGCTGCCCCAGCGGAGCAGTCGCGACTCGTAGAGCTGCGAGCTGCGGGTCGTCCAGCCGAACTTGTCGTAGCGGTAGCGCCACCAGTGGCCGACGACGAAGACGGCGAGGCAGATGTACGGGAAGATCACCCAGAGAAAGGTGCTCATGAAGGGGCTCCTACGGGGATGCTCGGGCCGAGAACAGTGGTATGCCGCTGGGCTGAGTGGTCGTTGAGGCGCGGGTCGAGCGCGTAGCCGTCCAGACCCACCTCCTCCTGGGGCGGTCCGGCCTCGATGAGGCGGGCCACCGCGGTCAGGCCGTCGCCGTCCAGCTCGGGCAGCGTCGCGCGGAGCGCCTCGATGACCGCGGCCCACGGGGAGCTGCGGTCATCGAGTGCCACCTGCAGCATCTCGATGCCGGCGCGGTAGTCCCCGAGCAGCTTCCACGCCGCCTCGCGGTCCGCCGTGGCACCGAACTCCAGGACGACCCCGAGGTGGTCGGGCAGCTCGTCGGCCGAGAGCTCGACCCCGGACTTGGCGAACGCCTGCTTGAACTGCACGAGCGCGACGCCTCGGCGCCGGGTGTCACCGAACGAGAAGTACGTCAGGTAGAGACAGCACTTGCGGGTGTAGTCGAACGTCTCGACGTACTCGCGCTGGACGGACTGGAGGGGCTGGGAGGCCACGTGGTCGAGGAACGAGCCCAGCGGCATACGGACTGAGTCGGGGAGCGGAGCGATCGCCCGCCTGATCAGCGCGTGCTGGGCGACGGACTCCTCGCTCGGGTAGTCGAGCAGGAGCGACACCACCTGCCAGGCCGCCTGCAGCTGCCCGTCGGGCAGCCGCGGCGACTGGGCCTTCGCGGCGCGTCGGAACGGGTTCACTGGTCCTGCTTCTTCCGGTGCGGGAACAGGCCACGCGGCGCACCCTTGCCGTCCCAGTTGAGCAGGTTGACCCGGCCCCGCTTGGAGCCGCCGCCGACGAGCTGGTCGGACTGCTGGCGCTCCTCGAGCATCCGGAAGTTCTCGACCGCGACCGGGGTCAGGTCACCCGAACCCTCGCCGAAGACACCGGTCGTCGGCTCGTAGTCGAAGTCGACCGGGCACTCCGTCGCGAGCTCCTCGAGACCGTGCGCCTGCTCGACGTGGGCCGTCGGGATGACGTAGCGGTCCTCGTACTTGGCGATGGCGAGCAGGCGGAACATCTCGTACATCGACTCGGCGTCCATGCCCACGGCCTCGGCGATCGACTCGTCGGGGTCGCCGCCGAGGTTGATGTCGCGCATGAAGGACCGCATGGCCGCGAGCTTGCGCAGCACGTCGTTGACCGGGCCCACGTCACCGGCGGTGAAGAGGTTGGCGAGGTACTCGACGGGGATGCGCAGCGCCTCGATCGCGGCGAACAGGTTGCCCTTGTCCTCCGCGTCGTGGCCCGTGTCGCGGACGACGTCGACGACCGGCGACAGCGGCGGGATGTACCAGACCATCGGCATGGTGCGGTACTCCGGGTGCAGCGGCAGGGCCACCTTGTAGTCCTGGATGAGCCGGCGGACCGGGGACTTCTTCGCCGCCTCGATCCAGTCGAGCGGGATCCCGGCCCGCTCGGCCTCGCGCGCCACCTCGGGGTCGTTCGGGTCGAGGAAGACGCTGCGCTGCGCCTCGTAGAGGTCGTGGTCGTTCTCCACCGACGCGGCCTCGAGGACGCGGTCTGCGTCATAGAGCATGAGGCCGATGTAGCGCAGTCGCCCGACACACGTCTCCGCGCACACGGTCGGGATGCCGACCTCGATGCGCGGGTAGCAGAACGTGCACTTCTCGGCCTTGCCGGTCTTGTGGTTGAAGTAGACCTTCTTGTAGGGGCAGCCAGAGACGCACATGCGCCAGCCGCGGCACTTGTCCTGGTCGACCAGGACGATGCCGTCCTCGCTGCGCTTGTAGATCGCGCCACTCGGGCACGACGCCGCACAGCTCGGGTTGAGGCAGTGCTCGCAGATCCGCGGCAGGTAGAACATGAAGGTCTGCTCGAACTCGAACTTCACCTTGTCCTCGATGCCCTTGAGCATCGGGTCCTTGGCGGCGTGCTCGCGGCTGCCACCGAGGTCGTCGTCCCAGTTGGCCGACCACGTGATGTTCATCTGCTTGCCGCTGATCAGCGACTTCGGCTTCGCGACCGGGAAGGTGCTCGTGGAGGGGGAGTTGAGCAGCGTGGCGTAGTCATAGGTCCACGGCTCGTAGTAGTCCTCGATCGAGGGCAGCTTCGGGTTGGAGAAGATCGTCGCGAGCTTCTTCCACCGGCCGCCCGCCTTGAGCGTCAGGCGACCGTTGGACTTGCGGACCCAGCCGCCCTCCCACGTCTCCTGGTCCTCGTAGGTGCGGGGGTAGCCGAGACCGGGGCGGGTCTCGACGTTGTTGAACCAGACGTACTCGGTGCCGGCGCGGTTGGTCCACGCCTGCTTGCACGTGACGGAGCACGTGTGGCAGCCGATGCACTTGTCGAGGTTCATCACCATCGCCATCTGGGCCATGATCTTCATTGCTGTGAGTCCTCCGTGGCTCAGTACTCGACGGGCGCCGTGCGGCGACGGATCATGGTGACCTCGTCCCGGTTGTTGCCGATCGGGCCGATGTAGTTGAAGAAGTAGGCCAGCTGGGCGTACCCGCCGACGATGTGGTTGGGCTTCAACAGGATTCGCGTGAGGCTGTTGTGGATGCCGCCGCGCTTGCGGTCCCGCTCGGTGAGCGGCACGTCGATGAGCCGGTCCTGGGCGTGGTGCATGTAGACCGTGCCCTCCGGCATGCGGTGGCTGACGATGGCCCGGGCCGCGACGACACCGTTGCGGTTGACCATCTCGATCCAGTCGTTGTCCCGGACCCCGATCTTCTCCGCGTCGCGGTCGCTCATCCAGACGGACTGGCCGCCGCGCGACAGCGAGAGCATGAAGAGGTTGTCCTGGTACTCCGAGTGGATCGACCACTTGTTGTGCGGCGTCAGGTAACGCACCGAGACACCGAGCTCGTTCTGCTCGCCGATCGGGTGCTCACCGAAGAGCGTCGTCATGTTGAGCGGCGGTCGGTAGACCGGGAGCATCTCGCCCATCCCGATGAACCAGTCGTGGTCGACGTAGAACTGCTGCCGGCCCGTCAGCGTGTGGAACGGCTTGCTCCGCTCGATGTTGATCGTGAACGGGCTGTAGCGGCGGCCACCCGACTCCGATCCGGACCACTCCGGTGACGTGATGACCGGGACCGGGGCGATCTGGGTGTCGGCGAAGGTGATCTGCTTGCCCTCGTGCTCGGCCGCGAGGTCGGCGAGCTGGGTGCCGGTGCGCTTCTCGAGGAACTTGAAGCCCTGCGTGGCCAGGTGGCCGTTGGAGACCCCCGCGAGGTGCAGGATCGCGTCGGCCATCTGCACGTCGGTCTCGACCTTCGGCTGACCGTTGCCGGCGCCGCCGTGCTGCACGCCGTTGCGGCCACGGAGGATGTCCATCTCCCGCTTGACGTCGTAGGCGACGCCCTTGGTGAGCATGCCGACCTTCTCCATGAGCGGGCCGATCGAGGTCATCTTGTCGTAGATGGCCGTGTAGTCCCGCTCGGCGACCGCGAGGACGGGGAGCGTCTTGCCCGGGATGGGCTCGCACTCGCCGGCCCGCCAGTCCTTGACCACTCCGTGCACCGTGGCCATCGCCTCGGGGGTGTCGTGCCAGAGCGGCTTGGCGATGACGTCCTTGCGGGTGCCGAGGTGCTCGACCGCCAGGTCGCTGAACTTCTTGGCGACGGCCTTCCACGTCTCCCAGTCCGACTTCGTCTGCCACGGCGGGTTGATCGCCGGGTTGAACGAGTGGATGAACGGGTGCATGTCGGTGGTGCTGAGGTCGTGCTTCTCGTACCACGTCGCAGCAGGCAGCACGACGTCGCTGAAGATCGTCGAGCTCGTCATGCGGAAGTCGATCGTCATGAGCAGGTCGAGCTTGCCCTCGCGGGCCTCGTCGGCCCACTCGATCGTCGCCGGACGCTGGTCCGGGCCGGCCTCGTCGGCGGTGGCCGCGCTGTCGGTGCCGAGCAGGTGGCGCAGGAAGTACTCGTTGCCCTTGGCCGAGCTGCCGAGCAGGTTCGAACGCCAGAGCGACAGGATGCGCGGGTAGTTGTTCTCCGCCTCCGGGTCCTCGACCGCGAAGCGCAGCTTGCCCTCCTTGAGCTGCTGAGCGACGTAGGCCGGGGGCTCCATGCCAGCGGCAGCCGCCTCGTCGGCGAGGTCGAGCGAGCTGCGGTCGAAGGTCGGGTAGCTCGGCGTCCACCCGAGGCGCACGGACTGGGCCAGCAGGTCCATCACGCTCTTGCCGGCGAAGACGCCGGTGCCCGAGTCGAGGTCGTCGGCCGTGAAGGTGTCGTAGCGGTACTGGGAGGTGTGGACGTACCAGTACGCCGTCTGGTTCATGTGCCGCGGCGGGCGCTGCCAGTCGAGGGCGAAGGCCATGTGCTGGAAGCCCATGATCGGCCGGATCTTCTCCTGGCCGACGTAGTGGGCCCAGCCGCCGCCGTTGCGGCCCTGCGTGCCGGTGATCGTCGTCAGCAGGAGGATCGCGCGGTAGATCTGGTCGCTGTGGAACCAGTGGTTGGTCCCGGCGCCGAGCAGGATCATCCCGCGGCCGTTGGTGTCGATCGCGTTCTGCGCCCACTCGCGGGCGAGGCGGGTGACCTGCTCGGCAGGAACGGACGTGTGCTGCTCCTGCCATGCCGGGGTGGCCGGCACGGACGGGTCGTCGTAGGCGGTCGGCCAGACGCCGGGCAGGCCCTCGCGGGCGACGCCGTACTGGGCGAGCAGCAGGTCGAACACCGTCGTCACGACGCGGTCTCCGACCCGGCGGACCGGGACGCCGCGCGTCTCGTAGGCCACCTTGCCGTCGGAGGAGTCGAAGCGGGGCAGCTCGATCTCCACGGTGTCGTCGTGGCGGCCGTGCAGGGTGAGCGCCGGGTCGAGGTCGCCCAGCTCGAGGTTCCACTTGCCCAGGCCCTCGTCGCCGTAGCGGTCGCCGATCGAGCCGTTGGGGATCGCGACCTCGCCGGTGGCTGCGTCGAAGATGGCCGGCTTCCACATGGCGTTCTCGGAGTCGGACTTCGGGCCGCCCTCCATGTCGCCGGCCACGAGGTACTTGCCGGCCCGGTAGGCGCCGTCCTCGCCCGGGACGAGGCTGATCAGGTAGGGCAGGTCGGTGAACCGCTTGTTGTAGTCGGTGAAGAAGGGGACCTGCTGGTCGACGAAGAACTCCTTGAGGATGACGTGCCCCATCGCCATCGCCAGGGCTCCGTCGGTGCCCGGGGCCGTGGTGACCCACTCGTCGGCGAACTTGACGTTCTCGGCGTAGTCGGGCGCGACCGCGAGGACCTTCTGGCCGCGGTAGCGGGCCTCGGTCATCCAGTGGGCGTCGGGGGTGCGGGTCATCGGGACGTTCGAGCCCCACATGATGAGATAGCCGGCGTCCCACCAGTCACCGGACTCCGGGACATCGGTCTGGTCGCCGAACATCTGCGGCGAGGCGTTGGGCAGGTCGGCGTACCAGTCGTAGAAGGAGAGCATCGGCGCGCCGACGAGCTCGAGGAAGCGAGCACCGGACGCGTAGGACACCGGCGACATGGCGGGGATCGGCGAGAAGCCGGCGATGCGGTCGGGGCCGAAGCGCTTGACCGTGTAGACGTGGGCCGCGGCGACCAGCTCGGTCACCTCCTCCCACGTGGCGCGGACGAGGCCGCCCTTGCCGCGGGCCTGCTTGTAGCGGCGGGCTTTCTCGGGGTCCTCCACGATGGAGCCCCACGCCAGCACCGGGTCTCCGCCGTGGGCGGACTTGGCGGCGCGGTACATCTCCAGCAGGACGCCGCGCACGTAGGGGTAGCGCACCCGAGTGGGGGAGTAGGTGTACCAGCTGAAGGCGGCGCCGCGGGGGCAGCCGCGCGGCTCGTAGTCGGGGCGGTCAGCCCCGGGGCTCGGGTAGTCGGTCTGCTGGGCCTCCCACGTGATGATGCCGTCCTTGACGTACACCTTCCACGAGCAGGAGCCGGTGCAGTTGACGCCGTGGGTGGAGCGCACGACCTTGTCGTGGCTCCAGCGGTCCCGGTAGAAGGCGTCGCCCGTGCGCCCGCCCTTGGCCTCCAGGCTCCGCTTGTCCTCGGACACCGTCGCCTTGGTGAAGAACCTGCGAGTTCCGACGAGGGCCTCGCTCAAGGGGCCGTCGAGCCCCGTCTCGGTGAGGCCGGTCGAGGTGGTCATGGGTGATCTCCTTGTCGAGGCGGGTGGTTGAGCGAGGTTGGGTGCTCGAAGCTCGAGTGTGTGGTCAGGGCGGCGATGCAGAGGCTGGGCGCGACGAAGGGAGTCAGGCCGACCTCGGTCGACTCCTCGCCGAGCGCGTCGAGGACGCCCTTGATCAAGCCGCGGTGGATGCCGCAGACGACGGCGGTGTTGTCCTTGGCCAAGGGCAGGAAGGGGCAGTCGTGCAGGGCGACCCGGGCCGTGCGGCCGTCGTTGGTCGTCGAGACCTCGGGGCTGTAGCCCCACTCGCGGAGCAGGTCGACCATCTGGCCGATCTTGCCGAGCCACTGTCCCGGTGAGCGTGCCGGCTTCTGCCCGAGGAGCCCGCCGTGCCCGTCGAGGACGTGCCGCCGGCCCCAGCGGGCCCCGGCCTCCTCGGGGGAGTGGGGCATGTCGTCCCCGCCCGAGCTGAGGGTGTCGACCAGGAGCTCGGTCAGCATGCGGTAGGACTGGTCGGAGGTGACCTGGCCGAGGGAGCCGTGCTCGATGGCATAGAGCTTGCGCGGCCGACCGGCTTCCTTCCGGCGCTGGAACGAAGACCTCAGCAGTCCCGCGGAGACGAGCTGGTCCAGGTGGAACCGGACCGTCGTCACGTGCAGACCGAGCCGGTTCGCCAGGTCCTGCGCCCGCAGACCGGGGTGGGGGATCACGGCGCCGCTCTCGGGGTCCACGCCCGTCGGGAGGTTGGCCAACGTGTCGACGATGGTCCGGCGAACGGGTGAGCCAAGCAGATCGGTGCCGGCACCGGCGTTCACACTCGCGGTTTGTGCCACAACCCCGCCCTTCAATTAGCGAACACTTCTATGACGTAATTTAGAGGAACGCCGTTCCTCCATCTAAGCACGTTTGCCGGGCTGTGGTGGCGACGGATTGTACGGATCGGAAAAGTCCGTCCAACCTCGTCGCAACCCGCCTCGGAATGGAGGATTTCCCCATAGTGTGAGGCGCATCCCGTCCCGGCGAACTTGCACGCAGAGCAATCTACTACGTAACGTAGTTGACCGTCGACCCCGGGTGCTGAATGATGGACCGAGGGATTGAGCGGGTCGACCGTCCCTCAAAAGCTGCCCCCATTAAACGGAGATATTCCGCCAAAAAGACGGAGACACAATGAGCGGCTCATCGGCAGGATCCTCGGGGCGTACCCGGGTCCTCGTGATGTCGACGACTGCCTTCACCGTGATGTTCGCGGTGTGGATGATGTTCGGCATCCTCGGCATCCCGATCCAGAAGGAGCTCGGTCTCAGCGACGTCGAGCTCGCCTGGGTCTCGGCGGTCGCCATCCTCAACGGTTCGATGTGGCGCCTGCCCGCAGGCATGCTCACCGACCGGATCGGTGGCCGCAAGGTCACCATCGCGATGCTCTTCGCGACGGCCGTCCCGGCCTACCTGGTCTCGCAGGCCACGAGCTACCTGATGCTCCTCATGCTCGCCTTCCTCGTGGGCTTCGCCGGCAACCTCTTCTCGGTCGGCATCGCCTGGAACGCCGCGTGGTACCCCCGTGAGCGGCAGGGCTTCGCCCTCGGGGTCTTCGGTGCCGGCAACGTCGGCGCCTCGGTGACGAAGTTCATCGGCCCGGCCATCATCACCGGGACCGCGGGGGCCACCTACGCCTTCGGTGTCGAGGGTGGCTGGCGACTCGTCCCGGCCCTCTACGCCGTCCTGCTCGTCGTCATCGCGGTCCTGACCTGGGTCGTCACTCCGCACCACGACCAGATGCCCGGCCGGTCACAGTCGATCTCCACGATGCTCAAGCCGCTCGGGGACATCCGGGTGTGGCGCTTCGGCCTCTACTACGTCGCCGTCTTCGGCGCCTATGTCGCCCTCTCGGTCTGGCTGCCCAAGTACTACGTCGACAACTTCGGTGTCGACCTCTGGACGGCGGCGCTGCTCACGGCGACGTTCATCTTCCCCGCCTCCCTGCTCCGCCCGGTGGGCGGCTGGTTCAGCGACACGTTCGGCGCCCGGCGCGGCATGTACTTCACCTTCACGGTGATGCTCGTCATGAGCGGCCTGCTGATGATGCCCAACGGGCACCTCGTCATCCAGCAGGCCGACGGCTCCGAGACCGAGCACTGGAACTACAGCATGGGTCTCGTGCCGTTCGTCATCCTCGTGTTCCTCCTGGGCTGTGCGATGGGCATCGGCAAGGCTGCGGTCTACAAGCACATCCCGGAGTACTTCCCGAGGAGCGTCGGCCCGGTGGGCGGTCTCGTCGGGATGCTCGGTGGCCTCGGCGGGTTCTTCCTCCCGCCGCTGTTCGCCTACACCAAGGGCTGGCTCGGCTTCGCCTCCAGCACCTTCCTCGTCATCTTCCTGCTGACGTTGGCGTGCGCCCTCTGGATGCACTGGACCGTCGTGCACATGCTGCACGAGGGCTCGCCACACCTGTCCGACTACTTCGAGCCGCCGCCGGCGCACAACCCGGACATCGACGCGGTTCACACCACCAGCACCGACACCCACCCCAACCCCGCGTCCACGGTGGACGCTGAGAAGCAAACGACGGAGGCACGCGCATGACCACCAACGCCACAGCCCGCCCCAAGGGGGAGTGGCTCGAGGCCTGGGATCCCGAGAACGAACAGACGTGGGACAAGGGGCTGGCCTGGCGCACCCTGTGGGTCACGACGTTCGTCCTCACCCTCGCGTTCATCGCCTGGTTCCTGCCGAGCGCGATCATCCCGAAGCTCAACCTGCTCGGCTACGAGTTCACCAAGGGTCAGCTCTACTGGATGGCGGCCATGCCCGGCCTCGCCGCTGGTCTCCTCCGCCTCGTGTGGATGGTCCTGCCGCCCATCATGGGCACCCGCAAGATGGTGTCGCTGACGTCGCTGCTGCTCATCGCGTCGACGCTCGGCTGGGGCGTCCGTGTCCAGAGCCCGACGGCGCCGTACTGGGAGCTCATGGTCCTCGCCTTCCTGGCCGGCATCGGCGGCGGCGCGTTCTCCGGCTTCATGCCGAGCACCTCGTACTTCTTCCCGCGGCGGATGCAGGGCACGGCCCTCGGCCTGCAGGCCGGCATCGGCAACTTCGGCGTCTCGATCGTCCAGCTGCTGACGCCCTACCTCATCGCGATCGGCGCACTCGGCGTGTTCGGCGGCAGCCAGATGCTCGAGATGCCGGGCAAGCCGACGCAGGAGGTCTGGTACCAGAACGCCTCGTTCGTCTGGATCCCGCTGATGATCGTCGGCGCGATCCTCGCGTGGACGATGCTCAAGTCGGTCCCGGTCAAGGCCAACATCAAGCAGCAGTTCGACATCTTCAGCAACCAGGACACCTGGTGGATGACGCTGCTCTACATCATGACCTTCGGCACGTTCTCGGGTCTGTCCGCGCAGTTCGGCCTGCTCATGGCCAACCTCTACGGCATCGGCAACAGCGAGATCGTCAAGGGCGCCGGCGCCTCGGCGACGCTCCTCATCGACGGCTATGCCGTGCCGGACGTCGTCAAGTACGTCTTCCTCGGCCCGCTCGTCGGTGCTGGTGCCCGCGTCCTCTTCTCGCCCCTGACGGACCGGATGGGCGGCGCCAAGTGGAGCCTCGTGTCGGGGCTCGGCCTCATCGTCTCGATCGCCTACACGATCCCGGCGCTCACCCCGGACACCTCGTCGGCTGCGACGCTCGACGCCGGCTTCACCCGTTTCCTCTGGGGGATGCTCGCGATCTTCCTCTTCGCGGGGATCGGCAACGCGTCGACGTTCAAGCAGATGCCGATGATCTTCGAGCGCCGCCAGGCGGGCGGGGTCATCGGGTGGACCGCGGCCATCGCGGCCTTCGGACCGTTCCTCTTCGGTGTGGGCCTCACGATCATGTCGCCGCCGGCCTTCTACATGGTCGGCATCGCCTGGGCCGTCATGTGCGTCGCGATCATCTGGTGGCGTTACGCGCGCCCCGGCGCTCCCAAGCCGGGCTGAGCGGGGATCACCACCATGCTGTATGCCGCTGGGCTCGTCCCGCACGAGCCCAGCGGTCC
>NZ_JAPFQL010000072.1 GCF_028446585.1 Intrasporangium calvum
GTCGGCCGCCACACTGGTGTCACCGAGACCCGGAGGCGCCATGATCATCGACTGTGCCCTGTATCGCGACGGGCATCGCCAGCAGGAGGCCGCGCTCAGCCTCGAGGAGGCGGCGAGCCTCCGGCACGACGGCAGCGAGGGCTTCGCCTGGCTCGGCACGTTCGAGCCCGCGCCCGACGAGCTCGAACGCATCCGCGACAGCTTCGGCCTGCACGAGCTCGCCGTCGAGGACGTCCAGAGCTTCCACCTGCGGCCCAAGATGGAGCAGTACGACCACGGCATCGAGCTCGTCATCCTGCGCACGGCGCGCTACGACGACGAGCGGGAGGAGGTGGACTTCGGCGAGATCAGCGTGTTCATCGCGCCGACGTTCGTCATCACGGTGCGGCAAGGCGTCGCGAGCGAGCTGCACACGGCGCGAACCAACCTCGAGGCGCGGCCGGAGCTCCTGGCAGAAGGCAGTCCCGCCGTGCTCTGGGCGATCCTCGATCAGGTGATCAAGAGCTACGGGCCCGTCGTCGCCGAGCTGGAGCGCGACATCGAGCAGGTCGAGAGCACGGTCTTCGCCGGGGAGGCGGCGCCCACGGAGCGGATCTACTTCCTGCGCCGCGAGGTGACCAACTTCTACCGAGCCGTCCACCCTTTGCTCACGGTGCTGACGACGATCGAGCGGACCTACCGCGAGGGACCGCTCGCGCCCTACCTCCACGACGTCCACGACTACCTGCGGCTCATCAGCGACGAGGTCGCCGCCCAGCGCGACCTGCTCGCGACCATCCTCGAGGCGAACATGGCCGTCATCTCGGTCGAGCAGACGCGGCTCGGCATCCGGCAGGGCCAGACGATCGAGCGGCTCACGGTCCTGGCGACCGTGTTCCTGCCACTGACCTTCGTGACCGGCTTCTTCGGGCAGAACTTCCCCTGGCTGGTCGAGCACCTGGATGGGTTCGGCCGGTTCGTCCTGCTCGGCATCGGGGGCCTTGTCGTGCCGCTCATCGTCCTCTGGGGACTGTTGCGTCGCGACCGGCGCCGCCTCGACGAAGCAGGTTGAGCCATCGCGGCACGGGAGGGGCACTTCGTCGCGAACTGCTCTTTCGATGGTGCGTGTCGCGAACTGCTCTTTCGATTGGCGGTCAGGGGTCGAGGCGGTGGGGGCCAGGACCAGCGGCCGCGAACTCGTCACCCGGGTTGTTCAGCGCACAGGTCTCCAGGCTGAGACAGCCGCAGCCGATGCACTCGTCGAGGCGGTCTCGGAGCAGCTCGATGCGCCGGATCTGCTCGTCCAGACGGGCCCGCCACGCCGTGGAGAGCCTGGACCAGTCGTGGGCCGTGGGCGTGCGCGAGTCGGGCAGGGTCGCGAGGGCCTCCTTGATCTCGTCGAGGGACAGCCCCACCCGCTGAGCGGCGCGGATGAAGGAGACGCGCCGGATCGTCGGCCGCTCGTAGCGGCGCTGGTTGCCGGTGGTCCGCACCGATGCGATGAGTCCGAGGGCCTCCCAGTAGCGCAGCGCCGACGTGGCCACGCCGGTCCGCTCCGCGACCTGCCCGATGGTGAGCTGGGGGCTCATGTCAGCTGATCCTGGCCTCCGCCAGCCGGAGCAGGATCTCGTCGACGGTCTCGTCAGGCGTCTGCTGGGAGCTGTCGAGCCAGAGCCCGATCTTCGGCGTCTCGGTGCGCACCTTGTGATCGAAGTCGCGGATGGACCACAGGTCGCCGTAGCCGGTCTTGGTGCGCTCCGACTCGCGCCGCATCACCGTCGACACGTCCGGAGCGAGCATGACGAGGCTGACCGGAGAGGTGAGCTGGGCGAGAAAGGGCTCGAGGCTGCTGCCCACGAAGAGGTCCTGGACGACGACGGTGAAGCCGGCCTCGGCGTAGATGTTGGCCGTGTGCGCGGCGAGCCGGTGGCGCAGGGCCAGCTGGCGCTCCGCCTCGGGGTCGCCGTGCGGGCTCAGGTCGACGCGTCCGCTGACGACCACGCGCCGGAACTCGTCGCCGCGCAGGTGCACCGCCTTGCTGAAGCGCTCGGCGAGCAGCTGGGAGACAGTCGACTTGCCGGCGGCCATGACGCCCGTCACGACGATGGTCTGCGGCGTGTCGACGGAGGCCGGGAGGGGGAGCCGATCCGTCACACGGCACACCCTAGAGCGATGCGGGGCATTGTGGCGCGTTGGTTCACCAAGAGTTCAAGTTCACATCAGAGATGACTCGAACGATGGCCCGTCAGCCGTAGGCCTCGACCTCTTCGGGAGTCGCCCGCCGCACCACGACCCGGCTCCAGGCACCGACGTAGAGCCGGTCGTCGACGTCCAGCTCGGTCCGTGGCCCCACGCTGATGGGGTCGTCCGGCAGGGGGCCCGACGCCGGACCGACGAAGGTGCCGTTGGAGCTGCCGAGGTCCTCGACGAACCAGCGCGTTCCGTCCGTCGTCAGCTGGGCGTGCCGCCGGCTGACACCCGGGTCCGAGGACAGGTCGATCTCGGGGTGGGTGTTGCGGCTCTGGCTGACCCGGCCCAGCAGGACGCTGCGGGAACGCAGCGGGACGATGACCGGCAGGCCGGGGGAGGGGCACGGATCATCGGCCTCCTGGGTCTGATACCAGTCCGGGTCCACCCACACCTCGGCGAGCCAGTCGAAGCCGGTGCCGTCCGGGCCGGTCGGCGCACTCGACGACGCGGCGGGGCTCTCGGCGGGGCTCTCGGCGGGCTCCTCGGTGACCGCCGGGGTGGTGGCACCCTCGACCGGCTGGGCCACCGGGTCGGCACCACCCGCGGACCGCGGCATCGCCCCGGTGGTGAAGTCGTAGCCGCACGCCTCGCAGAAGAGGGCGTTCGGCGGGTTGGGTGCGGCGCAGTTGGGGCACTCGAGCGAGTCGTCACCCGGACTCGACGGGGACTCCGCCGGAGCGGCAGGGGCGGCGGGAGCGGGGCCGGGCCCAGCGGCATACGACCCGGTGGGACCCGGCGCCCCGGCGGAGGAGGCCGCCGCGCCCGACTCGATGGGCGACCCGCACACGTCGCAGTAGTCGTCCGACTGCGACTGGTGGCCGTTGGGGCAGGTCACCGTCATCGGCGCACCCGGCTCGTCTTCGTCGAGGCCGTGTCGAGGGACATCTCGTCGAGCTTGGAGACGGACTTCTTGAGGCGGACGGTGCCGGTGTCGGCGTCGTCGATCTCGACGACCTTCTTGAGGCGCGTCGTCATCTCGTCGTTGCCTGTCTGCCCGGCGAGCTGGACCGCGCGGCCGAGCTTGGCGGTGGCGACCTCGTCGTGGCCGGAGGCCTTGGCGGCGAGGCCCTCCTGGATGACCTGGGCGAGCTCGGCCTGCCCGGTGTAGGCGGCCACTGCGGGGTCGATCCGCGTCGTCAGGGCGTCGTCGTTGCTCCACTTGGCCTTGACGAGCCCCTGGCAGACGGGCTGGTCGCCGAGGGCGAGCGAGACCCGGGCCGCGAGCTGCTCCTGCCCGAGCGTCCGCGCGGGCAGCCGCACGGCGACGTGGTAGTCGCGGCTCTCGTCCGACCAGGCGCCGGTCGGGTAGGCGCCCGTGAGGGGGTTGACGGTCGAGCGGCGGACGGTGAGGTCCTCGAGCGTCGGCGAGACCTGCCGCACGAAGAGCAGCTCGGCACCCTGCGGCACCCACACCCGCAGCTCGGCGTTGGCCACCCCGCGGGACATCGAGGCGCGCATCATCGCCTCGAACTCGGCGGCGAGCTCCTCCGGCTCGGGCACCAGCCCCACGGTGCCGAGCAGGGCGGACGAGATGGCCCGGACCTCGTCGACGCGCCACTGGTCACCGACACCACGGGCGTCGCACTGGAAGACGCCGATGCAGGACTGGACGGCGGCCTGCAGCGACGCGGGCGTCTCGCCCTCGTTGACGCCGTCGGTGAGCAGGATCGCGTGCCGCTTCTGCACGTGCGGGACGGTCTCGAAGATCTGCCGGGCGAGCTTGAGCCACGTGCCCATCGCGGTGCCGCCCTGGGCGCGGAGGCCCTCGACGGCCCGGCGCGCCTCGCCGCGCGTGTGCGACGACATGACGGCGAGCGCGCCCTGGTGGGCGTAGGGGTAGACGATCTGCGCCGTGCCGTTGCCGGAGACGACGGCGAAGAGGGTGCCGTCGACGATCTCGTTGAGCGCGGCCTTGGCGGCGTGGCCGGCCTCCATGACCCCGCGGCGTCCCATCGAGCCGGACGTGTCGATGAGGATGACCTCTGCGGCGGAGCCGGGGTCGACGACGCCCATCGACGTCGCGGCGGACGCGCCGGTCGAGGTGACGCGCACGATCGCGTGGACGTCGGTCCCACCGTCGGGGAGGAACTCGTTCTGGAACACCTCGGCGGTGAAGTCAGCCATCGATGCGGTCACCTTCCTGTGGCGCGGCCTCGGCGCCGGTCGTCTCCTGTGATCCTTGCCCACCCAGTCGAGCGAGGGCAACCGTGATGTTGTCGCGCCCGCCCTGCTCGTTGGCGAAGTCGACGAGGGCCTGCGCGACCGCTGTCGGCGTCGCGTCGGGACCCGCCTCAGCGGCCATGTTGTGCACGAGCACCCGCATGTCGTCGGCCGCGGAGCAGTAGTTCCACAGGCCGTCCGAGCAGACGAGCAGCCAGCCGTCGACGGCCTCCTCGGTGGTCAGGGTGGTGAGGTGCGGGGCGAGGTCGTCGGGCGCGTCGGTGCCGAGCCAGCGGGTGATCGAGTGGGCGTGCGGGCCGTTCTCGGCCGCCTCCCGCGGCACCCCGGCGAGCATCTGCTCGTGCGCGTAGGAGTCGTCCTGCCCCAGCTGGCGGGGGCGGAGGTCGGCCCGGTCGGGCAGCCAGTAGACCCGGCTGTCGCCGACGTTGCCGCTGACGACGGCGCCGTCCTCGACCACGGCGGCCGCGATGGTGCAGGACGGGGGGTTGTCGGTCTCGTCGTCGACGGCGGCCCGGACGGCGTCGTTGGCCGTGGCGACGGCGGTGGTGAGCGCCCTGGCCGCGGCCGCCTCCCAGGCCTCCCGGGTGCCGACCCCGCGAGGCAGCGGCTGGTCGAGGACCGTGCGGGCGGCCTGCGCGGCTGCGAGCGAGGCGATGTGCGAGTCGGTGGCCATCGAGACGCCGTCGCAGACGACGAGCACCGCTCGGCTGCCGGGGCGCTGGCCGGCGCTGAGGGCCATGGCGTCCTCGTTGCGGGCGTGCCGCCGTCCGATGTCGCAGACTCCGCCGACCCACCCCGCCGGTGATTCGGCGAAGTGGTGGCGCGGGTCCGGCGGTGGTGACCCGCAGTGGTCGCAGTAGCCGTCGACGTAGTGCCCTTCCCCGCACGCCTGGCAGCGCTCGAGGGCCGGTCCCGCGCCCGTCGTCGAGATGGTCGCGGCAGACGGGACGGCGCCCGTCCAGCCGACGTCGAGCGGGGACTCCTCGCCGGCGGGTGCCGTCTGCGGGGTGGCCGGGCTCGCCACGCCCCCGTATGCCGCTGGGCTCGCTCCCGCTCCCCGCGTCCCGGTTGCCAGGCCGGCTCCACAGGCCTCGCAGAAGCTCGCGTCCGTGGGGTTGGGGGTGCCGCAGACCGGGCAGGGCGGTTCGGGGCCTTCCTGGGGGCCTTCCTGGGGGCCTTCCTGGGGGCCTTCCTGGGGGCCGGCGTCGGGGCCGGTGTCAGGACCTGGGCCGGGGCCGGTGGCCTGGGGGAACTGCGTCGCCTGCGGCAGGTGGGGCGGCGGGGCTTCGGTCACCAGAGACTCCAGGGGCGGACGGTGTTGGCTTCGTCGACGAGCGCGACGCGCTCGCTGGGGTCGGGGGTCCGGCTCGCGAGTTCGCGGAGCGCCTGCTCCAGGCCGACCCGGAGGCCTGGCTCCGTCGCCCGGTGGGTGCCGAGGTGCACGTCGGGGTGTGGGCCGTCCTTGCGGACGGAGGCGAGCGCCTCGCGGTAGATGTGGGTCGTCACCTCGGCGCGGCGCCGGGCCGTCAGCGAGGTGTCGGCGAGGGTCCGCAGGGCCTCGGAGAGGTCGGGGAGGCCGCGGTTGGCGCGGGCGAGCAGCTCGGCGAGCCCGGCCCGAGCGGTGCGGTAGGCGCTCGAGTGGGCCGGGACGAGCTGGTAGGCAGCGACCGCGCCGTCGACGTCTCCGCGGGCCGCGCGGATCCGGGCCAGCCCGAACGCCGCCATCGGCACGTAGGTGGAGTCGGTGCGCGCACAGGCGATGTAGAGGTTCTCCGCGACGGCGTCGTCACCGGCCCGCTCGCTCGCCTGCGCGAGCGCCAGCTTCGGGGCCAGCTCGCCGGGCACCTGGCCGTAGACCGCGTTGAACGCGGCCTGCGCGGCCTTCGCGTCGCCGCGGTCCAGAGCGATGAGGCCCTGGATCCAGACGGCGCGCCACTCCCACGGGTCGTTGGTGAGCAGCTCGGTCGCCGACGACTCGGCGAGGCCGTGCTGCCCGACGCTGAGCGCGGTGCGGGCGAGGTCGAGGAGGACCTCGGCGGTCCTTGCGGGCGCCTCGCGCAGCACGGCGAGGCGTTGCTCGGGGCTGCCGGTGATGGTGTGCAGCCAGTTGGTCTGCGGGTCGTGCGGGTCGCGCCGGAGGGCAGGCAGGTTGCGCCAGTCGTCGGCCTCGTCCCCGGGTGTCGGGGCGTCGAAGAGCAGGGAGCCGACGCTGGTCGTCGCGGCGCCCGACCCGCGGTCGATGGCGACGACCTCGCGGAGCACCCCGACCATCTGCGAGCGCAGCTCGTCGGCGGAGACGAACCGGTCGTCCCGGTTGGGTGCGCACGCCTTGGACACGAGCCGGTAGAAGGAGTCGTACTTCTGGAAGACCGGGCTCGAGTCCTGCGGCGGCAGCACGTTGAGGTAGGTCGACTGGTAGCCGCGGAACTCCATCGTCAGCACGACGAGGGTGCGGCCGATGGTGTAGATGTCCGAGCCGACCGAGGTGCCGAGCTCGGCGACCTCGGGTGCCTGGTAGCCGACGGTCCCGAAGATCGCGGAGTCCTCGTCGTCGACCCGCCGCACCCCGCCGAGGTCGATGAGCTTGACCTCGTCGCCGACCTGGATGATGTTGTCGGGCTTGAAGTCGCAGTAGACCAGGCCGAGGTCGTGGAGATACTGGAAGGCCGGGAGGATCTCGAGGAGGTAGGCGAGAGCCTGGTCGACCGGGAGCGGGTCGTAGAAGCCGGCCTTCTGCATGCGCTGCTTGAGGATCGACTTGAGCGACGTGCCGCCGACGTACTCCATGACGATGTAGCCCGCGTCGTCGTGGGTGACGAAGTTGTAGATCTCGACGATGTTGGGGTGCGAGACCTGCGCGAGGAACCGCTGCTCGGCGATGGCCGCGGCGAGGGCGTCGGGGTCGGCGGAGTTGAGCAGGCCCTTGAGGACGACCCAGCGGTCGGAGACGTTCTTGTCGCGGGCCAGGTAGATCCAGCCGAGTCCGCCGTGGGCGAGGCACCCGGCGACCTCGTACTGCCCGGCGACCAGGTCGCCCTGGCGCAGCTTCGGGTCGAACGAGAAGGGGTGGCGGCAGTTGGCACAGAACCCGGTCGTGCGACCCGGGCGGCCGTCCCGACCCCGGCCGACCGGCTCGCCGCACTTGGGACAGAAGCGCTTCGCCTCGGGGACGACGGGGTCCTTGAGCAGGGCCTTCTCGGCATCGATCGTCGGGGCCGGGCGGACCGTGGTGATCCCGCCGCCGAGGCGGGCACTGCGGAGGCGTTGCGATCCGCCGGTGCGGCGAGTCACGACGGAACCGCTCTGCCGGGCGCGCTTCGACCCCAGGGCCGCGGAGGCCAGCATGCTGGAGGCGGCGGACCGCGTGGAGAGCTCGGGTCCCACGCCTGCGGGCCGCGTCGCGATCGATTCGACGACCTGGACGATCTCCTCCTGGTGGGCCGGGGTCCCGCAGACGTTGCAGTAGCCCGCATCGATGGTGCCCGTGCACCCGGGCTGGGCGCACGGCGTGCCGTCCGGCACCGTGCTGAGCGCGGCGTCCGGGTCGGCCACGGCCCCGGCGGGATCGGGCGTCGGGATCGGCGTGCCGGTCGGGTCTGCCGCAGCGGGCGTTGCGGGGGCCGGTGCGGGCGAGCTGGGGGACGTCGGGGCGGACGTCGGGGCCATGCCGCACACGTCGCAGTAGCCGTCGACGATCGTCCCCGTGCAGCCGGGCTGCGCGCACCGCAGGCCGGTGCTCGTGGGCGAGGGGCTCGTGGTCACGGGTGGGCCCTTCCTGGTCGGGACGGCTGACGCGTCACGGCTTCGACGTAGGACTGGTAGGCGGCGGCGAGGGCCCGCGCCCGGACGGTCGGCATCGGTGTCTCGGCCAGCACGCTCTCGAGGCGGGCGCGGAGCGCGTCGATGTCGTCCCGCACGGCCTCGGCGGGACGATGGGCAGCGAGCTGGGCCTCGAGCTGGGCCTCGAGCATGGCGCCGACCGCTCCGGCCAGTCCGACCACCTCGTCCCGCTCGGCCAGCGCTGCCGCGTAGGTCTCGTGGGCGAGGTCGAGCGCCCGCGAGACGCGGTCGAGCCGCTGCCGGTAGCCGGCGAGCTCGGCGGCCGCCTGGGGCACGGGCCCGAGCGCGCGCACGTTGGGGATGGCCAGGTGCGGCGCGGGCGTCACCGCGGCGATGCACTGGCGTTCGAGGGACCGGATCGCCTCGGCCCGGGCGTCGAGCTCCTCCACCAGCTGACGGGTGTCGGCCCGGTCCTGGGCGGCGTTGGCCCGCTCGGCGGCCGCGACGATGAGGTCGCGCTCGAGCATGGCGAGGTCGATCTCCAGGGGGCCGATGATCCCGCCGACGTCGGCGCCGCGCCGGGCCCGCTCGACGAGGTCGGCGACTCGACGGTCGAGGCGGGCCAGCCGCTCGGCGGCAGCGTCGCGCTCCGGGCCGGCCGGCACGAGGGGCACCTGGTCGCGGACCCGCTCTGCCCCGGCTCGCAGCACGGTGATGCGCTGGGTCGCCTCGAGGGCCCCGGGCGCGAGGGAGGCGCGGGCCTGGAGGGTGCGCGTCAGGGAGTCGAGCAGACGGCACGCCTCGGGCAGGCTCACCGCGAGCGAGCCGCTGGCCGGCAGGGACAGGTGCTCGGTCGTGTTGGAGTCGAGCCGGCCGTGGATCAGGGTGGAGAGGCGCTCGGCCTCCTTGGGACCGACCCGGCCGCCGTCGAAGGTCGTCTCCAGGAGGGTGAGGCGGTCGTTGATCGCCTTCCAGAAGGTGAGGGCGACGGTGAGGTCGGTGGTGATCGCCGTCTGCTCCGCAGGGGTGAGCCGGAGGATCGCCGAGTCGACGTCGCTGAGGTCGGCCCGGCGCTGGCTCACCCACTGGCGCAGGGCGGCGAGGTAGGGCTGGGCCTCGGTCGCCTGCACCGGCACGCCGAGGCTCCCGGGCGCCGCGGGAGCGGCCGTCTGCACGGCGTCGGCCGGTGCACCGGATGGAGTGGCGGGCGACGAGGGGGGTGGTCCGGGGGAGGACGGCGGCCACGGTGGCGGTGGGGGCACGGCCCCGGAGAGCGTCACGAGCCGGCTCTCCCGTGGACCCCCGGCGGTGGTGCGGGGGCCGGGCCGAGAGGGTCGGCCAGCCACCGGTTGTAGATGGCCTTCCACCGGCCGTCGGCCTTGAGGTCGGCGAGCACCCGGTTGACGTAGCGGACGAGGTAGACGTCGCCCTTGTTGAAGCCGAGACCATAGGGCTCGTCGGTCACCGCTGGGGCCGACGTGACGACCGTGTAGGGGTCCTGGGCGGCCAGGCCGGCGAGGACGGTGTCGTCGCCCGTGATGGCATCGGCCTTGCCCTGCTGGAAGAGCACGAGACAGCCCGTGTGGTCCCGCGCCGGGACGGCCTGCACGCCGTCGACGGACCGGAGCTTCTCGAGCGTCGAGGTGCCCTGCGGCGCGCAGACGCGCTTGCCCTTGAGGTCCTCGATCGTCGTCGTGGGCACCGTGCCGCTGGGGTCCTTGGCGACGAGGACCTTCTGCCCGGAGTGGTAGTACTCGGCGGAGAAGGCGATCTCCTGCCACCGGCCACACGTCATCGTCATGTTGCGGGCGACCATGTCGACCTCGCGCTTCTTGAGCACGTCGAGGCGGTCGGCGGCGGTGATGACCCGGAGCCGCACCTTCGACTCGCTGCCGAGCAGGCTCTTGGCGACGGCCCGGGCGATGTCGATGTCGAAGCCCTCGATCCGGTTGGTGAAGGGGTCGCGCGCGCCGAAGAGGAAGGTGTCGGCCGAGACGCCGACGACGAGCGAGCCGCGGTCGAGGATCCTGCGGACCGTCCTGTCGGAGATGCTGCTGGAGACGGGGATCGACGGCAGCGGGTCGTAGGACTGGGTCGGGTTGTCGCAGCTCACCGGGGTGGCGGGCGCCGCCGACCGTGACGGTGTCGTGGTCTGGGAGGGCAACGGAGTCGCCTCGTAGGTGACGCCCGTGCACGCGGAGAGCGTGACGGCGGCCGCCCCGAGCAGGCTCGCGACGAGGCGCGTGCGGCGGCGCGTCGGGGTCATCGGTACTCCTTGATCCGCTGGCCGATGCCTCTGAGGACGAGCCACGAGGCGATGAGGGACAGGAGGGCGACGAGGACGGCCCACACCGTGCTGCCGCCGCCGAGCGAGGCCAGCTGCTGGATGGCGGCGGTGCTTGCTGCGTCACGCTGCTCGGTGACCTGGCGGTCGAAGGTCGTGAAGGTGTCGGTGGCTCCGTCCGCGGTCGGGCTGGTCGCGAGTTCGACGGCCTCCTCCCACCGGCCGTCGTTGTCGGCCCCCCGGATCTCCGCGTGGGCGAGGGCGTAGCGCTGCCAGGCGCGCTCGAGACCGGATGAGTTGTCGAGCCGTCCCAACGTCTCACGGATCGTCTTGTCGTTGGCCTTCCAGGCGTCCTCGTAAGGTCCACCGCTCCCGCGCTGGATGAGGGTGAGGCTCTCATTGGCCCGGGCGTCGTTGGCGGCGGTGCGGACCTGGGCGAGGTCGACGGCCCGCCGGTAGTCGCCGGTGGCGATCTCGGCGGACGCCGTCCCCAGCCCACCGATCGTCGACGCGGCCACGAACAGTCCCACGAGGAGCAGGGCCACGCCGAGGGCGAAGGACGGGTTGAGATAGCGGTGCGTGCGTCGGGCGAGCCACACGGCGACCAGGACCAGCAGCACCAGCGCAGCGACACCGACGTAGAGCTGCACGCTGGAGTTGGTCCGCTCGAACTCCTGCTGGGCCCGCTCCCCGTTGGCGGCGACGATGGTCGTCACGACGGGGATGGCCTCGGTCCGCAGCGACGCGCTCGCCTCCGTGAGGTAGCGCGCACCGACGGGCAGCCCGAGGCGGTTGTTGGACCGGGCCTGCTCGACGAGCGCTGCGTAGCCCTGGACGTGCTGGGCCAGGACTCCGAGGGCGGTCGCGTCTGCGGGCTGGTTGGCCGCCCCGGCGGCGATGGTGCTCGCCACCGTCGCCATCGCGGCGTCGTACTGCGCCCGCGCCTCCGCTGTCTCGAGGCCCCCGACGAGGAAGGCGTTGGTCGCCAGCGCGTCGGCGCGGAGCAGGTCGACGTGGATCGACTGCATGCGGACGACCTGCTCGGTGTTGGTGGCAGCGCGCTCGGCGGCTGCCTCGGAGGCGAGGATGGCGTTGGTCGCGGCACCGCCGAGGAGCAGCGCTGCGATGACCCCCAGGATGCCCATGAGCCGCATCCGGCCCGGCGTGCCCTGGAGGAGCCCCCGCACCGCGGTCTGGATCGTCGTGCCGGACCCACGGATGGTCGCGGGCTGGGCCTGGACGATCGTCATCGGGGCTCCTTGCTGGGCTGAAGGTCCTCACTGGAGCCTGACCCGTCACCCTCGACGGCACCATCGGGGTCGTCCCTGACCGGCTCCGGAACGTCGTCGGCGGGTCGGTCGGGGTCGGCACCCGCCGGCTCGACGACGTCGTCCTCGGTGAGCAGACGCAGGTCGTCGACCGTCGGTTCCACGGCGTCCTGGAGCCGCCAGGCGTGCCGGCCCACGGCGTGCTCGAAGAGGTTGCGGACGAAACGCCCGTTGCCGAAGGCCGGTGTCCGCGCGGTCGCCTCGAGGGCGTGGCGAACCCGGCGGCGGGCCTCGTCGGTCAGTTCGTACTCGGCCTTCGCGGCGATCGAGTCGAGGATGGCGAGCAGCTCGTCGTCGCTGTAGTCGTCGAACTCGATGGTCGTCGTGAACCGGCTCGCGAGGCCGGGGTTCTGGGCGATGAAGTGGACCATCGGCTCGGGGTAGCCGGCGACGATGACGACGAGGTCCGCGCGGTGGTCCTCCATCTCCTTGACGAGCGTGTTGACCGCCTCCTGGGCGAACTGGTCTCCGGTCAGCGCGTAGGCCTCGTCGATGAAGAGCACGCCGCCGACGGCCTTGGCGCAGACCTCGGCGGTCTTCATCGCGGTCTGCCCGACGTAGCCGGCGACGAGCTCGGAGCGGTCGACCTCGACGAGCTGTCCCTGGGGCAGCAGGCCGAGCGCCCGGTAGATGGCCCCGACGAGGCGCGCGACGGTCGTCTTGCCGGTGCCGGGGTTGCCGACGAAGATCAGGTGCCGGCTCATCCGGGCGGCCTTGAGCCCCGCCTCGACTCGCATCTTCTCGACCTTGAGGAGGGCGACCTGCCGGTGGATCTCCTTCTTGACCCGGTCGAGGCCGATCATCGCGTCGAGCTCGGCCAGCAGCTCCTCGACGGACTTCTCCGGCTCGGTCGGCTCCGCATCCTCGGCTGCCGCGGCAGGAGCCACCGGATCCCGTTGCGTCGCAGCAGGATCGCCAGCAGGGGGTATGCCGCTGGGCTCGGTCCCGCTCGACGCCGCGGCGCCGGCGGGGTCGGGTGTGCGTTGGTAGCCCCACTCGCGCAGCACGGCGTCCGTGCCGACGCCCGGGGGCAGCGGCGGGAGCGCTGGAGACCCTGCGCGGGTGGTCGGGCGGTTCGCCGCGGCGAGGTAGGTGGCGCTGGCGGCAGTGGCGTTGGCGATGACCCAGATGGGTGCGGTGCCGAGCATGACTGCGTCGGAAGCGATCTCGGTGAGCGCCTCGGCGTAGTCGGCGGCCAGGTCGTGGTCCGAGCCGGCGAGGGCGACGAGCAGGTCGGTCGGGTGCTGTCGCCACCGACGGCCCTTGGAGGCCGCCTCGAAGAACGCTTCGTTGATCGTCGCGGGGTCGGCCACCGCAGGCAGGGCCACGGCGGCCCATTCGCGCGCCGCACCGGGCACCGACTCGGCGAGGGCGGCCGCGACCCGCAGGCCCTCGTCGCGAGCGGCACCCGGGTCGATGCCGGCGAGGCGGGCGACGTCGACGAGCGCGTCGATGCTCTCGGCCAGCGCGGACTCAGCAGTCGTCATCGCTTCTCCGCATCCTCACTGGTGGTCACTCGGGTCACCGGCGGTCACTCTGGTGGGGCCAGTGGCCCGCCACCTGGCGCGGCAGGTGGCTGGGGGGTGGGATCCGGGCTGCCGAGGCCGAGCGAGCCACCGGTGGAGGCGTGGCCGAACGTCTCCTCGAGGAAGGCGCCGTGGACGATGATCGCCTCGGCGTCCGAACGGTTGATGGCGTCGGCCACCTTGTCCATCGTCGCGCCGAGCAGGTCGAGCTGGTCGACGAGCAGCATGACCGAGCTCTTGCCGGCCGCGATCGGGCGGGTGTCGGCCCAGTCGCGCGGCAGGCGCAGGTAGTTGCCGATGGCCACCGGCAGGTAGTCGGTCGCCGTCGCCATGACGCTGTAGCCCTGGGCGCTGCCGATGCCGAGTCGCTCGAGGCGCGGGATCGACTCGCGGACGACCCGGGTCACCCGGAGCAGCCGGGAGAGGACCACGCCCGGGACGCGGCCCTCCCTCGCCTGGATCTCGACGGCGTCGAGCGCCCCGAGGAGCTGCTCGGTCGTCGGTGGCCCGGGCGCTCCGCTGGTGGGCAGGTCCGGTGTCTCGGGCCGGTCGAACCCGAACCACGATCGGATTCCCACGTCTCTCGTCCTCTTCGTCGGTGTCCTCGTCCCGCTCATCCTGCCCCGAGCGTCAAGTGCGTGACGGGCAGGGGCGCGACCCTCATGGCCCGGGTGTCAGCTGCCCGGGCCGAGGTCGAGGGCACCGGGCGCCGCCCCCGACGCACGGCGGGCATCCTGGGCCGAGACCCGGTCGAGGTAGCTGCGTGACTTGGCGACCTCGGTCTCCAGGGAGCCGATCGTCGCCGCCATGTTGTCCAGGGCCCGCACCTTGAACTGGTCGATGCTGTCCATCGTGTCGTAGATGTTGGCGAAGGCCTTCTGCAGCGACTCGATGCTCAGCGTCGAGCTCGCCGACTGCTCCTGGATCCGGGCCGAGTTGGTCTTGAGCAGCTCCGAGGTGCGCTCGATGAGGCCCGAGGTCGTCGAGTTGAGGGCCGTGATCTGGTCGAGGACCAGCTGCTGGTTGTTGAGCGCCTGGGCGACGATGACGGCCGTGCGCAGCGCGGAGACGGTGGTCGTGGTGGCCCGGTCGACGCCCTTGATGAGCTCGATGTTGTTCTTGATGATGATGTCGATCGCCAGGTAGTTCTGGATGGACACCGCGAGCTGGGTGAGCAGGTCCTGGTGCTTCTGCCGGACGTAGAAGAGCACGTCCTCGCGCAGGGCCTTCGCCTTCTCGGGGTCGCTCGTCTCCACGGTCGCCACCTGGGCCGCCAGCTTGGCGTCGAGGCGCTCGGCGACGTAGACGTACTGGTTGAGCCGGCCCATCGAGTCCCACAGGGACTTCTTCTCGAGGTTGAGGGCGACGTTGTCCTTCTGCAGCTCGTCCTGACCCGACTGGAGCGAGTGGAGGATGCCGTTGAGGTGGGACTGGGCGGACTGGTACTTGCGGAAGTAGTCGGTGATCCGGTCGCCGAACGGGATCATCCCGAGGAACTTCTTCGTCCCCGTCGCCTGCGAGGGGTCGAGGTCCTCGACGGTGCGCCGCAGGTCGAGCAGGGTCTGGCCGACCTTCGAGCCCTGGGAGAGCGAGCCCTCGTTGAGCGCCTTGACCGGCATCTGGAGCATCCGGTTGGACGACTCGGCCGCGAAGCGGATCTCGTCGGTGCCCATGGTGCGCACGTCGGCGGCGCGCGCCTCCCACTCGGGTGACTTGGCCGCCGCCTTGAGCAGCGAGTCGAGGTACGTGTCGACCTTCGCCTCGAGACCGGGCAGGGCTGCCTCCGGCACGGCCGGGGCCATCTTGGGGGCGGAGGTCTCCGCGACCGCGGTCACCGGAGGCGGCGGGGTCAGGGTCAGGTGCGTCTCCGACACCGGAGGCTCGAGTGGTGCGGGGGCTGCCTGGGTTGCGGCAGGGGCCTGCTGGGCAGCGGGCTGGTCACTCATCGTCGAACGGGTCCTTCCCCTTTGTCCCGGCCACGCTGGGACGTGGCCGGCGTCCCGGAGCCCGCCCAGCGGCATACGGCTGGAAGGGCGTTAGCCACTCTACGTGGCGCGCGTCTGGAACGGACGGGGGATTTCCCCGGTTCCCGCCGGGGACGACCCCGAGGAGTCCCGGATGCACGGGTCTGGGCACGGGGGCGGCCGCAGCGCTGGAGTCAGGGGAGGTTCCGCGCTGCGGCCGCGTGCGTGGGGCGCCCACACTCAGTGAACGAGGGGGACAGGAGCGAGGTTCCCGGGGTCACCCGCGGGACACGAACTTCAGTTGAACTGCCAGGACCGCTTCGACAGACCGAACCAGAAGCCCTCGATGACGCTCTCGTTGTCGAGGCTGCCCGACTCGTAGGCGGCGCCCAGCGTGACGAACAGCGGCGCGAAGTGCTCGGTGCGCGGGTGCGCCTCCCGGGCGGCCGGGGCCTTGGCGAGGAAGTCGAGGATGCTGTCGATGTCCTTGGCCTTCATCGCCTCCTGCGCCCAGTGGTCGAACTCCGCGCTCGCCATCGGCGGGGCGGCGTCGGCGCCGGCGCGCGGGTTGAACCAGCGCAGGTTGTGCGTCGTGAAGCCGGAGCCGACGATGAGCGTGCCCTGGTCGCGCAGCGGAGCGAGCTTGCGGCCGATCTCGAACAGGCCGCGCGGGTCGAGCGTCGGCATCGACATCTGCAGCACGGGCACGTCCGCCTCGGGGAACATCTCCTTGAGCGGCACGTAGGCGCCGTGGTCGAGGCCGCGGGACTCGTCCCGGTGCACCGGGGTGGAGCTCGTCTGCCCGGGGGCCGTGAGGAGCTTGGTGACGTCGTCGGCCAGGTCCGGGGCGGCCGGGGCGTCGTAGGTCACCTCGTAGTACTTCTGCGGGAAGCCCCAGAAGTCGTAGACGAGCGGCGCACCCGTGGTCGACCCGAGCGTCGTCGGGGCGTCCTCCCAGTGGGCCGAGACCATCAGGACGTTCTTGGGCTTCTCGATCTGTCCGGACCAGTCCGCGAGCTCACGAGTCCAGCGCGCGTCATCGGCGAGGGGCGGGGCGCCGTGGCTGAGGTAGATGAGCGGGGCGGTCATGGTCAGTCCTCCGAAGTAGTTGATTAGTAAAGTATCACTTCCAACCGCTTCCGTCGAGTGTGCATTCCTTGCGGGTCCTTCGACCTTGGTCCTTCGCGGCACGAGGCGGGACCGTCGGACTCCTGAGTAACCCGACCAGGCTGTGACTGCGCTTGACGCGGGCTGTTACGGTCGGGGCGCGTCCACGACCACGCAGCGACGAATCCGCTGCCGTTGGATGGCAGGAAGACACAGGTGAAGCATGGCCGCAGGCAAGGGCCGCAAGCTCGTCATCGTCGAGTCGCCGGGCAAGGTGAAGTCCATCGCCTCGTATCTCGGGGGCGACTACGAGGTCGAGGCGTCGATCGGGCACATCAGGGACCTGCCCAACCCGTCCGAGCTCCCCGCCGACATGAAGAAGGGCCCCTTCGGCAAGTTCGCCGTCGATGTCGACCACGGCTTCGAGCCGTACTACGTCGTCGACTCGGACAAGAGGAAGAAGGTCGCGGAGCTCAAGCGCAAGCTCAAGGACGCGAGCGAGCTCTACCTCGCCACCGATGAGGACCGCGAGGGCGAGGCCATCGCCTGGCACCTGCTCGAGGCGCTCAAGCCGCGCGTCCCGGTCAAGCGGATGGTCTTCCACGAGATCACCCGAGAGGCGATCCAGCGCGCCGTCAACGACACCCGCGAGATCGACCAGGACCTCGTCGACGCGCAGGAGACCCGCCGGATCCTCGACCGGCTCTACGGCTACGAGGTCAGCCCGGTGCTGTGGCGCAAGGTCCGCCAGGGCCTGTCCGCCGGCCGGGTCCAGTCCGTCGCGACCCGCATGGTCGTCGAGCGCGAGCGCGAGCGGATGGCGTTCGTCAAGGCGTCCTACTGGGACGTCGAGGGCGACTTCACGCCGGACGGTGCCGCGCAGCAGTTCACCGCCCGCCTCTCCGGGGTCGACGGGTCGCGGGTCGCGACCGGACGCGACTTCGCCGACGACGGCCGTCTGACCGGTCGCAACGTCATCCACGTCGACGAGGCGCTCGCCCGCCGCATCGCGGAGGCCTGCCTCTCCGTGGGCGAGGGTGCGACGCGCGTCACCGACGTCCAGGAGAAGCCCTACACGCGGCGCCCGTCCGCGCCGTTCACGACCTCGACGCTCCAGCAGGAGGCGTCCCGCAAGCTGCGGATGAGCTCGAAGAACTCGATGCGCGTCGCCCAGCGGCTCTACGAGGGCGGCTACATCACCTACATGCGGACCGACTCGACGACGCTGTCCGATGCGGCCCTCACCGCGGCCCGCAGCCAGGCCCGCGACCTCTACGGCGCCGAGTACGTCCCCGGCGCACCCCGTCGCTACGAGAAGAAGGTCAAGAACGCGCAGGAGGCGCACGAGGCGATCCGCCCCGCCGGTGACCGCTTCCGCACCCCAGCCATGGTCGCGGGCGAGCTGCGCGGCGAGGACTACGCGCTCTACGAGCTGATCTGGAAGCGGACCGTCGCCTCGCAGATGGCCGACGCCCGCGGGTCCACCGCGACGGTCAAGCTCGCGGTCGACACAGCGGTCGAGGGCGCCCGCCAGGTCGAGTTCAGCGCCTCCGGCACGGTCATCACGTTCAAGGGCTTCCTCGCCGCCTACGAGGAGGGCCGCGACGACGAGGCGACCGCGCGCGCCGAGGCCGCGGCCGAGGAGCGCCGCCTGCCCAAGCTGTCCACCGGTGTCGCGCTGCAGGTGGTCCGGGCCGAGGCCGACGGACACGAGACGGCCCCGCCCGCCCGCTACACCGAGGCGACCCTCGTCAAGGCCATGGAGGAGAAGGGCATCGGCCGCCCGTCCACCTACGCCTCGACGATCGGCACGATCCAGGACCGTGGCTACGTCTACACCAAGGGCCAGGCCCTCGTCCCGACGTGGCTCGCCTTCGCGGTGACGCGACTGCTCGAGGAGCACTTCGGCGAGCTCGTCGACTACGAGTTCACCGCCTCGATGGAGGAGGACCTCGACCGGATCGCGGGCGGCGAGCTCGGCCGGTCCGAGTGGCTCCAGCGGTTCTACTTCGGTGACGAGGCGAGCACCGCCGAAGGGCTCAAGGAGCTCGTCGACGACCTCGGCGAGATCGACGCCCGCGAGATCTCCACGATCCCGCTCGGCGACGGCATGGTCGTGCGCGTCGGGCGCTACGGCCCCTACGTCGAGGAGGTCGCCCCCGCGGGGGTCGACCTCGAGACGGGCGAGCTCGCCGAGGGCGCCGAGGTCCCGGCGACCCCCCGCCGGGCCACCATCAACGACGACATCGCACCCGACGAGATGACCCCCGCCAAGGCCCGCGAGCTGCTCGAGGCCGCGGCCGACGACGGCAAGGTGCTCGGCCAGGACCCCGAGACGGGGCGCGACATCGTCGCCAGGGCCGGACGCTACGGCCCCTACGTCACCGAGGTCATCGAGGACGACGAGGTCGCCGCCCCGTCCGGCCGCGGCAAGAAGGCGGCCAAGCCCAAGCCACGCACCGCGTCCCTCTTCAAGGACATGGACCTCGCGACGATCGACCTGGAGACGGCGCTCCAGCTGCTCAGCCTCCCGCGCGTCGTCGGCACCGACGCGGAGGGCGTCGAGATCACGGCGCAGAACGGCCGCTACGGGCCCTACCTCAAGAAGGGCACCGACTCCCGGTCGCTCGCCTCGGAGCAGCAGCTCTTCGACATCACGCTCGAGGAGGCGCTCGCGATCTACGCGCAGCCCAAGCAGCGCGGTCGGGCCGCCGCGGCAGCCCCGCTCAAGGAGCTCGGCGCGGACCCGGTGAGCGGCAAGCCCGTCGTCGTCAAGGACGGTCGCTTCGGTCCCTACGTCACCGACGGCGAGACCAACGCGACCCTGCGCAAGGGCGACGACCCCGCGACGATCACCCCGGAGCGCGGCTTCGAGCTGCTCGCCGAGAAGCGCGCCAAGGGCCCCACGACCCGCAAGCGCGCCGCGAAGAAGACGACGAAGAAGACGGCCAAGAAGGCCCCCGCGAAGCGGGCGACCAAGAAGGCCACCACGAAGAAGGCCTGACCTTCCGCGCGGGGTGAGCCCAGCGGCATACGGCATCTTCCGTATGCCGCTGGGCTCGTTTCCCGGGGCGACGCGCCCGAGTCTTCGGCTGGGCTCCACAGACTTTGACGACGCTGCGGACATCAGGTCAGGGTGGCCCCATGGCAACCCTGGTCTTCGTCCACGCCCACCCCGACGACGAGGCGTCCCAGACCGCCGGGTCCATGGCCCGCGCCGTCGCCGATGGGCACCGGGTCGTCCTCGTCGTCGCGACGAACGGCGACCACGGGGATGCGCCCGACGACCTCGCCGACGGTGAGACGGTCGTCGAGCGACGCCGCGCCGAGCTGGCGGCGTCGGTGGCGGCGATCGGCCTGCACCGGGTGGTGTGGCTCGGCTACGCCGACTCCGGGATGAGCGGCTGGGACCAGAACGACCACGAGGAGAGCTTCGTGAGGGCGGACCTCGACGAGGCTGCCGCCCGCGTCGCCGAGGTGCTGCGCGAGGAGCAGGCCGACATTGTCACCGGCTACGACTGGCACGGGGGCTACGGCCACCCCGACCACATCAAGGTCCACGCCGTCGTCGAACGGGCCGCCGCACTCGCTGGCACGCGGGTCCTCCAGGTGACGATGAACCGCGACGAGCTGCGCCGCGGGTTCCAGGCGGCAGCCGCCGCGGGGGCTCCCGGGGCGGAGGAGTGGAACCCGGACCGACCGATGGACGACGGCAACCCGCTCGGCATGCCCGAGGCCGAGCTGCACTGGGCCGTCGACGTGTCGGCGTATCTCGACGTCAAACGGGCCGCGTTGGCCGCCCATGCGAGCCAGGCGAGTGATGCCGGGATGATGCTCGCGATGCCGGAGGACGTGTTCGCCGCGATGTTCGGGGTGGAGTACTTCATCGAGCCGGGACGGGAGGCGGGGATGGTGCCCGGCTGGTTCCTGGACGAGGCTCTGGCGGCCAGGGTCGAGAGCTGATCTACCCACAGGTAGGTTACTGTGGGTAAGACCCCATCGTCACTGCGCCAGGAGCACCCATGACCGCCATCGACCTCAGCAGCGCCACCCCCGAGCAGCTCCAGGGGCTGCCGGCCGACGACCTCGTCTCCGGCCTGATGTCCCTGTCCGACCGCGACCTCGACGCCCTCCTCGCGGGCACCACGCGCAGCGAGGTCATCGCGGCGGTCTTCCGGGCCATGCCCGCGCTCTTCCGGGCCGACCGGGCCGGCTCGGTGGCGCTGACGAGCCACTGGAGCATCACCGAGCGACCCGACGGCGGGTCCGACGACTGGACCATCCGGATCGCCGACGGCCAGTGCACCGCGGAGCCTGGTCACGAGGGCACCGCCACGCTGAACCTCACGATGGGCCCGGAGGCCTTCACCAAGCTGATGACCAAGAAGGGCAACCCGGTCATGATGTTCATGACCGGCAAGATCAAGGCCAAGGGCGACCTCAGCCTCGCGGCCAACTTCGGGAGCTACTTCGACACCCCGACGGCCTGATGGTCGGGCGGACCCGCGGGGTGGGATGAACCTCGGGGTCGACACCGCGCCAGGCACGCCCCGACTGACCCCTCCAACTCGAGTGGCCCCGCCATCCACAGGTGGACAACGGGGCCACTCGAGTGTGGAGTGAAGGTCAGCCCAGGGTGGCGAGGATGTCGTTGAACGTCTGCGACGGCCGCATGACCGCAGCGACCTTGTCCTCGTCCGTGCGGTAGTAGCCGCCGATGTCGGTCGGCTGGCCCTGCACCGCGATGAGCTCGGCGTCGATGGCGTCGGCCTTCTCGGTCAGCTGGGCCGCCACGTCGGTGAAGGCAGCGGCCAGCTCGGCGTCCTCCGTCTGCGCGGCGAGCTCCTGCGCCCAGTAGACGGCGAGCCAGAAGTGGCTGCCCCGGTTGTCGATCTGGCCGACCCGGCGCGCCGGGGACCGGTTCTCGTCCAGAACCTTGCCGGTCGCCCGGTCGAGGGTGTCGGCGAGGACCTGGGCCTTCGCGTTGCCCGTGACGCCGGCCAGGTGCTCGAAGGACACGGCAATCGCGAGGAACTCGCCGAGGCTGTCCCAGCGCAGGTAGTTCTCGGCGACGAGCTGCTGCACGTGCTTCGGGGCCGAGCCGCCCGCGCCGGTCTCGAAGAGGCCACCGCCGTTGATGAGCGGCACGACCGAGAGCATCTTGGCCGAGGTGCCGAGCTCGAGGATCGGGAAGAGGTCGGTGAGGTAGTCACGCAGGACGTTGCCCGTCACCGAGATCGTGTCCTCGCCCTTGCGGATCCGCTCGAGCGAGAAGGCGATCGCCTCGGTCGGCTTGAGGATGCGGATGTCGAGGCCCTCGGTGTCGTGCTCGCCGAGGTACTCGTTGACCTTGGCGATGAGGTTGGCGTCGTGCGCGCGGGCCTCGTCGAGCCAGAAGACGGCCGGAGCGCCGGTCGCCCGAGCGCGCGTCACCGCGAGCTTGACCCAGTCGCGGATCGGCACGTCCTTGGTCTGGCAGGCGCGCCAGATGTCCCCGGCGGCCACCGAGTGCTCGAGCAGGGCCGTGCCGGAGCCGTCGACGACGCGGACGACACCGTCGGCAGCGATCTCGAACGTCTTGTCGTGGCTGCCGTACTCCTCGGCCGCCTGGGCCATCAGGCCGACGTTGGGGACCGATCCCATGGACGAGGGGTCGAAGGCGCCGTTGGCGCGGCAGTCGTCGATGACGACCTGGTAGATCCCGGCGTACGAGCTGTCGGGCAGCACGGCGAGGGTGTCCTGCTCGTCGCCGGCGGCGTTCCACATGTGTCCGGAGGTGCGGATCATCGCCGGCATCGAGGCGTCGACGATGACGTCGCTCGGCACGTGCAGGTTGGTGATCCCCTTGTCGGAGTTGACCATCGCGATGGCCGGGCCCTCCGCGAAGCCCTTCTCGAAGGCGGCCTCGATCTGCGCCCGCTGGTCCTCGGGCAGGGACTGGATGGCACTGAGGACGGCACCCAGCCCGTCGTTGGGGGAGGCGCCAGCGGCAGTCAGCTCAGCGGCATACGTCTCGAAGACGTCGGGGAAGAAGGCGCGCACGGCGTGCCCGAAGATGATCGGGTCGGAGACCTTCATCATCGTCGCCTTGAGGTGGACGGAGAGCAGCACGCCCTCCTCCTTGGCCCGGGCGACCTGCGCAGCGAGGAACTCGCGCAGCGCGGCGACCTCCATGACGGTGCTGTCGACGACCTCGCCGGCGAGGACCGGGAGTGCGTCCTTGAGGACGGTGGTGGTGCCGTCGGCGGCGACGTGCTCGATCCGGAGGGTGTCGTCGTGCTCGAGGACGACGGACTTCTCGTTGTGGGCGAAGTCGTGCGCGTCCATGGTCGCGACGTTCGTCTTGGAGTCAGCCGACCAGGCGCCCATGGAGTGCGGGTGCTTGCGGGCGTAGTTCTTGACGGAGGCCGGCGCGCGGCGGTCCGAGTTGCCCTCGCGCAGGACCGGGTTGACAGCGGAGCCCTTGACCTTGTCGTAGGCGGCGCGGGCGGCCTTCTCCTCGTCGGTCGTCGGGTTGTCGGGGTAGTCGGGGACTGCGTGGCCCTCGTCCTGCAGCTCCTTGATGGCCGCCTTGAGCTGCGGGATGGAGGCGGAGATGTTGGGCAGCTTGACGATGTTGGCCTCGGGACGCTTGGCCAGCGCGCCGAGCTCGGAGAGGGCGTCGTCAGCGAGCCCGAACGCGGCGAGGATGCGGCCGGCGAGCGAGATGTCGCGGGTCTCCACGTCGACGCCGGCCTTCGCCGCGAACGCCTGGACGATCGGCAGCAGCGACGCCGTGGCGAGCGCGGGGGCCTCGTCGGTGTAGGTGTAGATGATCTTCGAGTCCGTCACCTGAGCTCCATTCCGAGGGTGTTGAGAGAGATCATGAGAAATCTTGACATCAAGATATCCGATGCCACGCCCGCGTGGACACGCCCTCCCATCCTGCCGGGGTCCCGGACGCCACGCCACAGGGTGGGCCGTTCCCGCGACCGCTGCCGTATGCCGCTGGGCTCGGTCGCTGGCCGACGTGCCGTCACTAGGGTGGCCGGGTGAACAGCGACGCTCTCGAGCCAGCAACCGTCCGGCACCTCGACGGGGTGTTGGCGCGCCTCCAACGGGACTCGAGGCTGCCGTCCGTGGCGGCGGGACTGGTGCGGGACGGGCGGATGGTGTGGGGGCGCGCGATCGGGACGCTCGACGGTCGGGCCTCGGGTGAGCCGGCCGACCTCGACACGCAGTACCGGATGGGGTCGATCACCAAGACCTTCGTCGCCGTCGCGGTGATGCGGCTGCGCGATGCGGGCCGGCTCGACCTGGCCGACCGGTTCGAGGACCACGTCCCCGGCTCGCGGCTCGGTGGCGCGACCATCGCCCAGCTGCTCGCGCATGCGGCCGGCGTCCAGGCGGAGACCAACGGCCCGTGGTGGGAGCGGACGCCCGGCGGGTCCTGGGACGACCTGGCCGGGTCGCCGGTCGTCCAGCGGTTCCGGGCCGGGCGGCGGTTCCACTACTCCAACGTCGGCTACGGGGCGCTGGGCGAGCTGCTGGCCCGGGCCCACGGCGAGAGCTGGTTCGACGTGGTGCGCCGGGAGCTGCTCGCACCCTTGGGGATGGAGCGGACGACCGCGCGTCCCGTCGGCAAGGCGGCGCCGGGGTGGGCGGTCCACCCCTTCGCCGACGTCCTGCTCCCCGAGCCGGAGCACGACGCCGGGGCGATGGCACCGGCCGGCCAGTTGTGGACGACGGTGACCGACCTCGCGGCCTGGGCTGCCTTCGCCGCTGGGGACACGGGTGACGTGCTGTCCGCAGACACGTTGGCCGAGATGTTCGAGCCGCACGTCGTAGGCGACAACCCCGGCCTGCCGTGGACCGTCGCGCACGGCCTCGGCTGGCAGGTGTGGAACGTCGAGGGACGGCGGGCTGTCGGGCACGGCGGCTCCATGCCGGGCTTCCTCGCCGGGCTGCGCGTCGACGTCGAGTCGGGCGATGGCCTCGTGTCGTTCACCAACTCAACCGCGGGGCCGTTCGGGCCGCAGGTCAGCGCGCTCCTCACGGAGTTCATGGCGCGGGAGCCGAAGCTGCCCGAGCCCTGGCACGCGGCCGGCGACCCGGGGGTGCTCGAGCTGGTCGGCCTCTGGCACTGGGGACCGAGCGTCACCCTGGCCACGGCCGTTGGCGACCAGCTCCTCCTCGGCGCCCCGGGTGAGGGTCGCGGGTCACGTTTCGAGCGGGTCGGCCCGGACGAGTGGCGCGGCCTCGACGGCTACCACCTCGGCGAGCCGCTGCGCGTCGTCCGCGGCGCCGACGGGTCGGTCTCGCACCTGGACCTGCAGTCGTTCCGCTTCACGCGGACCCCCTACGACCCGGACGCCGACGTGCCGGGCGGGGTCGACGAGCGCGGCTGGGCCTGACCCCGGCAGCGTCTGGTCGGAAGCGGGGTCGATCCGCGCGTCACCCGGCGCGCGCGATGAGGGCCTCGATGCCGTCGAGCAGCAGTCCCAGGCCACGTTCGAACTCCTCGACGTAGAAGTCCTCGTCGTCGTCACCGAGGCCCTCGGGGCCGGCTTTGGCGAGGTGCGGGAAGCGGTCCGGGTCGATCAGCTCGGTGATGAGCTCCAGGTAGCTGCCCTGGGGTGACTCGGGGTCGACCGGTCCGACCAGCCCCATCCGCGTCGACTGGCGGACGTGATTCTGGCCCCACACGTCGACGGCGAGCATGGCGGAAAGTCGTTGCTGGCTGGTCAGGGGCGTGTCGGCGAGGGCTTCGAGGCCTGCTTCCATCCAGGCGATCGCATTGGGTGTGAGGGGTGGCGTGCTCGGCGTCAGCTCGACGGTCCACGGGTGTGCGAGGCGTCGTTCGGCGATCTCGGTGGCCCAGAGTGAGATTCGGCTCCGCCAGTCCCGGTTGCCGTAGTCGAGGTCCGGAGGGCCGTAGGCGACGTCGAGCATGACCGCCTGCAGCTCGTCCTTGCTGTCCACGTAGCGGTAGAGCGACATGGGGGTGAAGCCGACCGCCTCCGCCACGCTCTTCATCGACACGGCGGACAGGCCCGCGCGGTCAGCGATCGCGACGGCGGCGGCCCCGATCTCGGCCACGCTCCGCCCCGGTTTGGGTCCGCGGCGCCCCGTTGGCTCGAGCCCCCACAGCAGCTGCAGGTAGCGGGGGAGCGTGGACATGGGGCCATCCTAGCTAACTGCTTGTGAGATACACAGAAGTCCTCTACTTTTGGCGTACTGCATAAACACTATTGTCACTACACAGTTAGGTTCTGAGCCATGGCACCCTCCACCGCCGGGCGTCGCGAATGGACCGCACTCGCGGTTCTCTGCCTGCCGCTGCTCATCGTCTCGATGGACGTCTCCGTCCTCTTCTTCGCCGTGCCGCACATCGCCGAGGAGCTCGCGCCGACCGCGACCCAGATGCTGTGGATCTTCGACATCTACGGCTTCGTCCTTGCCGGACTCCTCCTCACGATGGGCAACGTCGCCGACCGCATGGGGCGACGGCGCCTCCTGCTCCTGGGCGCCTTCGCGTTCGGCGCCGCATCGGTGGTCGCGGCCTATGCGCCCGGACCCGAGTGGCTGATCCTCGCTCGAGCACTCCTCGGTGTCGGCGGATCAACCCTCATGCCGAGCACCCTGGCGATCATCCGCAACCTGTTCGCCGAACCTGCGCAGAGGGCCAAGGCCGTCGGCATCTGGTCCGCCGTCCTGGCCGGCGGTGTCGGGATCGGGCCAGTCGTCGCGGGCATCCTCCTCGAGCACTACTGGTGGGGGTCGGTGTTCCTCATCAACGTGCCCTTCATGCTGGTCCTCCTGGCCATCGGCCCGTTCCTGCTGCCCGAGTCGCGAAGCGAGACAACGCGGGTGGACCTGCTCAGCTCCGTCCTCTCGCTCACCGCGGTCCTCCCCGTCATCCAGGCGCTGAAGGAGTTTGCCGCGGACGGCTGGGCGCCGGTCCTCGTCGGCTACCTGGGCGTGGGTGCCGTCGCCGGCTTCCTCTTCGTGTGGCGGCAGGGGATGGTCCGCTCCCCGATGGTCGACCTGACGCTCTTCGGGGCCCAGGGCTTCGGCGGCTCCATCGTCATCCAGGTCATCGGCATGTTCGGGATGATGGGCAGCGCCATCCTCACGACCCAGTACATCCAGTCCGTCCTCGGCTACTCCGCGCTCTCCGCCGCGCTCTGGAGCCTGGTGCCCTCACTTCTCGTCGGCGGCGCGGCTCCCGGGGCGGCCGCGGTGGCTGCCCGGATCGGACGTCCACCGGTGATGGCGTTCGCCTTCACCGTCGCGGCCCTCGGCTTCCTCGGAATCCGTTTCGCCCAGGTGGAATCCAGTATCTGGGTGGTGCTGGTTGCCGCCTCGCTCGTCGCCATGGGCCTCGTCGCCGTGGCGGCCCTCGTGACGGAGTACGCCATCGGGGTCGCGCCGGCCGACCGGAGCGGGTCGGTGTCCGCGCTCGTCGAGACCGCGAGCGAGCTCGGCGGCGCCCTCGGGATGGCCGTGCTGGGCAGCGTCCTCGCGGCGGTGTACGGCTCCACGGTCTCCGGTCTGCTCCCGTCCGGGCTGCCCGAGGAGGTGTCCGCCTCCGTGGGTGAGACGCTCGGCGGCGCCACGGTCGCCGCGGGTCAGGTCGGTGGCGAGACCGGTGCCGCGATCCTGGAGGCCGCCCAGGCGGCGTATGTCAGCGGTATGCACGCTGCCGTGCTGTGCGCCGCCGCGGCAGCGGTGCTCGGTGCCCTTGTCGCCCTGACTGCGCTGCCGCGTCACGTGATTCACACCGAAGCGCCCGACGCCGCCCACCCTCCCACTCGAGTGGCCCCCTGATCCACAGGCCCCGCCGGGTGGGGGTGTGGACGGTGGGGCCACTCGAGTGGGGGTGGGGCTGGGAGTGAGCGCGGCGGCATACGGCCGCGTCGTCTGGAGACCGACGAACTCGAGTGGCCCCCTGATCCACAGGCCCGGCCGGGTGGGGGTGTGGACGGTCGGGCCACTCGAGTGGGGG